>NZ_JBZXDO010000014.1:0-121255 GCF_058725505.1 Serratia sp. A07
GAGGCGGCATCACTGGCGCCGTAGTGAACCGGCCATTTTAATTGTCGCCGACCGGCCAAAATAATTGACGCGAGATACTGGCCGGTGGTGTTGATCGGATAGATGCTGATCCGTGAACTGCCACTCTGATTGGGATATTGGAAGTTATCGATTGGCAAGCGCCCGCTCTGAGGCCGAATCACATTGCCCTGCATATCCTTAATCATCACGCCAATGTCGCGATTGCTGGTTTTCAGCGCCTCAGGCATGCTGCCGTCAGCCTCGCCGCGGAATGACAGGCTGACCTTGACGCCGGCGGAAATATTGCGACAGGCCAGCGTCAGCGTTCTCTCTTCTGGAGTAAAACGGGGCGGCATCGCGCCCTTGGTTTGGATATTCGAGGTCAAGATGTCGCCAAAATTGACCGTAACCACTTGCGGATCGATAACACAACTTTGCGGCACGGTGACGGTGCCACTCATTGATATCGTGGAGACCGGCACATCGCTTTTCACGCCACTCGCCACCGAGACATAGGTGTCCACCAGGCGGGTGCTGGGGATTGTGGTCACGCCAACGAAAGGGCGGCGGAAATACAGATGAATTCGCCCGCGAGCGCCGCTGTTGTAGGGCGTGCTAGCACAGGATTCGTCATCGCCATCCATATCGGTCTTAAAGTTAGACTCATTGGTGAACGGTGCGGCAATAAACTCATTGCGATATCCCGCCACGAAAACTTCGCTCGCGACCCCCAGGTATTCATTCAACGCGTAATACGTTAACCCCCCGCTGCTGAATACCGGCTCGCTCAGCAGCATTTTGGCGGTGACATAAGACGCCGTACGCGTCTGGCATTCGCACTTCACCCGATAAGAACCGGGCAAATTCCAGTTGCCGCCGTCAGCATTCTTAATAATCCGCCCCACCACGTTTTGCGACGGGTCGGTTAAAACCGGGGAAAAGAGGAATGAAAACCCATGAGTCCCCGAAATAGGAGCACACTGCCCGAAAGCCGCCTGTACTTGTGGTGCGCTGAACGTTGCGCACGCCAATAGCCCGCCGACGATGATCCCTCGTTGAATCGATATTCCTGTCGCCATCATATGTACCTTATAAACACTGCCCGTTAACGAGACGAATCCCACCGCTCTCGAGCTGATTAGCCAATTGATAGTTGACCTGACATTGCTGAGCCGCGTCATTGCCCCACTTCACCCGCAGCTGCCCACTCTCCGCCAGGCCGGCCAGATAAACCTGGCCACCGTCGCCGACGATGCCGGCATTGTCAGAGGGGCTGTTGAGATTGCTGACGGTGGCGCCGAACGGCACCGGGTCACCGCTGCGCGTCAGCAAGGTCAGCAACACGCGGGCACCGACGTCCGGATTGAAGCGGGCACGCACCACGGCGCCGCGGGTTGGGATCACCGTTTGGCTGCTCAGCGTCATGTCGACATCTTCAGCAAAAGATTCACCGTCCAATCCGACGATATTGCGCCGGTAAGGCGTCAGGTAAGGCACGACCGCATAGCCGCGCCAATCGGTGCTCACCCCGGTTTGGTTCAGGACATCCACCCCTGACGCGCCGGGCGCCTGCACCAACGCCACCGTATCGCCCAGCGGCTGCGACAGCGTGACGCCGTTTTGGTGCACCAGAACGCCCCCCTGTACGCCGTAGTTCACCTGCCGGCGATGGCGATCGTAGCCATACCCCAGGTTCCACTCGGCGAGGGCGCCTTTGTAGTCCGCCTGAATATTGCCGTTCGCCCCCGCGCCCCTGCCGGTATAGCCCTGGTTGATGCTGTAGTTGAGGTTATTGCCCGGCAAGGTGGTACCGCTCAACCCAAGGTTATTGCTGGTAGCGCCATTGCGGCTGGCGTTCATGCTGTAGGTGGCATAGCTGCCCGGCAGCCATTTGCTGAGCGGTACGCTGACGTTGAACGCTACGATATGGTCACGAATACTGCTGCGATTGCCGTTACTGTCGTAGCCGTTCTGGTTGAAGGTGTAATTCAGCCCGTAACTGACGGCCTCCCAGCTGTTGTTGTAGCTGAGGCTGACAGACTGCGAACGGCGGTTATCGTCCCAGTAGTCTTCGTTAAACAGGCTGAGCGACAACGTTCCCCCCCGCTCCCACAGGCTTTGGCTCATCGTCAGCTCGGCGCGACTCTTCTTGTGATCGTTATAGATAGCGCTGTTGCCGCCGTAGCTCTCCAGCGCCTCTTGCAGGTTATAAAAACCGCGCGTGGAATAGCGGTAGCTGGCCAGACTAAAGTTGGTGCCGGTTTCAATGAAGTTCTTGCCGTAACGCAAACGCCATGACTGCCCCTGCTCCTTCGGCCGGGTTTCCTGCTTGGTCCAGGCCTGGGTGACATCGGCAGACAGCGCGCCCACCGCCCCCAGGTTCTGCCCCCAACCCAGCGCCAGGGACTGATACTTACTGGCCGCCTGCACGCCGCCATACAGCGTGGCTCCCCACGGAAGACCGTAGATCCCGGTCGCCTGGCTGAACGGGCGTTCATCAACGCCACCGCCGTATGAACGGTATTTCCCGCTGGTCAGGCTGTATTTAAAACGCCCTTCGCGCTGCAATACCGGCACCACGGCGTACGGCACCACAAAATGCTGCTCCTGGCCGTCAGCCTCACGCACGTTCACATTCAGGTCGCCGCTGCCGCCCGTGGGATACAGATCGGTAATTTCAAATGCCCCCGGCGGCACATAGCTTTGATAAATCACATAGCCGTTTTGCCGGATTACGATTTGCGCATTAGTACGCGCGATCCCGCGCACCACCGGCGAGTACCCTTTCATGCTGTCCGGCAGGATGTCGTCCTCAGAGGCCAATTGCCCCCCACGGAACTGCACGCTATCGAACACATCGCTGGGCGTTGTGCTGTCCCCCAGGGTCAGGCGGCTTTGCAACGCAACGATATCGCGCTGCAGGTAGGTGTTGATTGAGCGCCAGGAAGAAGAACCGCCGGTGTAATGGTTCCAGATCGAATAGTTACGCAGGCGCCAGGCGCCCCAGTTGATGCCCGAGCGCAGATTGAGGTAATAGTTATTGTTGTTTTGCCGTTCGCTGTCGCGCATCTGGTTATTGGCGCCGCTGAAGTTGTAATTGACCAACAGCGCCGGTATGCCGGAGTCCCATTTATCCGGGGAAACGTAGTCGCGCGCATTCAAGCGCAGTGCCGCTTGCGGGATGCTCAAATTCAGCCTCAGCTGATTGAACAGGAATACCGCAGAGGCCTGTGGAATGGTCTGTGCCAGGTTGACGCAGCTATCCCCGGGCACCATCGCCGGAAACATGGCCACCCTCACGCCCAGTTCCGCCAATTTTTCCGTGCTGAAACAAGGCTGCAGCGCTTGCTTCCCGTCGGCTCCCGGCATAAGCCGAAACTCGACGTCAAGGCTGTCGATCTGTTCGCCGTTAAGGTAAAGATCGACCCGGTAGTTCCCGGGCGCCTGGCTGCTGTTCTCCTCAAACACCGAGAGATCGGCGCCGCGCAGCGCCGGATTATCAATTTCCAGCAGCGCCGGGTTGAAATAATCGCGCGCATGAGCCGTGCCGATCGAGCTCAGCAGCGCCATTTGGCAAGATATCAGGCCGGCCAGAACCGATCGCGCCCCTGGTAAACCAATGCAATTCGGGTTATTCATCCTTTTAACTCCCTGTCCCGATTGGCTCGGCCCGACGAAGAATCAGGTAAGCCGAACGCCTGCTCCAGCGTTATCCCAGAGCAAAAAAACACGCACCGCGGCCCGGTTATAACGTGCTGGTGAAGGTCTGGCCGGTGCCGCCATAGTCGTTGATGATTTGCCAGCTCAGGCTGCCACCTGCGCCACTTGCCGTCGGCAACGGGAAACTGGCGCTCGCCTGCGGCGCCACCATGGTGTTGCCGGTAATGGCGCGGCCATTCAGCTTCAAATTGAAAAAGGTGAGGTAGTAGGGAGAAGGGTTGGTCACCTGCAAACGATCGCCGCTGCGCCGCCACGTCACTTTACCGGCCGCCTCTTCCAGATTGCCGACGAGCCCCTGCGGGCGATAAATCAGCTTTATGCGGGTCTTGATCGCAATTTGCAGCGTGTTCTCTTTCTTTTCCACCGAAGGAATAGCCTTCACATTCAGCCAATACAGCGACTCTCTGTCCGTCGGTAAATTGCCGCCCGCACGTACCACGCGCAGCAGGTTATTTTGGCCCCCGTCTAAACGAAATAGCGGCGGCGTGATAATAAAAGGTGCTTTCGCGCTATCGCCCTCTTGCGCATCGACCCAGGATTGGATCAGATAAGGCACCGCATCCGGATTGTTGATATTCAGAGCAGACTCTTTTTTACCGCCGTCATAGATGAGGCGCGTTCCACCCACTACCACGCCGGCCTGTACCGGAGCCCAAAGCGTCATCAACAACGCCGCCGTCAGCGCAAAGTATCCAGCTTTCATCTCTTTCTTCCCGTTCCCATCACCGATGAACAAGAGCCAGAGAACACGCCCTCTGGCTCATTTTTCTAACTGTTTCGCCGCCGTGACGGCATAGCCTTACTGATAAACGATGGTGAAGTTGGCCGTAGCGTTAGCGCTACCGACGGAAACGTCGTCATAAGCGAAATAGCGCGCGACAAAGCCCAGGGTGTTGTCTTTGTTTTCTTCCAGCGCATACACGCGGGAATCGTTGCCGATATTGAGCACGTTGCTGCCGTCGTCCAGCAGCTGTACGCCAATACCGCCCGCGACCCCAGCGGTGCCGGCGCCGGTCAGTTGCAACAGCCCGGACTGCCCCTGCACCTGAGTACCGTCAAAACGCACGGTGGCGCCGGTCACAGTTTTCGGGCAGTTTTTCAGCACCAGGTTGAAGGCTTTGGCGCCAGCGGTTTTAGACAGGGTGAATGCGTCTTTGGCAATCTTACCCAGAGCGACCTGCTTGTTCTGGGAGTCCGGATCGACGGTGCAAGACTGATCGGTAATGGTGCCAGTGATATTCAGCGCGCCGTCAGCAGCAAATGCAGAGGGGATAAATGCGGACGCGGTCAATACAGCTACAGCCAACAGATTCTTTTTCATCCTACTTTCCTTAAAATTATGCAAAATATGCATGGGGTTTATTTCCGACATATCCTTAATGTCATTCCTTTTATTTAGTTCCATGAATGTGAAGGGCCGTAGCCAGACTGATTAATGACTTCGGGCTTATTCACCCAAACGATTCATTTTGAACTAAAGTGACTCCTTTGGTTTTTAAAACCAATAAAAACCCATTTAACAGGATTTAAAACCAGCTGAGTAACAAAGTGATATTAAATCAGACTAAAAAACCAAGGCGTAAACTCAATGATTTAAATTCGCGGATTTTTGATTAGGATTTTGCTTAGATTAAGAGGGGGCAGGGGATACGAGAAAAAATCACAACACACTGTTTTCAAAAAGAATTAAGCTTTAAGCAGGAAAGAGGGCATGGGAATATTGACATTGTTTTTACGCGTCCTTACAGTATGTTTCAGTTTAGTTCAAAGTGACTCCTTATCGTTATTAACTTAAATCACACTTACCAAATTTCCTTAAAGCGCTGTGCATTGCTGGCGGTATAAATCACCGTATTCTGGATATTTCGGTGCCCGAGGTAATCCTGAATTAAACGGGTGTCGATACCGCGGTCCGCCAATGCAAATCCGCAGCCATGCCGCAGCATATGTGGATGAGCGTTGACCTCCAATTTGGCCACCTTGCTGTAATGGCGAATCAACCCGTAAATACGTTGGCGCGACAGACGGCCACCGCGGTTGGACAGGAACAGCCACTCTTGATCGGCCCAGCGGTGCCGTTGACGCTTATCCAACCAGCGCCGCAGACATTGCCTTTCGCGCAGATAGAGCGGATGGACGGTGGAAAAGCCATTTTTCAACCGATGTACATAGATATTACCGCCTTCCAGATCGATATCCGATAAGCGCCACCCCCCTATTTCGCTGGCGCGACACCCATGAATAAAACACATATAAATCAAACAATAATCGCGTTCTGGATTCTTTCCCTGCAGCGTGACCTCAAGAAGTCTCTCCACTTCGGAAGGCGTCAGATGTTTACGATTAGACATACAACCTCATTACTTTGCTCGGAAAAATGTGGCTGTCATTTTCCTTTTACGTCACCACAATGGACACTCAGGGTAGCCCCTGGCTTATGGATAGGTTCCTGCATCCAGCGCGGAGTATAGCGGATTTGCCGAATGCGAACAGCGCGACAGGCGTTATTATCACGGGCATCAACCACCCTTGTGAGTCGCTCTTGCGAATGGGTTCCGCAGATTCCCGGCATTATCACCACACGGCTTCCTGTTTGCTTTAGCTTGCGTTATCACTGCCTGGCACGATGTGGCGTAAGATTGATAAATTAACCGGCAAAACAAAGAATATTCCTAAAAAATATTGCCATGTCATTAACACTCGCCATTAATAACACCGCCAAAATGAGAATGAAAAACCGCCATCACGGGTTCATATTAACCTGACGGATAAGCATTAATAATTATGGATATCGATAACAGAGTGAAACTGGAAGGGTAAGAGATGAAATGGCAGTCACAACAGACGAAAAAAACCCAGGCCTGACCTCAACAAGCGATCGCCTGGGGGGATGAAATTATTGACGGATTATCACGTGGCACAATTCACCGAGCGTCAACTCAGGGTGTTCGATAAGCATTTCCGCAGTGAGCGTAATGCCGAATTCTCGCCGAACCACCAGCATCAGCTCCATATAATCCAGGCTGTCCAGCCCAAGCTGTTGTAGCGGCATATCTGCCGACAGCTGCGTTCTCTCCAGCCCTCTGGCTTCGTACAACATGCCGCAAATCGTCTCATATAACCGATGATACTTTTCCATAGGCCCTATCGCTATTCATTGTGATAACCAAATACCAGCGCCGCATTGGCGCCGCCGAAACCGAAGCTGAGGCTCATGACATTACGCAGACGGCCATGCCGATGCCCCTCGCGAATATAATCAAGATCGCATTCGGGATCGGTCTCGTGCAAATGGCAGGTTGCCGGCATCATTTGTTGCTGTAACGCTTGCAGGCAGACGATGGCCTCAAAACTGCCGGATGCGCCAAGCAGGTGCCCAGTATAGGATTTCGTGCTGGAAATCGGCGTGCGGTAAGCATCGCGCCCCAGAGCCGCCTTGATCGCCTCGGTTTCGCTCACATCGTTTTGCAGCGTAGAGGTGCCATGCGCATTGATATAGTCGATTTTATGACTGTCGAGCTGCGCCTGCTCTAAAGCCCGTCGTATGGTTTTCACTTTCGCCTGCTGATCCTCCGCCGGGGCGGTAAGATCGAAAGCGTCTGAAAAATTGCCGTACCCTTTGATCTCCCCCAGGATCGTCGCACCACGCGCTAAAGCCGCTTCCCGTTCCTCAAGGCATAACACGGCGGCCCCCTCCGCCAGGACGAAACCGTTGCGATCCCGGCTGAACGGGCAACTGGCTTTGGTGATATCTTTCTGCTCCCGGCTCAACAAACGCAACGCATCCATATTCCAGATCGCACCGTTGCCGCTCAGCGATTCCGACGCGCCGGCCAGCATCATTGCGGCGCGGCCGCTGCGAATCGCCTCAAACGCATCGCCAATCGCGATGCCGCCGGTCGCACAGGCCGCCGCCGGCGAGCCTTGATAACCCCGTAGCAGCCAATGCTGGCCGCATATGGCGGTCGCGATATTGGGCATCGCGTGAAAACAGCCAAACAACTGCCCCAATCCGGATTGCAGATAGTCCGCATTGTTTTGCATGATCTCATCCTGCCCTCCCCAGCCGCTGCCGATAATCGCCCCGCACTCCAACGACGAATAAAAGTGCGCAGGCCCCCTGTAAGAGGATGAAAACGCCATTTCGATCGCCTCTGCGGCGGCGGCAAGCGCCAACCTGGCGAATCTGGGTAGCCGGCGACTTACCCGCGCAGCAACGCCCTCCAGCGGCGGCTCAGACTCCAGCAAAGCAAAAAAGCGCGCGTGGATCCCTGCCGCCGATTTATCGTGATAGCGATAGGCCAGGCGGCTGGCCATGATAGCCTGCCAGTTTTGCTGCGCATTGCCGCCCAGCGCGGTGACGGCACCGTAACCGGTGACCACCACTCGTCTTATTTTCTCCATGCTTATTCTCCTTGCCCCGATGCGAAAGCCTCGTTGCCGCCCAGCGCCAGCCAGAGCTGCATCGTGGCGTTCAGGTAGCGGTATTGCAGCGCCGACAGCGAATTTTCGCTGGTCAACACCGCCTCTTGCGCATCCAGCAGCGTTTGCAGCGCGACGGAACCAGCCTGATATTGATGCCGCGCCAACGCCACGGCTTGCCGGCTCATCGCCAGATGCCGCCGCTGGTTGCCGATTTGCCGCTGTGCTTCCAGGCGTTGTCGCATGGCGTTGTCCACATCGGCCAGCGCGCGGTAGACCGCATCGCGAAATTGAATCTCCGCCCGCTGCGCCTGCAACGCCGCTTTGTCACTGGACAAGCGCATCTTGCGCCATTCGATAAACGGCAGCGTCAACGTGGCCCCCAGCGAACGCGAAGGTTCACTGAACCACCGGCGGAAAAGCCCACTGCCGGCATCCAACCCGGCTTCCAGGCTCAGCGTCGGATAAAAACTCAACCTGGCCGCCTCGGCACCGGCCAGCGCCGCTCTCAGGCGGCGCTCTGCCGCCTGAACATCCGGCCTGCGTGCAATCACCGCCGCTGGCAGGCGCTGCGCGATAGCCACCTCTTCAAGCGGCAACGAACGTCGTTCGCTATAGCGCAGCAGCGGCGATCGCCCAAACAATAACGCCAGCGAGTTACGCGCGTCTTCCCGCTGCCGCTCCAGCTCATGCAGCTGATTCTCTCTCGCCAACAGGTTCTGTTCCGCCTGCAACAGCTCGAATCGGCCAACGTCGCCCGCGGTGTGACGTGCCGCCACCAGCCGCAAAGTTTCACGCGCGATCGTCACCATCCGTTGCTGATGGATAACTTGCTGATTCAAATCGGCAATCTGCCAATACCCGCGCGCGGTAGCACCGATCAAGGTCAACGCGGTATTGCGCCGGTCCAACGCCGAGGCGACGGCCTGCCATTCTGTCTGTTCGCGAATGCGCGCCAGCTTGCCCCATAAATCCAGTTCATAGCTCAGAGAAAGCCCTGCACGGTAGCTTTCCTGCGGCGTAGTCGTGCCCCGCAGCGCTCGGGTATTGCGGCCACTCAGGCTGGCGGCCAGATCCGGCGTCAAATTGCCCTGCGCTAATCCGGCCTCCAACATGGCCTCACGCCACTGCAATCCGGCCAGCGCCAGATCCTGATTCGCGATCAGCACGCCGTCGATCAGCGCCGACAGTTGCGGATCGTTGAAGTTTTCCCACCAGGCGATGCCCGCGCGCAGTGAACCGGAGCGCTCATCGACCACGCGCCACTGCGGCGGCAACGACGGTGGCGTCGTGGCGTCGATCGGCCGCCATCCGCAGGCGCTCAGCGACAGCATCACCAGCCCACAAACCCAAAGTCGGCTCATTCTCGCGCCAGCGCCTCCACCGGCTGCAGGCGCGCGGCGGTGCGGGCGGGAAAGAACCCGAACCCGACACCGATCAACGCCGAGAATCCGCAGGCCAGCAACAGCGGCGGCCAGGTAAAGATCATCGTCACCTGCGGCGCCAATCCGCTCAGAGCCCCTTTAACCAACGCGGCGCAGGCGATCCCCAACACGCCCCCCAGGCTGCAGATCACCACCGCCTCGATCAGAAACTGCCGCATAATGTCCCTCTCAGCGGCGCCCACCGCCAATCGAATGCCGATCTCATGTGTCCGTTCCGTCACCGAGACCAGCATGATGTTCATTACCCCCACACCGCCCACCAGCAGCGAGATGGCGGCAATCGCGGTAATCAGCAGTTGCATGGAGTCTGAGGCGCGCTGAATGGATTGCGTCAGCTGATCGTCGGTCAGGGTGAAGAAATCCCGCCGCCCGTGTTCTACGATCAAACGCCGGGTCGCATCCCGCCCCGCCTCTTCCAGCGTCAGTTTTTCATTCACTCGCATCACAATGGATTCCAGCGGCATATCGCCGGCGATGCGGCCGGTGAGGGAGGTATAGGGCAGCCAGGCAAGCGGTTGAGAGCCGGCGTATTGAGCGCCGCGACGCTGCGCGACGCCAATCACCCGATAAGGCACGCCCGCTATCAGCAATACCGCGCCTACCGGGTCTTGCCGGGAAGAAAACAGCGCCTGCTTTAACAAGGGATCAATCACCGCTACCGGTGCACGCTCACTCAGATCCTGCGCGGTTAACAGGCCGCCGGAAAGCAGGCGAATGCCCTGCGTGCGGAAATACCCTTCGCCGACGCCCATCACGGCGAGTGGCACCTGTTTGCTTTCGCGAACGGCCAGCAGTTGGGTGCCGATCACCGGCGAGACGCTGTCGACGTAAGGCAGCGCCGCCAAAAATGCAGCATCGCGCGCGCTCAGCGAACGCGCGAAATCAGGGCGCGATTTTTCCCACCCGAGGCCAGGGCGAATCTCCAACGTGCTGGTGCCAAGCTGGCTGATTTCCTTGAGAATATTACGCCGTGTGCCTTCTCCGATGGCGATGGCGGAGACCACCGCCGCAATGCCGATAATGATGCCGAGCATCGACAACACGGCCCGGACCCGATGCCCCAGCAATGCCCGCCAGGCCATGCCGACAGCCTCTTTCAGCGCCACACCCGGTGCCATGCGCTTCAGGGGGGCCACCGGCGATAGCGGCCGTTCGAACGTAGCAGGCTGTCGGGAGGCCTCATGGCGACGATCCGCCACGATCTCGCCGTCGCCGATCTCAATGATCCGCCGTGCCTGCTCGGCGATCCGCCGATCGTGCGTCACGATAACGACGGTGTGCCCGACCGCGTTCAGCTCGTGCAAAATGGCCATCAACGCCTGACCGCTGGCGCTATCCAGCGCGCCGGTCGGTTCATCGGCCAAAATGATTTCCGCACCGTTCATCAGGGCACGGGCAATACTGACCCGCTGCTGTTGCCCACCGGAAAGCTGCGCCGGGCGATGACCGCCGCGCTGCGCCAACCCTAGCCGAGCCAACAAATACGCTGCCCGCTGGCGGCGCTCTGCGGCCGGCATGGCGGTATACAACGCCGGGATCGCCACATTCTCGCCGGCGGTCAGATAGGGCATCAGATGATAGCGCTGGAAGATAAAGCCGATATGCCGGCTGCGAAGCTGCGCCAGGCGATCGCCGTCGGCTTGCCCAATAGCCACCCCGTTGATGTACACATTGCCCTGAGAAGGCTTGTCCAGACAGCCGATGATGTTCATCAGCGTCGATTTTCCAGAACCGGAGGCGCCGACGATAGCGACCATTTCCCCCCGCTGAATGCTCAGGGATACGCGCTTGAGGACCGCAATTTTCTGCTCCCCGGCCTGAGACTCGCGCGAGACGTTTTCCAACGCAATAATGGGCTCGGCGTTAGCTGACATGGCCTTCCTCCGCATCAGGCTGCTGATCCAGCAGCACCCGTTCCCCTGCGCTCAGCCCTTCCAGCACTTCGGCATAGCGACGATCGCGGGTACCGATACGCACTCGGCGTACCACGGTCTGCTCGCCATCCAACACCTTGACCTGGTAATCCCCTTCATCTAATGCCTCGCCCAGCGCAGCCATCGGCACCCGCACCACGCCCTGCGCGCGTTCGGTAATGATAAATACCTGCGCCGTCATCGAGGTGCGCAGTCGGCGTTCGTCGTTGGCGACGGCAAACACGCCGTTGTAATACACCGCCGCCGTTTGCTGGCTTGAATTCCTGCCCAGCGGGTCGGTTTCCAGCGCCTCCGCCGGCGCCTGCTGTATCGCACCCATGGCCCCCTCATATCGGCGGCTGGGATCGGCGGCGACGTAAAACCACAGCGGCTGCCCCGTCTTCACCTGCAAGATGTCATTTTCCGATATGCGGGTGTGCACCATCATGGTATCCACGTCTGCCATCACCAAAATGGTCGGCGCGCTTTGCGACGAGACGATGGTCTGCCCTTCCTGGGTGACAATGCCCAGCACCTCGCCGTCGATAGGGGCGGTAATACGGGTAAAAGCCAGATTGGCCCTCGCGGTTTCCTGCGCCACTTCGGCCTGGACGATCTGCGACTCGTTCACTTTCAGCTGCGCCAGTTGCGCGTCGCGCTGCGCCTGCGCTTTTTCCAAATCGCTGGCCACGCCGGCGCGGTCACGCGCCAGCGCCCTTTGCCGCGTCAGTTCCAGCTGGTACTGCTTCAGCTGCGCCTGGCTCGCCAGTTTCTGTGCCTGTGCGCTGCGTAATTCGGCCTGTGACTTGCGCAGCTCGTTAAGCTGCAGCGTCGGATCTATCTCGGCCAACAGCTGCCCCTGGGTCACCCTGTCCCCCTGTTTGACATACAGTTTTTTCAACTGCCCGTTGACCTGTGCGCCAACGTTCACCTGCCGGATCGGTTTTAGAATACCGGTCGCCAACACGCTTTTTTCGATGTCCCCGCGCTCGACGCGCGCCGTTTGCGGTGGTTGCATGTCAGGAGACCGATTCAGCAACGACAGCCCGCCAACCATCGCCACCAAAACGCACAGCGCCAGCGCCACTCGCCGCCAGCGTCTCTTCCCGGACTCGTCACTCCACCGCAGCACAATCATTCATCCTCACGTCATGGGGGAATTCAGGCACCAACCGCCCCTGAGACATGCGCAAGACCCGATCGAACAACGGCAACAGCCGCGGATTATGGGTGACCGTCACCAGGGTTTTACGATTTTCACGGCAATGCGCCACCAGAGCCGACATCACCGTCGCCGCGGTCTTTTCATCCAGATTCGCCGTCGGCTCGTCCAGCACCAACACCGGGCAACGGCTGTACATGGCGCGCGCCAGCAACAGACGCTGGCGTTGCCCCAGCGACAGCCCGGCATGGCTCTCCCGTACCAAGGCATTCACGCCCCCCGGCAGCTGCGCCACCGCGTCCGCCAACCCCAGGCTGCGCAGCGCCTGCTCCACCTGCCGTTGCTGGCCCGGCGCAGACGGCGCGAACAGCGTGATGTTCTGCAACACTGAGGCATTGAACAGAATGTCCTCCTGGCTTTGCAGGAAAAACAGCCGCTGCGCGGCGGCGCTTGCCAGTACGCGCCCATCCAGCGCCAGCGCCCCCTGCTGCGGCGTCAGCAGACAGGCGAGCACCTTCAGCAACGTGCTTTTACCCGCGCCGGAACCGCCGCAAATGGCAATACACTCTCCCCGTTCCAGTGTCAGAGACAAATCGCGCAACACCGGTTGGCCGGCATCGTAAGCGAAGGTCACCCCCCGATACGCCAGCTGCGCGTCAAAATGGCTCACGCTTTCGTCCTCAGACGGTGCCCGAACGGATACCGCAGGAAACAGGTCCCGCGCGCGTTCATCGATGACGTGCAGCTGGTTTTTCTGCAAAACGGCGAAAAAGATCTTGCTGCTGTACGAGGTAAAGATTTCGCGCAGAAAGCTGTAGGCGAAGAATGCCCCCAGGCTGAGCTCGCCCTCCTTGAGCAGCGGCAACGCCAGCAGCATGAACAACACCATCTCCAGACTGCCGATCAGCTGGTAAATGCTGCCCTTTATCTGCTCATAGATCTTTTGCTGCTGCAGGCAGTTGAACAGCGAGCGGGCATGTTCGGCGAACCCTTCCTGCCGCTGGCCGGCCAGGCCGGCGGACTTGATGGTCGAAAACCCCTGGATGGTTTCCAGGATGAAGTCATTTTGCACCGCGCCTCGTACCTGCAGCTGCTGGGTGTAATGCCGATCGCGGTAGATGGCCCACACGCTGACCGCCCCCATCAGCAGCACGCCGACAACCGGCACCAGTGCCAGCATCGGGCTCAGATACCCCATCACCGCTAGCGCGATGGCCCCAATGATCCAGTCGGTGCGCAGGCCGTTATCCAGTTCGATTTTCTGACCGGCGGCCATCTGCCAACTGGTGAAACGGCTGAAGATCTCGCCGGGGGCGCGTTTGCTGAAGAAATTGAGCGAGTTTTCCAGCAGGCGAGAAAAACCGGCGGCGCCGTGCAACAACACGAAATTTTTGATGAAGCGTTCGGTAAAGATGCGAGCAACCAGCGCCAACGCCGTGGACGCCACGAACGCCAATAGATAGTAGGCATAGGGGAACGCGACCTCGCCGGCCATGGCGAACACCTGATTGATCGCGCTGGCGACCATCATCGGCATGATGAACAGCGTCAGCGAGATAAAAAACGTCATCGCCGCCAGGCGATAAATGCCGGCGATGCCGGCGGTATCCTTCAGGCTTAAGCTGGCGAAAGCGCGCCGGCGGCCGCTGCGCGGGGCCGGTGCACCAGCCGGTATCTCATCGCGATCCAGTACCAACGCATAACCGCTGATTTCCGCTTTCAGGGCAGCGTACGGCAGCAGTTGCTGCCCCAATGCCGGATTCATTACGCATACGTACCCCCCCTGGCGATACGCCAGCAACACATAGTGGCCTGCGCCGTAATGCAAAATGGCCGGTAAAGGCAGCGCCGCCAGATCCTGATGCTCAAACGCCACCGGATAAGCCGGTAGCGCCAGCTCTCCCAAAATGGCGCACAGCGTCGCCAGCGAAGTGCCGTGCTGCGAAGCGGGATAACGCTCCCGCAGTTCCGTCAACGGTGCGCGAATGCCCTGAGTTTCCGCCAGCATGGCGATACAGGCCAGCCCGCACTCATTGATTTCGCTCTGCAAGACCGGCGTAGGAAGGATGTTTTCCATACGTAGTGATATCCCTGACTTATTCGTTGATGAAAAATAAAGAGTGCGAATGCCATAACAGCCAATCATCCGCATGCCGCCGGAGGGTTCGCTCGACGATCGCCGGCATGGCGCGGCCGACCCGGTCTGCAGCGACCGGCTCTTCGATGTGAATGCGGATGCCGCGATCGAAATAAAGCGAATAGAACACCACCTGAGCCCGTAGCGCCCGGGACAGCCGAACGAGGCCGCTGTGCAAATGCGCCGGCCGGCCGAACAGATGACAGGCCAGTTTGGCCGCAGCATCCTGATTGCTGTGCAGGGTGTAATCCGGCGTGATGTCCGGGAAGAGGATGATGTTGCGCCGATGTTCCGCCGCTTCCAGCATCGCCTGCGATAAGGTGCCGGCGATGTGCCGCGGATCGTCGTGAATAGAGCAATAGTCGAGCTGCTGCCGCCATTCGTCTTCCGGTGCTCGCCGCGCAAACGCCTGCACATCGCCGGAAACGATCACCGTGGCTCGTCTGGGATAAACATTCGCACCGACCAGCGTCGCCAACACGTCGGAGACCGTATGCATCGGCGCCAGCAGTACCGGCACGCCCGCGCGATGCAGCGGTTCCACGACCCGATCGAGCTGCGCGGAACAGTGCGCCAAATGCTTCATCAGCGCCGCATTGCGAGCATAGACCGCCGCGAGATCCAGCCACTGCCGCCGCTGCATCAGCCAGGCGAAGTCCAGCTTGCCCTCCCCCAACAGGCTCTGGCGGTTCGCCAGCGCTACCGCATGCCGGTGGCGAAAGCGGCGCTGCGGTCTGCTTCCCCCCAACCGCCGGCGCACCTCCAGCCACAGGCGATAATCCACGCGCCGCAGCACAGCACACGTCAGGCGGTTGCCCATCCCGGCACCCGTTGCCGATAAGCGAGCCATCGCGTCTAGGCCGTTGCGCCAGGCCAAATACCCCCGAACCGCGAGCAGGCGCATCACGAGCCCAGCGGCTTATCGTGCTGCAATAGCGACAGCAGCTGCTGGCTGAAAGCGGAAAACTCGCGGTCTTGCAGCGCCAGCCATTTGCGATTGACGATAAAACTGGGGGTCGCGTTGATCTGGTAATAACGGCTCACTGCCGTCATATACGCCAACAGCTCTTTGACCCGTTCCGACTCTCTGGCCTGCTGATAGGCGGTCTTATCGATACCGTTGGCCGTCAGCCAGGCGCTGAGCTGCTTGTCGTCCGCCAGGTTGAGGTTTTCTTTGATAATGGCGCGGTAAGCGGCGGGGCGATGTTGCGCTTCGATCCCCATGATCGTCAGCGTGGCGAACAGGGGCGCAAAGGCCGCCATGCCGGCTTGACTGTCGTCGCTAAGGTGCAAGCGCACCAATTTGGCCCCCGCCGGTAAACTTTTTTCCAGCTCGGCCACGCCGCTTTCGTTGACTTCACAATAGTGGCAGGCATAAGAGAAGACTTCGACAATGGTATTATCGTCTTGCAACGGGCTTTGCTCGATTTTTTCCGGGGCGATAAAGCTCAGGCTTTCTGCCTCCGGCGGTTGAATGACGTAATGTTTAAAATAAAAGGCGGTCAAAAAAGAAGAGGCAAAAATAATGACAAGCGTGTAGCTAATGAAAAGCAAGGGACGTTTATACATAACGGACGCATCCTGCGCATATATTAATACTCACCCGGCAGGGTGAATACATGAAAAAGAGTTAATACCGTAAATAATGAGAACGTAAAGATGACTTTTTCGCCCGGTATCAGGCGGGCCAGCGTGAACGCTGCCCGCCTGCCCACCGCTAATCTAAATGCAGGGGATTAACCCGCCTCAGCTTGGCGTGGTTGGGTTAGACGGGCAGCTTGCCACCGGCGCCGGGTAATAGAACTTCTGTACGCCACCGAATTTGTTCGCACAGGTTTTCACCAGCTGGCAGGTACGGTTATTGCCGCTGCCCACCCAGGCAAACTCCTTGGTACAAACAAAAGTACCGCCGACGATGTTTCCCGCTTCTGACAGATTGATTTTCTTCATTACAATATCCTTATATATATTAAAATATAAACACACTACCCATTACTCTGTCGGCAGACAGAGCAATTCTTCAATACATTTTAAAACCATCTGATTAATAACAATGAGAGCGCTTCGAGAAAAAGCATAGCCATCCCAAACGAGCAGATCAATACAATTATTTACACTGCAAGAGAAGGTTAGTCGAATAAGTAAGCCGTGAATACGGGACTATTCCAATTTAAATTAGTCTAAAAACAAGAAAAGTAGATCAAAGCCTATTAAAGCAAGAAAAACATAAAAGGATAATTCTCAATAAAATGAAAAAACAAATAAGAAAAATTCAGATCTGACCAGTTGGCGACGACGTGCAACACGCTGAAAAGATTGCTTCCTGCCGCGCCGGATTTACACTGGGCAGCAGGACTCTCACTCTACAGGATGCCCATGCTCGCCACTCACGAATACGCCAACGACCTGATTCTGTTCGCCCTGATTGTCGACTGCGGCTCGTTCAGCAAGGCCGCGGAGAGCGCCGGCATCACCAGCTCGGTGGTCAGTAAACGCATCGGGCGGCTGGAAAAATCGCTGGGTGCCCGGCTGTTGTACCGCACCACCCGCAGCCTGACGCTGACCGAAAGCGGCCAGGCGCTCTACCAGCAGGCCAAAGAGATCGGCGCCAAAGTGCAGGAGGCGCTGTACGCCGTCAGCGAAAAGAGCGAAGAGTTGACCGGCACCATTCGCATGTCGGTGCCGACCATTTCCGGCGAGCTGCTGCTGAGCGAGAGCGTGGCGGAATTTTGCGCTCTGCACCCCAGCCTGAAGGTCGAGATGCGGCTGGAAAACCGCTTTGTCGATCTGGTGGAAGAAGGTATCGATCTGGCGATCCGCACCGGCACCATGCCGGATTCGAGCCTGATTGCCCGGCCGATCTTCGATTCTCGCTGGGTGATCGTCTGCTCGCCGGGGTACCTGGAAAGCCACCCGGAACCGCGCAGCGCCGAAGACCTGCTTGGCCACAACTGCCTGACCTACACCTACCAGGAGAGCGGCACCGCCAACTGGCTGATGAAGCGGCCGGGACGCAACGAAATCTACGAGCTGCAGGTTAACGGCAACCTGTCGGCCAACAATGCGCGAGCGATCCGCAAAGCGGTGATCGGTGGCCACGGCATCGCCATGGTGCCGCGCTGCATGGTGTATGAAGATTTGCAGGACGGCAAGCTGACCGAGATCCTGGCCGGCCACTGCGGCAAAGTATTGGGCATTTACGCCGTCTATCCTTACACCCGCAATCTGCCGTTAAAAACCCGTCTGCTGATCGAACATATCATCGGTTCCTACCAAAATATCAGCCATTATTTTTGAGTTCCCTGCTCTGATTATTTCCCCGCGGCCGCAAAAAGCCGCGGGGATTACCGCATTTTTGGACATAATCTATTGAACATTACCGCTTAATTAATGTGAACCCACGCATTTATCACACAAAATCGCTTCCTATCAAACTGATTTTAAAGCAGTTAATTTAACCCCTTCTGCCGGCCAGTTTCCCACCGCCGCCGCCGTTCGCCGATGTTAAAAAAATACCGCATGGCATCGTCACCAACGTTGTGATTAGAATGAAAATGTTGCGGTAATTAACCTTTCAGCTACATATCTCTGCCCATAAAAATAATAACCCTGAGGATCTTATGCCCCTGCTTTTCAGTATTGCGCCCATCGTCCTGCTGATTTGGATGATGACCAAAAGGAATGGCGTGCCCTCTTACCTCGCCCTGCCGCTGACGGCCGCCGTGGTGTATGCCGTACAGCTCCTGTGGTTCGATGCCTCGCTGCGGCTGCTGCATGCCAATATCATCACCGCGCTGGTGTCGACGCTGACGCCGATCACCATCATCGCCGGCGCCATCCTGCTCAACAAACTGATGCAGATAAGCGGCGCGGAAAACGTGGTGCGGCGCTGGCTGGAAACCATCAGCCCCAATCCCGTGGCCCAGCTGATGATTATCGGCTGGGCCTTCGCCTTTATGATTGAGGGCGCCAGCGGCTTCGGCACCCCGGCCGCCATCGCCGCGCCGATTCTGGTCGGGCTGGGCTTCAACCCGCTGCGCGTCGCCCTGCTGACGCTGGTGATGAACTCGGTGCCGGTCTCCTTCGGCGCCGTGGGCACCCCCACCTGGTTCGGCTTTGCCAACCTCGGTCTGTCGGACGCCAGCCTGCTGGAGATCGGCCGGCAGACCGCGCTGATCCACTTTGTCGCCGGCTTCGTCATTCCTTTGCTGGCGCTGCGCTTTATCGT
Organism: Serratia sp. A07; assembly: GCF_058725505.1. Lineage (NCBI taxonomy): Bacteria > Pseudomonadati > Pseudomonadota > Gammaproteobacteria > Enterobacterales > Yersiniaceae > Serratia > Serratia sp. A07. The sequence goes on from NZ_JBZXDO010000014.1 coordinate 19,028, forward strand.
TTCCTGGCAGGATATCCGCCGCAACCTGCCGTTTATCCTGCTCAGCGTGCTGAGTTGCACCGTGCCCTATCTGCTGCTTGCTCAGGTGAACTATGAATTCCCGGCGCTGGTCGGCGGCGCGATCGGCCTGGCGCTCTCGGTACTGTTGGCGCGCGGCGGCATCGGCCTCACCCGCAGCGACAAATCGCAGAGCGCCGGGCAGGCGGTGCCGTTCTTACAGGTGGTCAAAGCCATGACCCCGACCCTGCTGCTGATTGCTATTCTGATAGTGACACGCGTCCACCAGCTGGGCCTTAAAGCGCTGCTCAACAACACCGCGCTGCTGTGGCAGGAAAACCTCGGCTGGCTCGGGGAACTGCGCATCAGCCGGGCGCTGATCGTCGAACTGCAGCAGGTGCTGGGTACCTCCGCCGCTGCCGGCTACAAAACGCTGTATGTCCCGGCGCTGATCCCGTTCCTGCTGGTGGTGCTGCTGTGTATTCCTCTGTTCCGCCTGAATGGCGACCAGGTGCGGCAAATGTTCAGCGAAACCGGCGGGCGCGTCGCACGGCCCTTTATCGCCCTGTTCGGCGCGCTGGTGATGGTCAACCTGATGATGCAGGGCGGCGACAACGCGCCGGTGATCCTGATCGGCAAAGCGTTGGCGGCGCTGACCGGCGAGAGCTGGCTGCTGTTCTCGTCGTTCCTCGGCGCGCTGGGCTCGTTCTTCTCCGGTTCCAATACCGTCTCGAACCTGACCTTCGGCGGCATTCAGCAGTCGATCGCCCAGAGCAGCGGCCTTGACGTCAATCTGACGCTGGCCTTGCAGTCCGTCGGCGGCGCCATGGGCAACATGGTGTGCCTGAACAACATTATCGCCGTCTGTTCGATCCTCGGGATAGGCAACGCCGAAGGCAAAATCATCAGAAAGACCGTGCTGCCGATGCTGGCGTACGGCGGGATTGCGGCCGGTATGGCAGCGATCCTCACGCTCTGACTGAACACTCGTTATCGCAAGCAAGACAAGAAGGTAAACACTATGATCATCTCCGCGTCAACCGACTACCGGGCCGCCGCCCAGGCCAAACTGCCACCGTTTCTGTTTCACTACATCGACGGCGGGGCCTACGCGGAGCATACGCTGAAGCGCAATACCGCAGATCTGGCCGATATTGCCTTGCGCCAGCGCGTGCTGCGCAATATGTCCGAACTCAGCCTGGAGACCACGCTGTTCGGCGAACAGCTGGCGATGCCGGTGGCGCTGGGGCCGGTGGGGTTGACCGGCATGTACGCCCGCCGCGGCGAAGTGCAGGCCGCGCGGGCCGCGGCTAAAAAAGGCATTCCGTTCACGCTGTCCACCGTGTCGGTCTGCCCGATCGAAGAGGTGGCGCCGGCGATCGATCGGCCGATGTGGTTCCAGCTTTACGTGCTGAAAGATCGCGGCTTTATGCGCAATGCGCTGGAGCGCGCCAAGGCCGCCGGCGTGAAAACGCTGGTGTTTACCGTCGACATGCCGGTGCCGGGCGCCCGTTACCGCGACGCCCACTCAGGGATGAGCGGCCCTAACGCCGCGCTGCGCCGCGTGCTGCAGGCGTTTGCCCATCCGCAGTGGGCCTGGGATGTCGGCCTGCTCGGCAAGCCGCACGATCTGGGCAACGTCTCGGCCTACCGCGGCAAACCCACCAGCCTGGAAGACTACATCGGCTGGCTGGGCGCCAACTTCGATCCGTCGATTTCCTGGAAAGATCTGGAGTGGATCCGCGAATTCTGGGACGGCCCGATGATCATCAAAGGCATTCTGGATCCGGAGGACGCCAAAGACGCGGTGCGCTTCGGCGCCGACGGCATCATCGTCTCCAACCACGGCGGCCGCCAGCTGGACGGCGTGCTGTCGACCGCGCGCGCCATGCCGGCGATCGCCGACGCGGTGAAAGGCGACATCACCCTGTTGGCCGACTCCGGCATCCGCAGCGGTCTGGACGTGGTGCGCATGATCGCCCTGGGGGCCGACAGCGTGCTGCTGGGGCGCGCCTTCGTCTATGCGCTGGCGGCGGCCGGCGAAGCCGGGGTGGCTAACTTGCTGGATCTGATCGACAAGGAAATGCGCGTCGCCATGACGCTCACCGGCGCGAAAACCATCGCGGAGATCAACGCCGGATCGCTGGTCAGAAACGCCTGAATCAAAGCGGCTGCACGCCTTCTGGGTAGGCGTTGTAGCTCATCTTGCTGATGAAGGCCCCGGCCGGTGACACCAACACCCGGCCGGCGGCGTCCAGCCCGAGGAAGGTACCGGTGCAGCGCCCGGAAATAAAGTCGAAGAAGAACACCGAGCACACCGGGATAATCTTTTCCCGGAAGGTGAACAGGAACATCTCGTCCTCAAACTTGTAGTAGGTGGCGTAGTCCATATCGCCGTGGCCGAATTGCTCGCCGCGCAGGTTTTGCCAGGCATAGCGCTCGGTATTGACGTAGAAGTGTTCGTAATAGTGGTTGGGGCTGTAGACATTCAGCGTACGATAGCCGATCAGCTCGCGGGTCAGATGCGGCGCGACGCCACTCGGCGTGACGCCGACAATCCGGCCGACGTGGAAGCTTTGCTTGAGGCGCGAGCCCTTTTCCACCGTCTGTTCCGGCAACAGCGTGCTGCGCACCAGCAGCGCCCGGCCGCTGTCACGATTGAGTACCAGCGTCAGGCACTCGTTGCCCGGCGACTGCAGCGGAATATTGAAGAAATAGCGCGCGGCGGAGGTTTGCACCTCTTCGTAAGCGTCCTCACCGCTCTCCCCTCCCCAGGCCCACAGCACCCGTTGCCGATCGGCACTGAAACGCAGCGTGATTTCCTCGTCGTTGTCAAAGGCGATCTGCAGCGTTTTGCCCCGCCAGTCCTGGGTGCCCGGCAGGCGGTTAGTGTCGATACCGCGCGCGAAATCGTCGTAATTCTTCCAGTTCGGCTCGGCATTTTGATTCAGTACGGATTGTTCTGCTGACATCTTCGCTCTCCTTGATTGAATGGGATGAAAACCGCCTCAAACGTCGGCGACGCTCGCCGGTTTCACCGCTCTGCGGCTCACCACCGCGGGGGCGGTTTCATCGAGAAAACAACTCAGTACGCCGGCGCAAACGGCGCCGGCGGCCGCCAGCCACATCACGCTGACCAGCCCGTAGCGATCGGCGATCAGCCCGGCGATAAACGGCGCCAGACAGCCGCCAATCACCTCGCCAATCCCCATCACCAGCCCCAACGCGGTGGCGATACGGGCCGGCGATACCGTTTCCGACGGGATGGTGGCCATAAACAGCGTGAAGCAGCCAAGGCCGGTATAAGACAGGAACACCAGCACGCCCAGCAGCCACGGGTTATCGACGTAGCTCAGGAACAGCGGGCAGCACACCGCCAGCAGCGAAAAGAAGATCAGCGTCGGCTTGCGGCCGAGGCGATCGGAAATCGCCGGCACCGCCACGCCCCAGAACACCCAGGCGGCGCCGATGGCGCTCATGATGCCGCCCATCGTGCCTTCGCCGAAGCCGCGGTCGGTCACCAAAAAGTTGGGGGTGAAGGTAATGATGATCATGAACCAGGTGACGAACACGCAGGAGATCAGAATGCACAGCGCCACATTCTTGATTTTAAACAGCTCGCCGTAAGCGGCTTTGTTCGCCGCCTTGCCGGCCGCCGGCGCGGCGATAAAGGCGGGATCTTTTTTGCCGTTCACATAGCGATAGATCAGCCACGCCAGAATGATGCCCGGCACGGCGGTCAGGTGAAACGCCATGCTCCAGCCCCATTTCTGCGCCAGATAGATGATCAGCGGCGGCGCGATAATGCCGCCCAGCAGCCCCGGCGCCGCGCCCTGGATCAATCCCATGTTGAAACCGCGGCGCTGCGGCTGCGATTTTTCCACCATCAACGACTGTGCGATCGGCAAAACCGGCCCTTCGGCGATCCCCATCAGCGCCCGGAAGATCAGTAGCATGGCAAACCCGCTGACCAGCCCCGACAGCGCGGAGAACAGTGAAAACACCAGGATCGACAGGATCAACATCGGTTTACGGATATTAAAGCGATCGGCAATCGCCCCCAGCCCCGCGCCGGATAGCGCCCAAGTCAATGCCAGCACCGCCGACAGCGTACCGAGATGCACGTTGCTCAGCTTCAAATCGGCGGCGATCATCGGAAACAGGAAAGAGATAGTCAGGCGATCGACGAACACGCAGCCGAACACGAAGAATAAAATAATCAGCAATCGGTTCTCTTCGCTCAATCGCGAGCGCTGCCCTGGCGAGTTATTCATAGCGTCATTGGTCCATAAGTTAACTTATGAATGGCGAGCGGCCATGGCATAAGTCGATTAAGCGCGCAGCCAAGAGAAGCATTGGCCATCGGTCACGATAACAACTCATTAACATATTAACGATATAAACTTATCTCAAGTAACGGGCATGTCAAACGGCCGTTGAAAACGACGACCGGGTGGCAAATCAGGTATTTTTCACAGAGCGCGAATGACATGAAAATAAATCAACATTATGTTTTTACTGATTTAAATAAAATTACCCGGCACTTTTTACTTTTATTGAAAAAGCCAAAATGCCGTGATTTATAAACAGGTTAATAAATAAAACTTAACCTTCCCTTATAAATTGACGCTATTTCCCTTTTCATCGGTCGTATTGCCCCACCCGCTTTATTATTTGAATCCGTTTGCTTTATCGCGGTTATGGCGCGAACGATTAACTCCATTGTGTTAATCAATAATCACGTTATGACATTATCAATGCTGAATAATAATAAAAGCGTAGGCCGTGACAGGAATCACAAACAGAACGCCCTTTAACGCCCTGTGAGCGGGTTATTACCGGCGCGGCTAGCTTATGCCAACTCGATCCAACCCCGGATGGAAAAACGGCGGCATGATAAGCGGCAGGTACCCAGCAAGGAGATGAACATGACGACAGCACTGAAAAAAGCCGGTTTCTGGCGCAAAACCGCCGACTCTTCATCGCTGCGTGAGCCACGCGTGCTGATTCGGGTCTACGTTGGCGAAGGCGAAATCGATCGCACCATCGCGTTTTACGAGCAGCTGCACGGCGTAACGGCGGACATGCGCTTCGATTTTCCCGAGCATCGGCTGGTATTGGCGGCGGTGGGGCCGTTTCTGATCCTGGAGGGGGCGGAAGAGCAATTGCGCCCTTTCCGCAGCACCGTCGGCACGCTGCTGGTCGATGACATTTATCCCTACCACCAGCGGCTGCTGGCCGCCGGAGCAGAGATTTTCTTCGGCCCGGTGGAGGTACCCACCGGCGCCTGTTTCAATGCGCGCCTGCCGGACGGCACGACTGTCGAGTACGTGCATCACCGGCCGCGTGCAGACGAATAAACCGCCTCAGGGCAGCACCGGCTTCATGGCGTAACGACACAGATCCTTGCGCAGGCTGACCATGTACAGCACGATCACCGCCGAGAACGGCAGGCCGCACAGCACCACCGCCGTCTGCATCGCGCTGAAACTGCCGGCATACAGCAGGCCGGCGCATACCAGCGTAGTCACCGCCGCCCAGAATACCCGCAACCAGGCCGGCGCGTCATCATGGGCGGAACCGCCCTGGCAGGAGAGGTTCGCTATCATCAGCGTGCCGGAATCGACCGGCGTCAGGAACAGCACGAAGCTTATCACCACCACAAAGCCGGCGGTCAGCTGGGTATAGGGCAAGTATTCGAACAGCTTGAACACCGCCATCGGCGGATCGCTTTGCGCCACCTGCCCCAGGATCGCCTGTCCGCCTTCCAGCACCAGGCTGATGGCGGTATTGCCGAAGATGGACAGCCACGCCAGCGTGAAGCCCAGCGGGATCAGCAGCACGCCGAAAATCAGTTCGCGAATGGTGCGTCCTTTGGAAATGCGCGCGATGAACAGCCCGACGAACGGCGCCCACGCCACCCACCAGGCCCAGTAGAACAGCGTCCAGGCGCCCTGCCACTGGCGCGCCTTGCCGTACAGATACATATCGAAGCTGCGGCTGACCAGCGAGGTCAGATAATCGCCGAGGTTCTGCAACATGCCGTTCAGCAGATTCAGCGTCGGCCCGGCCAGAAACACGAACAGCAGCAGCAGGCACAGGAAGCCGACGTTGATGTTCGACAACATGGCGATGCCCTTCTCGACGCCGGTGACCGCCGCCAGCGTGGCCACCACCATCATCACCACGATCAGGGCCAGCAGCACGCCGGTGCTTTGCGGAATATCGAACAGATAAAACAGTCCAGAGTTCACCAGCAGCGCGCCGATCCCCAGGTTGGTTACCATCGAGATCACCGTCACCAGAATGCCGAAACTGTCCACCAGATGGCCGACGCCGCCGTGGGTGCGCTCGCCGAAGATCGGGTATAACGCAGAGCGCAGCGCCAGCGGCAGGCCGCGGCAATAGGCGAAATAGGCCAGCGCGGTGGCGATCAGAGCATACAGCGCCCAGCCGTGCAGCCCCCAGTGCAAAAAGGTCAGCGCCATCGCCTGTCGCGCCGCCTGCACGGTACCGCCGCTGCCTTCCGGTGGCGACAGGAAATGATCCAGCGGTTCATAAGCGCCGTAGTACACCAGCGCAATGCCGATGCCCGACGAGAACAGCATCGCCACCCACGAGGGATAGCTGAACTGCGGCGGCTCGTCATCCTGGCTGAGGCGAATATGGCCGAAGCGCGACAGCGCCAGCCAGAAGACGAATGCCATACAGGCGACCATCAACAGCATGTAGTACCAACCGAACACGTCGGCGACCCAGCTTTGCGCGGCGTTCAGCCACAGTTTGCTGGCGGCGGGAAACAGCACGACCAGCGATCCCAGCAGCAGGATCACCGCCGCCGAGCCGAAAAATACCGGAGCATTCAATCTGACAGGTTCTTCGTCAAGCGATGGAGGAGTTTTTGTTGTCATTGGCAGGCTTCCATGGTGCGAAAGACAGACGATTTCAATGCAACCTTCAGTTAACATTTTATCGTCATTTATTTGACATTTTTGCAGCATATAGAGTATTGATTGACCGTTCAATCAATCAAATCCAAAGTGTGATTGGCCTATCAGTTGGGGAAAATATGTACCGCAGAGATATTCCGGAGCAGCGTAAGGAGCAGCTGATTAACGCCGCCTTCGAGACCATTAACGTCGTTGGGCTGGCCGGCGTCACCCTGTCTCAGGTGGCGAAAGAAGCCGGGCTGTCGACCGGCATCGTCAGCCACTATTTTGGCGATAAAGAGGGGTTGCTGAGCGCCACCATGCGCAAAATCCTGCGCGATCTGCGCGACGCAGTGGCCGAATGCCGCGCGCAGGCGGCGAGCGACAGCCAGTCACAGCTGTTCGCCATTATCCAGGGCAACTTCCATCCCAGCCAAACCAACGCCGTGTCCATGCGCGCCTGGCTCGACTTCTGGGCCGCCAGCATGCACCAGCCGGTGCTGCGCCGCCTGCAGCGCGCCAACGATCGGCGACTCTATTCCAACATTTGCTGCCAGTTCCGCCGCGAGCTGCCGCTGCGGCAGGCGCGTGATGCCGCGCGCGGGCTGGCGGCAATGATCGATGGGCTCTGGCTGCGCGGCAGCCTGGCCGGCAACGAGACAGACCTGAAGCAGGACTGCCGCATCGCCTGCGACTACGTGGCACAGCGGCTCAATGCCGCGCAGCCGCTGGGGTGAACGCCCTCGTCAGCGCGATTCCTGCTCTTCGCTGTACTGGGTTTGCCACATCGCGGCGTAGCGGCCGTTCGCGGCCAGCAGCGCCTCGTGCCCCCCGCGCTCGACGATCGCCCCCGCTTCCAGCACGATGATCTCATCGGCGTCCACCACGGTGGAGAGCCGGTGGGCGATCACCAGCGTGGTGTGGTTGCGGCTCACCTCGCGCAGGTGCCCCTGGATTTCGCGTTCGGTCTGGGTATCCAGCGCGCTGGTCGCCTCGTCGAACACCAGGATGGCCGGATTTTTCAGAATGGTGCGCGCGATCGCCACCCGCTGCTTTTCACCGCCCGACAGCTTCAGCCCGCGCTCACCCACCCGGGTGTCGTAACCGTCGGGCAGACCGACGATAAAATCATGGATATGCGCCAACCGCGCCGCCCGCTCGATTTCTTCATCGCTGGAGCCGGTTTTGCCGTAGCCGATGTTGTAGCGCAGCGTATCGTTGAACAGCACCGTATCCTGCGGCACGATGCCGATCGCCTGCCGCAGGCTGGCCTGGGTCAGCTGGCGAATGTCCTGGCCGTCGAGGGTAATGGCGCCGCTCTGCACGTCGTAGAAGCGAAACAGCAGGCGCGACAGCGTGGACTTGCCCGCGCCGGAGGCGCCGACCACCGCCACCGTGTGGCCCGCCGGAATGGTAAAACTCACCTGCTTGAGGATCGGCCGGCGCGTGTCGTAACCGAAGCTGACCGCATCGAACCGCACTTCGCCGCGATCGAGGCGCAGCGGCTGCGCATCCGGGCTATCGACGATTTCACGCTTTTCCTGCAGCAGATCGAACATGTTCTCCATGTCGATCAGCGCCTGGCGCACCTCGGAATAAATAAAGCCGAAGAAGTTCAGCGGCTGATACAGCTGCAGCAGGTAGGCGTTGACCAGCACGAAGTCGCCGACCGTCATCGTCCCCTGCGTAATGCCCTGCGCCGCCATGGCCATCATCACGATCAGTCCGATCGAAATAATGGCGGTTTGCCCCAGGTTGATCGCCGTAAAACTGAATTGGTTCTTGATGGCCGCGTATTCGTACAGCCGGCGCGACAGGTCGAAACGCTCGGCCTCGAACTCTTCATTGCCGAAGTACTTTACGGTCTCATAGTTCAGCAGGCTGTCGATGGATTTGCTGTTGGCGTCGGCGTTGGCCTTGTTGAGCTCGCGGCGAAAGCGGGTGCGCCAGCTGACCGCCAGCACGGTAAACAGGATGTAGCAGCCGACCGTCGTCAGGATAGCCAGCGCGAACCAGCCGTTCAGCATATGCCACATGATCGCCGTGACCAGCGAGAGCTCGAACAGGATCGGCACGATGGAGAACAGCAGCCGCGACAGCACCGTGGACACCGCCTGGGTGCCGCGCTCGATGGACAACGACAGCCCGCCGGTCTGGCGCTCCAGATGGAAGCGCAGACTCAGCGCATGCAGCTGGCGAAACACCCGCACGCCCAGCAGGCGCGTGGCGTTCTGGCTGACGTGTATGAACATCACGTTGCGCAGTTCCTCAAACAGCGCGCCGCCCACCCGCGCCACGCCGTAGGCGACGATCAGCCCCAGCGGCACCGCCAGCATTTTCGCCGTCTCGCCGCTCAGCGCATCGACCATCGCTTTGTAGGCCAGCGGCACCAGCGTGGTGCTGACCTTGGCCGCCACCATGAACACGAAGGCCACCACCAGATACCCCCGCAGGCGCGGGTTGTCTTTCGGCCACAGGTAGGGCAGCAGGAATTTCAGCAAACGGGAACGATCCATCATGTAATATTCATCTTCTCGGTCGGGATCGCGGCACACGGCCGCACGGGGGTTATGAGTTTGGCCTGGCCGGCGGCAAACGCCGCAGCCATCCCGTTGTCCTGCGGCGGCAACTCAGCATCATCCGTCAGGATAAGCGGCGGCGGCTCGGGCAAAGTTCAGGCATGGAGGAGACAATCACATGACCCAGACGTATGCAAAGCGCTTTGCGCAGGTCTTTGACTATATCGATCGCCACCTGGACGAGGCGCTCACCGTCGAAAAACTGAGCGAAGTGGCCCACTTTTCGCGCTTTCACTTTCAACGCCAGTTTAGCGCGTATTGCGGCATCTCGGTGTGGCGTTATATCCAGTGGATGAGGCTCAAACGCGCCTCGTACCGCCTGGCGTATAACCCGCTGGAGCCGGTGATTGACATCGCGCTGGACGCCGGTTTTCAAAACCCGGAGTCCTTCAGCCGCGCCTTCAAACAGGCGTTCAGCCAAACGCCAAGCCAGTTTCGCAAACGGCCGGCCTGGATCGATTGGCAGCAGCGCTTTCCCGAGCCGAAACACAAAAGGAAACAACCCATGAAGGTAGACATTGTCGACTTCCCGGCCACGCCGGTGGCGATGATCGAACATCGCGGCCCGTCCGCGCTGGTCAACGAAACCGCCGCGCGCTTTATCGAGTGGCGCAAAACCAGCGGCCTGTCGCCGGTCAGAAGCAGCCGTACTTTCGGCATCGCACCGCACGATCCGGCCACCACCGAAGCGCAGGACTTCCGCTTCTTCATTTGCGGCGAGGTTACTGCGCCGATCCCCGAGGACAACGCCTTCGGCGTGGTGAACAGCACGCTGCCGGCCGGGCGCTGCGCGCTGCTGCGCCATCACGGCTCGCTGGATGGGCTCTCGGAAAGTGCCCATTATCTGTACCGCGAGTGGTTGCCGGCCAGCGGCGAGGAGCTGCGCGATTTTCCGCTCTATTTCCACTACCACAACTTCGTGCACGAAGTGGCGGAATATGAACTGGTGACCGATCTTTACCTGCCGCTGAAGTAACTGACATCTGGCTCCGCAAGGAGCCAGATTGACGTTAACAGGACGGCGACGAACCTTGCGGCGGCAGATAGCGCTGCGGATCGAGCGCGGTCGCGCGGTAGCGGATCTGGAAGTGCAGGAACACCGAATCGGTGCCGGTGCTGCCCATGGTGCCGATCTTCTGCCCCGCCTTCACATCCTGGCCGTTGCGCACCAGCGTGGTGTCGTTGTGCGCATAGGCGGTAATAAAGTCTTCGCCGTGCTTAATCATGATCAGGTTGCCGTAGCCGCGCAGCTGGTTGCCGACGTACACCACTTTGCCCTTGGCGGAAGCGTAGATCGGCTGGCCGCGTTTGCCGGCGATGTCGATGCCCTTGTTGCCGCCATCTGAATTGGAGTAGGCCTGCACGATCCGGCCGCTGGTCGGCCAACGCCAACAGCGGGCAGCGCCCGGCGGCGGCGTTTGCTTGGCGATCGCGGCGGAAGAAGAAGAGGTTTTACGGCGCGTGGCGGCGGTTTTGGTCGGTGCGCTGCCGCTCAGCCGCAGTTTCTGCCCCACTTCCAGGCTATAGGGCGGGCGTATCTTGTTGATTCTGGCGAGATCGCTGACTTCGCTGTCGGTGATCCAGGCAATGTAGTACAGCGTATCGCCCCGTTTGACGGTGTAGGACTTGCCGGTGTAGCTGCCCTTCGGCAGTTTGTCGTAATCGCGGTTGTAGGTGTTTTTACCCGAACACCCGGCCAACAACAGCCCCAATGTCAGACACACCGCGATGCGGCGCCACCCAGCCCATTTGCTTCCTGTGCTCAAATCCAGTCCTCAGTCGTCGTTTCGGTTCTGATACGCGTCAGCCGCACAGTGTAACATTTGCGCCGGGTCAGTCAAAAACCCCCAGACGGTCTATGCTAAACAGGTAAGGATGACTGATTAATTACCCAACGACGAAATGGAGTACTGTCATGTTGAACCTCGACCGCAATAATCTGCCCCTCCTGAGCGAAGAACTGCTCAAAAAGCAACGCACCACCCTGCTAATCATCGCCTTCCTGCTGCTGGCGGGCGGGATACTGTGCCTGGTCAATCCTTTCGCCTCCGGCGCAGCGCTGAGCATCGTGGTTGGCATCCTGCTGCTGTTGAGCGGCGCCGGGCTGATTATCGCCATGATCGCTAACCGGGCGCAGAATACCTGGCCGATGATCGGCGGCATTTTGCTGGGCGTAGCCTACCTGATTATCGGCTATGTGTTCATCACCAGCCCGCTGGCGGGCATTCTGGCGCTGGCGGTGTACCTCGCCGTGCTGTTCGCGCTCGGCGGCATCGCGCGCCTGGCGGCGGGCTACATGCGCCGCGGGCTGCCGGGCAACTGGCTGCAGTTCGTTATCGGCGTGCTCGATTTGATCATCGCCTGGATGCTGATCGGCTCAGGCCCGGCGGCATCGGTCACGCTGGTGACGGCCATCGTCGGCATCGAGATGCTGGTCAGCTCCTTTGCGCTGTTCCAGGCGGCGAATCTGTTTAAACGCGCCTGACGCTACCGGCCCGCCGCCGCGGGCCTCATCGCTTTCGTTGTTTCCAGACAAAACAAGGCGATACCCCCTCTGCTTGTCCGTGGTTATCTTCATCGGTAAGTGCCAATATAGGCGCAGACAAGGGAGCTGAAACCGATGACAACCCATTCCAACCCGTTGAACTCGCGGGAAGTCTGCCTGCAATTACGCCACTTCAATCAGGTAATCGGGCAACAATGCCGCAATATGGCGCGCCAAAAAACCACCTGCCCATGCTGCCTGACGGACATTGCCACCGGCTGCGACGCCGGTATCAAACTATGCGGGCAACAGTTAGCCAAACCCAGCCCGCAAACCCCGTTATTCCAGCAGATTCGCAACTTGCTGCTCGATCTGCGCGCCGAAGCGAAAGGGGTTCGCCGAATCGAGACGCTTAATCGCACCAACAACGAAATATCCTGGCTGTTGCGCGAGCTGTATTTCGAGACGTTCTGACCCCGCCTTTGTCGGGGCAGCTAAAGCGCCAGACTGTAGTAATGTTCTTCCTTTTCAATCTTGCCGGTAAAGCGAAAGCCGAAGGTGAGATACAGGCTTTTGGCGACGAGATTATGTTCATCAATCATTAGTGTCACCTGCTCTATGCCGTGCAACCTAAAATCCGCGAGTATCGCGGCGAAGCTCTCACGCCCCAATCCCTGCCCCATAAACTTATGGTCAAGCATATAGCGACACAGCTCGGCCTCATGTGGGTTATACGGCCAGCACTTGTACATGAAAAAACCGATGAGCTCGCCGTCGCGGTAAAGCGCGCGGGGCTGGCATTCCGGAAAAAACGCCGCCTCGGAAATAGAGATGGCGTTACAGCAAATAAACGCCTCGAACACGGTGCCAACGCCGTCTTGATTCGACGTCAGTTCGCACACGTCAAACAGGTTATCGCGGTTAATCTCGCGTATTTCAATCATAACGGTATCCCAGTAGAAGTAAGCGGCGAACTCCAGCATTCACCCTGGCGCTAACCATTGCTCTGCAGTCAGCTCGCTACTTTAACGCATCGCCGCCGGCATACAACGCTCCCACTGTTCACCCCACTTTACGACCGCCGTCACACCTCACCACCGCCAAATTGCGTTGGTTATAGAGTCGTCTACAATTCAATCGAATTACCCCCTACAACATCAGAAATTATTATTATTAGAGGTGATTATGTTACAGAAACACGAAAACGTAATAAGTATGACTGTACTAAGCCCGCAAGCCACCCAACAACTGATGCCTTCGTTTTCCTCCTTGCCCCACACGCAACACGCCGACGGCAAATATCGCCTGCGCCGTTATTCGGTCGTCAAATACCTCAACCCCAACGTCGCCGAAGTGGGGCCGCGTACCTTCATGCAGTCCGATCAGATCAACCACTTCCAGGGCAACGTGGTGCGCCGCTTCGAGCCTATCGACAGCGCCGTGCTGCAGAGCGCCGGCATGGCGGAGATGTGCAACCTGTTTGCCGAAAATAACGAACTGCCGGAGGGTGCCGAGATAGAGATCCACCAAATGCGCGTGGTCGCCATCCAGAAAGATACGCTGGTGGCGCCGGAAGGCATTCACCAGGACGGTTTCGACCATATCGCCATGATCGCCATTCACCGGCACAACATCGTCGGCGGTGAAATCATGCTGTACGACGACAGCCACCACGATCCCTTCTTTAAAAAAGCGCTGGCGGACGGTGAGGCCGTGCTGCTGGCAGACAGCAAACTGTGGCACAACGCCACGCCGATCAACGCCGTAAGCCCGAAAGAAGAAGGCTATCTGGATCTCTTCGTCCTCACCGCGCGGGGAGAGAAAGCATGACCTTTACGCCCGAGCTCGCCCGCGCCCAGTTCAGCGCCCTGTCCCAGCACATCGACGGCAAGCCGGCGATCTTTTTCGACGGCCCCGGCGGCGCACAGGTTTCACGGGGCGTGCTGGAAAAGATGACGGACTACCTGGGGAAATACAACGCCAACCTGGGCGGCCACTACTTCTCCAGCCGAGTCACCGGCGAAGTGATGGGCCAGGCGCGAGAATCGGTGCGCGCCTTGTTAAATGCGCCTTCGCCCGACAACATCGTTTTCGGCATGAATATGACCACGCTGACTTTCCATCTCAGCCGCATCATCAGCCGCGACTGGCAAGCCGGCGATGAGGTCATCGTCACCGCGCTCGATCACTACGCCAACGTCTCCAGCTGGCAGCAGGCCGCCGCAGACCAAGGGGCCGTGGTGCATCAGATACCGCTGGAGAGCGCCGACTGCGCATTGGACGCCGCAAAGGTGTGTGAGCGCATCAACGCCAATACCCGCCTGGTGGCGGTCAGCTACGCTTCCAACGTCACCGGCAGCATCGTCGATATCAAAACCATCGTCGAAGCTGCGCATCGGGTCGGCGCGCAGGTGTATGTCGACGCCGTGCACTATGCGCCGCATAACCTGATTGACGTGCAGGCGCTGGGCTGTGATTTCCTGGTGTGCTCCGCCTACAAGTTCTTTGGCCCGCACGTCGGCATGGCCTATATCGCGCCGCAGTGGCTGCAAAGCCTGCGGCCGTACAAAGTCGAGCCGGCCACCGATGTCGGCCCCGGCCGTTTCGAGACCGGCACGCAAAGCTTCGAGGCGCTGGCCGGCGTCGCGGCGGCGATCGACTATCTGGCGCAGTGGGGGACGCCGGGCGCGCCATTAAGACAGCGTTTGCAGGAGAGTTTCGCCGCCTACCACCGGCATGAAGAGGCGCTGTGCCGCCACTTTTTGCAACGGCTGAAGCAACTCGACGGCGTGCGGCTCTACGGCCATTCACAGGCGGACAGCACGCGCCGCACGCCAACCTTCGCCCTGACCTTCAGCGGCCAGACGCCTGACGCGATCGCCCGCCGCCTGGGGCAGCACAACATCTGCGCCGGCAGCGGGCATTTCTATGCGCTGGGCCTGATCCAGCAGCTGGGGTTGCAAGACGGCGGCGTGCTGCGCATCGGCATGATGCACTACAACACCCAAGGCGAAATAGACACGCTGTTTAAGGTGATCGCCGAAGATATCCTCAGTTAACTCGCCACATCGGCCCGCTTACCTTATTGAGCGGGCCATCGCGGCACGCTGGGGGTAGAATCAAGGGGATTTTATTTTAGAAATGGATTTTTATTTTGCGAAAATATGCAGTTATCGCCGCCGCATTGATGATGTCTTCCTGTGCCACGCCGGAGAAATGGGAAGCGCAAACGGCAACCCCTACGCCCCTTGAAGCGGCCAGAACCCACTGCCGGCAAGAAGCCGAACAGCGCTATCCCGTGAACCTGTCTTTGCACGCCAGCTCGCCGACCTTCTCCTCCATGACGATCAACGGCACGGAGATCCCCAACGCCGGTGGCGGCGCTTTCCCCTCGGACAGTAATGAAATGCGCAGAACAGAATTCGTTAATGCCTGCATGAAATTGGAAGGATGGGAAAATAAAAATAAGGTGACGGGATTATTGGCATTTTTATTTAACTAGCGGCAACACGGAATAACTCGGAATTACCGCGTTCAGGCAGCGGTAATTCCGCCCTATTGACCGGCACCGACAGCCTGACTATTTTGCTACGATATAACAGGTTACACCTCTCCTCCATTCAGGGCGATAATCAAACAAATGGAATAAATCAATTTATGAGTGAGAAAGACACCCCCCTAAAAAAGCCGCAGAGCCATATCAACAAAGCGGTATTCTTCACCTCTGCAGTCCTCATTTTTCTTCTGGTCGCGTTCGCCGCCTTTTTCCCCGACGTCGCTGACAAGAACTTCAAGCTTCTGCAGCAACAAATTTTCACCAACGCCAGCTGGTTTTATATTTTGGCCGTGGCGCTGATTTTGCTCAGCGTGACGTTTCTGGGGCTTTCCCGCTACGGCGACATCAAACTTGGCCCCGATCATGCGCAACCCGATTTTCGCTACCACTCATGGTTTGCCATGCTGTTTTCAGCGGGGATGGGCATCGGCCTGATGTTCTTCGGCGTGGCAGAACCGGTTATGCACTATCTCTCGCCACCGGTCGGCACGCCCGAGAGCGTCGAGGCGGCCAAACAGGCCATGCGCCTGACCTTTTTCCACTGGGGGCTGCACGCCTGGGCGATCTACGCCATCGTGGCGTTGATTCTGGCCTTCTTCAGCTATCGGCATGGCCTGCCGTTGACTCTGCGCTCTGCGCTTTATCCGATCATCGGCGAACGTATTTATGGCCCTATCGGCCATGCCGTCGATATCTTCGCCGTCATCGGCACCGTATTCGGGGTCGCAACCTCGCTGGGTTATGGCGTGTTGCAGGTCAACGCCGGGCTTAACCACCTGTTTGGCGTGCCGATCAACGAAACCGTTCAGGTGATCTTGATCGTGGTGATTACCGGGCTGGCCACCATTTCCGTGGTTTCAGGGCTGGAGAAAGGCATACGCTTTCTGTCAGAGCTGAACCTTGGCCTGGCGCTGTTGCTCCTGGCCCTGGTCTTGCTGTTGGGGCCAACCGTCCTGCTGTTGAAATCCTTTGTGGAAAATACCGGCGGCTATCTGTCCGAGCTGGTCAGCAAGACGTTCAACCTGTATGCCTACGAGCCAAAATCCAGCAACTGGTTAGGCGGATGGACGCTGCTCTACTGGGGATGGTGGCTCTCCTGGTCGCCTTTTGTCGGTATGTTCATCGCTCGGGTTTCCCGCGGCCGAACCATCCGCGAATTTGTCACGGGCGTGCTGTTCGTCCCGGCTGGCTTCACCCTCATGTGGATGACGGTGTTCGGCAACAGCGCCATTTACCTCATCATGGAACAGGGCGCGACAGACCTCGCCACTACGGTACAGCAAGACGTGGCGTTGGCGTTGTTTAACTTCCTGGAGCATTTCCCGTTCTCCAGCGTGCTTTCGTTTATCGCCATGGCGATGGTGATCGTCTTTTTTGTCACGTCCGCCGATTCCGGCGCCATGGTCGTAGATACGCTGGCTTCGGGCGGCTCCAGCAACACGCCGGTTTGGCAACGCATTTTCTGGGCGTCGCTGATGGGCATCGTCGCCATCGCCTTGCTGATCGCCGGGGGGCTCAGCGCGCTGCAAACCGTCACCATCGCCAGCGCATTGCCGTTCTCGGCCATCTTGCTGATATCCATTTACGGTTTGCTTAAAGCGCTGCGCCGCGACCTGACCAAGCGCGACAGCCAAAATATGGCCACCATCGCCCCCACCGCCGCCCGCAACCCCATTCCCTGGCAGCGCAGGCTGCGCAATATCGCCTATCTGCCAAAACGCTCGCTGGTTAAGCGCTTTATGGATGAGGTTATCCAACCGGCCATGACGCTGGTGCAGGAAGAGCTGAGTAAACAAAACACGCTCAGCAGCATCAACGCCACTGCGGAAGACCGCATTCGTTTCGAGGTCGATTTGGGCGATGAGCTTAACTTTATCTATGAAGTCAGACTGCGCGGCTACAGTTCGCCGACGTTCGCTCTGGCCGGGCTGGATAACGATGAACAGCAAGCCGAGCAGCACAAGTATTATCGCGCGGAGATCTACCTGAAAGAAGGCGGCCAAAACTACGATGTCATGGGCTGGAATCAGGAGCAGTTGATCAACGATATTCTCGACCAGTACGAGAAACACCTGCATTTCTTGCATCTGGTACGCTGAAGGCCAACATGCCGTCCCCCGGGGCGGCATTTTTTTGCCCTGCTTTCTTCACCACGGCGCTGATAATGCTGGTGGGATGGCGGACAACCAGTGATAACGCTTACAGGGGCAAAGGATTGGGTTGGGGTAATCTTTCAGAGAATCAGGATGTTTTCAGGAGGGAGTGCTGGAGCGGGTGAAGGGAATCGAACCCTCGTATGCAGCTTGGGAAGCTGCCGTTCTACCATTGAACTACACCCGCATCGGTGTGCGACAGGCATTATAACCGGTTATCGGCGGCGGGCAAGCGGAGATGGCGCGTAACTGTCGATGTTTTAAGCGGTTAAGTCCGGCGGGCGAAAAAAAACCGGCGCAGTTGCCTGCACCGGTGGTTTCACGCTAAACGGAATTATTTCTGTGGGCGCATCGCCGGGAACAGAATCACGTCGCGGATGGTATGGCTGTTGGTGAACAGCATCACCATACGGTCGATACCGATGCCCAGACCGGCGGTCGGCGGCAGGCCGTGCTCCAGCGCGGTGACGTAGTCTTCGTCGTAGAACATCGCTTCGTCGTCGCCGGCGTCTTTGGCGTTCACCTGATCGGCAAAGCGCTGAGCCTGGTCTTCGGCGTCGTTAAGCTCGGAGAAGCCGTTGCCGATTTCACGGCCGCCGATGAAGAACTCGAAGCGGTCGGTGATTTCCGGGTTCACGTCGTTGCGGCGCGCCAGCGGCGACACTTCAGCCGGGTACTCGGTGATGAAGGTCGGCTGAATCAGATGGCTTTCCGCCACTTCTTCGAAGATCTCGGTCACGACGCGGCCCAAGCCCCAGTTTTTCTCAACCTTGATGCCGATGGATTCGGCGATGGCCACCGCTTTGCCCATGTCGGCCAGGTCAGCCAGATCGGTTTCCGGGCGGTATTTCTTGATCGCCTCGGTCATGGTCAGCTTCTCGAACGGCTTGCCGAAGTCGAACACTTCGTCACCGTACTGCACCTGAGAGGTGCCCAGCACTTTCTCGGTCAGGGTGCGGAACAGCGTCTCGGTCAGTTCGATCAGGTCTTTGTAATCCGCGTAAGCCATGTAGAGTTCCATCATGGTGAACTCTGGGTTGTGACGCGGAGAAACGCCTTCGTTACGGAAGTTGCGGTTGATTTCGAACACGCGCTCAAAGCCGCCGACCACCAGACGCTTCAGATACAGTTCCGGCGCGATGCGCAGGTACATGTCGATATCCAGCGCATTGTGGTGCGTGATGAACGGACGCGCGGACGCGCCGCCCGGGATCACCTGCATCATCGGGGTTTCGACTTCCATGAAGCCGCGTTCCACCATGAAGTTGCGGATAGCCGACATCACCTGAGAACGCACCTTGAAGGTGTTGCGCGATTCTTCGTTGGCGATCAGGTCCAGGTAACGCTGGCGGTAACGGGTTTCCTGATCCGCCAGGCCGTGGAATTTGTCCGGCAGCGGGCGCAGCGCTTTGGTCAGCAGACGCAGCTCGGTGCAGTGGATCGACAGTTCGCCGGTCTTGGTTTTGAACAGCTTGCCGCGTGCGCCGAGGATATCGCCCAGGTCCCACTTCTTGAACTGGTCGTTGTATACGCCTTCAGCCAGATCGTCGCGCGCGACGTACAGCTGAATGCGGCCACCCACGTCCTGCAGCGTGACGAAGGATGCCTTGCCCATAATACGGCGGGTCATCATGCGGCCGGCGACGGTCACTTCTACGCCCAGCGCTTCCAGCTCTTCGTTGTCTTTATCACCGTACGCGGCGTGCAGTTTGTCGGAGGTGGAGTCACGACGGAAGTCGTTCGGGAACGCAATGCCGTTCTCGCGCAGGCCGGCCAGTTTCTCGCGGCGGGACTGCAGTTCGTTATTGAGATCCAGCGCCTGATCGGCGCCCTGTACTTGTTGTTCAGACATTTCTATTCCTCATAACCCGGCTTTCAAACTTGCCTCAATGAATTTATCCAGGTCGCCATCCAGTACGGCCTGCGTGTTACGCGTTTCGACGTTGGTGCGCAAATCCTTGATGCGGGAGTCATCCAGCACGTAAGAACGGATTTGGCTGCCCCAGCCGATGTCTGACTTGTTGTCTTCCATCGTCTGCTTATCAGCATTTTTCTTTTGCATCTCAAACTCGTACAGCTTGGCTCGCAGCTGTTTAAACGCTTGATCCTTGTTCTTATGCTGAGAACGATCGTTCTGGCACTGCACCACGATGTTGGTTGGCAGGTGAGTAATACGTACGGCGGATTCGGTTTTGTTGACGTGCTGACCGCCCGCACCGGAGGCGCGGTACACGTCGATACGCAGATCCGCCGGGTTGATTTCGATATCGATATCGTCGTCGACTTCCGGGTAGATGAACACCGAGCTGAACGAGGTGTGGCGACGGCCGCCGGAGTCGAACGGGCTCTTGCGCACCAGGCGGTGAACGCCGGTTTCAGTGCGCAACCAGCCGAACGCGTAGTCACCGATGATCTTGATGGTGGCAGACTTCAGGCCCGCGACGTCGCCGTCGGACTCTTCGATCACTTCGGTCTTGAAGCCCTTGGCTTCAGCCCAGCGCAGGTACATGCGCAGCAGCATGCTTGCCCAGTCCTGCGCTTCGGTGCCGCCGGAGCCGGCCTGGATATCCAGGTAGCAGTCGGCGCTGTCGTATTCGCCGGAGAACATGCGGCGGAATTCCAACTGATCCAGCTTGCTCATCAGTTGATCCAGCTCGGCGACCGCTTCGTTGAAGGTCTCTTCATCGTCGGCTTCCACCGCCAGTTCCAGCAGCCCGCCGACGTCTTCGCCGCCCTGCTCCAGCTGATCGATGGTTTCAACGATGGCTTCCAGCGCGGCGCGCTCTTTGCCGAGCGCCTGTGCGCGCTCCGGCTCGTTCCAAACGTCCGGCTGCTCCAGCTCGGCGTTGACCTCTTCTAGGCGTTCCTTCTTGGCATCATAGTCAAAGATACCCCCTAAGAACCGCAGTCCGCTCGGACAGGTCCTGAATTCGGTTTTTTACCGGGTTAATTTCAAACATGGTTTCGTTCTTTTACGTTGATGTCGTCGATGGCGGAATGCCATTGGAACCGCTAATTCTAACGGATCCGGGCGGCAGTTTATAGCGAGTTGGTCAGTTTTTGTGGCGATCGGGAAGGATGCAGGGGATTGGAGAGCCCAATCCCCGAATTGTGTTCAATTTCGCCTCAGCGCGGCCAAAGATGCTGGATCAGCAGCTGCACGTTGCGGTTGCCGCGAAACTCGTTGACGTCGAGCTTGTAGGCCAGTTCGACCTCGCGCACGCTGCTGTCCGGCCACAGCGTGGTGTCCACGTTGAACGCGATGCCGTCGAGCAGCGGGCCGCCGCCGAGCGGTTCCACCATCAGCTTCAGGTGTTTCTCGCCCACCAGCCGCTGCTGCAGGATGCGGAATTTGCCGTCAAAGGTCGGCTCCGGGAACGCCTGGCCCCATGGGCCGCCCTCGCGCAGCAGCTCCGCCGTCGTCAGCGACAGCTCCTGCATCGCCAGTTCGCCATCGGACCAGATCACCCCTTCCAGCATCGCCGGATCGAGCCATTCCCCCACCAGCTCGCCGAAGCGCTGGCGGAACTCGTCGAACCTGGCCTCTTCCAGCGACAGCCCGGCCGCCATCGCGTGGCCGCCGAACTTCATCATCAGGCCGGGGTTCAGCATATCCAGCCGCTCCAGCGCGTCGCGCATGTGCAGGCCGGGCACCGAACGGCCGGAGCCTTTCAGGATGCCGTCACCCGCCGGCGCGAACGCGATCACCGGGCGGTGGAAACGCTCTTTGATACGTGAAGCGAGGATACCCACCACGCCCTGGTGCCATTCCGGGTGATACATCGCCAGCCCGTAAGGCAGCTCGGTGCTGGTGCGCTCCAACTGGTCGCACAGCTGCAGGGCTTCCACCTGCATGCCCTGCTCAATCTCGCGCCGCGTCTGGTTCAACGCGTCGAGATCGTTGGCCAGCATACGCGCCTGCGCGATGTCGTCGCTCAGCAGCAGCGCCACGCCGATCGACATGTCGTCCAGCCTGCCGGCGGCGTTGAGACGCGGGCCGAGGGCGAAACCGAGATCGTTGGCCGCCAGCTGGCGGGCGTCGCGGTTGGCCACCTCAAGCAGCGCGCGGATGCCCGGTCGGCATTTGCCGGCGCGGATGCGGTTTAACCCCTGATACACCAGAATGCGGTTGTTGGCGTCCAGCGGCACCACGTCGGCCACGGTGCCGAGCGCCACCAGATCCAGCAGTTCCGCCAGATTGGGCATCGCCAGCGCGCGCTGTTCGAACCAGCCGCTGTCCCGCAGCCGGGCGCGCAGCGCCAGCATCAGGTAGAACGCGACGCCCACTCCGGCCAGCGATTTGGACGGGAAGGCGCAGCCGCGCAGGTTGGGATTGACGATCGCTTCGGCCGCCGGCAGGGTCTCACCCGGCAGGTGGTGATCGGTCACCAGCACCTGCATGCCCTTGGCGTGCGCCACGTCGACGCCGGCGTGCGAGGAGATGCCGTTATCGACGGTGACGATCAGCTCCGCGCCGCGCGCCGCCGCCTGCTCCACCACTTCGGGGCTCAGGCCGTAGCCGTCTTCAAAGCGGTTCGGCACCAGGTAGTCGACGGTTGCGCCGCCCATGCTGCGCAGCGCCAGCACCGTCAGCGCGGTGCTAGTGGCGCCGTCGGCGTCGAAATCGCCCACCACCATGATGCGGCGACCGTCGGTCAGCGCCTGTTGCAGCAGGCTGACGGCGTCGTCGATGCCGTTCAGCTGTTGCCAGGGCAGCATGCCCTTGACGCCGCGCTCCAGCTCCTGCTCACCCTGCACGCCGCGCAGGGCGTAAAGCCGGCGCAGCAGCGGCGGCAAACTGGCGGGCAGATGCGTGTCGTCCGCCGCTGGACGGCGGCGTAGTTGCGTTTTAATACTCACCGGCGATTAACCACCGGCTTTGGTGGCGGCCTGGTGCGCATCCAGCATGGCGGCCATTTCTTTTGGCCCCTGATAGCCCGGGATCATCATGCCGTTTTCCAGAATGATCGCTGGCGTGCCCTGAATGCCGAACTGCACGCCCAGCTCGTAATGCTTGCTGATGTCAGTTTTGCAGGTGGCCGGAGAGATGGCGTCGCCCTTCATGGCGGCGTCGAACGCCTTGGCCTTGTCGGCGGTACACCAGATAGACTGCATGTCTTTCTCAGCCTGGGAAGCCAGCCCCTGACGCGGGAACGCCAGATAACGCACGGTGATGCCCAGATCGTTGTACTCTTTCATCTGCTGGTGCAGCTTATGGCAGTAACCGCAGGTGATATCGGTGAACACGGTGATCACGTGTTTCTCTTTCGGCGCTTTGTAGACGATCATTTGATCTTTCAGCGCGTCCATCTTGCTGCTCAGCAGTTGGTTGGTCACGTTGACCGGCTCTTTGCCGCTGACGTCGAACAGCGGGCCCTGCAGGATGTGCTTGCCGTCTTCGGAGGCGTACAGCACGCCGCTGTCGGTCAGCACGGTTTTCAGGCCGTTAACCGGCGAAGGCTGCACGTCCGCCTGCTGGATGCCCAGGCTGGCGAGCGCTTTTTTGATCGCCGCATCATCGGCATGGGCGGCACCGGTCACCGAAGCCACCA
The DNA here is from genome assembly GCF_058725505.1 of Serratia sp. A07. Classification (NCBI taxonomy): domain Bacteria; kingdom Pseudomonadati; phylum Pseudomonadota; class Gammaproteobacteria; order Enterobacterales; family Yersiniaceae; genus Serratia; species Serratia sp. A07. The sequence continues at coordinate 42,279 of NZ_JBZXDO010000014.1, forward strand.
GCAGAGAGAGCAGCATTAAACCTTTTTTCATTGTTCCAATCCTTTCGAACCCGCCGCTCAGGCGCGCGGGTGATGCTGTTGATGTAGCTGTTTCAGTCGTTCGGTCGCTACATGAGTATAAATTTGCGTGGTCGAGAGATCGCTGTGCCCTAACAACATCTGTACGACACGGAGATCGGCCCCATGGTTCAGCAAATGGGTGGCGAACGCGTGCCGCAACACGTGCGGCGACAGACGTTCGCTGTCGATGCCCGCAAGGATGGCATAGTGTTTGATGCGATGCCAGAACGTCTGTCGGGTCATTTGCTGGCAACGGGTGCTGGGGAACAACACATCCAGCGTCTGGCCGTTGACCAGCCAAGGGCGGCCGTGTTCCAGATAATTTTCGATCCAGTAGACTGCCTCTTCACCCAGCGGCACCAGCCGCTCCTTGTTGCCCTTGCCGATCACCCGCACCACGCCCTGGCGCAGGCTGACGTCGCTGATGCTCAGCCCCACCAGTTCGGAAACCCGCAGCCCGGTGGCGTACAACACTTCGAGCATCGCCTTGTCGCGCAGCTCCAGCGGTTGATCGACGCAGGGCGCCTGCAGCAGCGCATCGACCTGCGCCTCGCTCAGATCCTTCGGCAAACGCTGCGGCAGTTTGGGAGACGCCAGCTGCGCGGTGGGATCGTCGGCGCGCAGTTTTTCGCGATACAGGTACTGAAACAGGCGGCGCATGGCGCTCAGCAAACGCGCGGAGCTGGTGGCCTTGTAGCCGCCGTCCACCCGCTCGGCGAGAAAGGCCTGCAGATCCAACGCCTGCGCCTGCAGCAAGGCGGTGTTTTGATGGCCAAGCCAGGTGCCCAGGGCCTGCAAATCCAGCCGGTAGGAGGCCAGCGTATTTTCCGCCAGATTGCGCTCAAGCCACAGCGCATCCAGGAATTGTTCAATCAGCGCATTGTCTTGCTGTTGCACGCGGTCCTCTCTTTGTTGCATTTCCACCCGCGCCATTATGCCTTAAGCCGACGCAAATCAGGTATACTCGCTGCAATTCTCTAAACAGCAACGTAACGGTTTACACATGAAGATTGGTCTGTTTTACGGCTCCAGCACCTGCTACACCGAGATGGCGGCAGAAAAAATCCGTGAGATTCTGGGTGAAGACCTGGTCGACCTGCACAACCTGAAAGACGTCTCTCCCAAGCTGATGGAGGACTATTCCATTCTGATCCTCGGTATCCCGACCTGGGATTTCGGCGAACTGCAGGAAGACTGGGAAGCGATCTGGCCGCAGCTGCCGGCGCTGGACCTGAAAGGCAAGATCGTCGCCATGTACGGCATGGGCGATCAGCTCGGTTACGGTGAGTGGTTCCTCGACGCGCTGGGTATGCTGCACGATCAGATCGCGCCGCTGGGCGTGCAGTTCGTCGGCTTCTGGCCGACCGACGGCTTCGAGTTCACCAGCCCCAAACCGCTGAGCGCCGACGGCAAACACTTCGTTGGCCTGGCGCTCGATGAGGTCAACCAATACGATCTGAGCGAAGAGCGCCTGCAGCAATGGTGCGAGCAGATCCTGTTGGAGATGGAGCCGCTGCTGTAGCCGCTGTCGGGCGCTGAGCGCGCCCGATTTCCCCACTTATTTCCACAGACGGAAGCGTGGCTCCTCTTCCCCGGCCGGCGTTTCCTTGGTCAACCGCGCCGGATCGGCTACCTGATACCAGTCCAGTTTGCGCGTCAACAGCATAATGCCCGCCAGAATGGCGAACAGCAGCCCTGCCCCCAGCACCAACGCATTGTCCTCCGACTGCAACAGCAAATAGAGCACGCCGTACAACAGCAATAGGCTCGCGGCGAACAGCGCACCGCGCAGCTTGCCGCGCAGTACGGCGCTCAGATAGAAGCCGATCAGACCGCTACAGGCGATGCTGGCCGCCAGGTAAGCGAGAGCGAATCCCAGGTGTTCGGAGAAGGCCAGCAGAATCAGGTAGAACAACACCAGCGCCGCGCCCACCAACAGGTACTGAATTGGGTGCACCCGCAGCCCGGTCAGGGTTTCGAACAGGAAAAACGCCATAAACGTCAGCCCGATAAACAGCAGCGCGTATTTGACCGCGCGCTCGGCCAGCTGATAGTGATCGACCGGTTCGACCAGGCTGGCGCTGAAGGCCGGCAGCTTGTCCTCATCGATAATGCCATCGTCGTAATGGAACGCACTGTTGATATTGTTGGCGAACCAGGTGCTGCGCCAGCGAGCGCTAAACCCTTGCTCCGTCACCTTGCGTTCATCCGGCAGGAAGTTGCCGAGGAAATTCGGGTGCGGCCAGTTGCTTTGCAGCTGCAATTCGCTGCTGCGCCCCAGCGGCACCAGCGACAGGCTGCTGGTGCCCGCCAGCGTAAGGGTGAAATCGGCGTTCAGCCCCTCTTTTTGTTGCAGCGCCGCCAGCGTCAACGGTGCGTGGATCCCCTGACGCAACGATCCCACGCCGGTGCCCGGTTCAAACGCCACCGGCTGCGGTATTTCCAGAGGAGAAATGCTCTTGATGCCGCGAGAGTCGCTCAGCGCCACCAGCAGGAACGGCTGGCCGAGGGTCACGTTGGCACGTTGCAAATCCGCCAGTTCCGGCTGGCCGAAACGCACCTTGAAGTTCAGCGGCCCCTGGTAAACCTGCGTCTGATAAATGCCCAGTTTACGCACCTCTACTTTCGGCGCCCCCAGCACCTGAAGCGACTCCGGCAGCAAATAGCGGTAATGCTGCACCCGCTGCACTACCGTTTGTCCTTTCTCGTCTTTCTTCTCTTCTCGTTCGACGTAGGGAATGACAATCAACGGGCCGAGCACGCGCTGTGCCCCGCTGGTGCTTTCGCTTACCTGCCCGACCACGCTTTGCCGATAGCCGCTGCGTTCGTCGATCACGCTCATCAGTTGGGCGATGGGGATCAACATCACCACCATCAATCCCAGCAGCGTGGTTATTTTCCAGAAAAGTACCGATTTCATCATGCTCGCTCCTCATAGGTAATGAGGCCACGATAAAACCCGCAGGTGAAATCAGAATGTGGTTATGTGAAGGGAAGGTGAAGTCACAGCGATAACCTGAAAGTCGCTTCCACCCCGTGCGGCCGGCGGTTGCGCAGGTGAATGCCGCCATGATGCAGGCGGGCGACCTCCTGCACGAAGTTCAGCCCCAGCCCGCTGCTTTTTGGCCGTTCGGCGCGCGGCAGCGAATAAAAACGTTCGAACACCTTATCGAGCGCATAGTCCGGAATGCCGCTGCCGTCATCGCAAACGCTGATGCAGTAGTGCTGTTCCCGCCGTTCGCCTCGTACGCTGACGCAACCACCCGGCGGGGTAAAGTCGATCGCGTTGTCCAGCAGGTTGGTCAGCGCCTGGCTGATCAGCAACGCATCGCCGTTCAGCGTCACCTCTGCCAGCGCCTCCAATTGTAACCTGACGCCGCGCTGCGTCGCCTGCGCCTCTTTGCCCGCCACCGTCTGGCTGACCAGCGCCGCGATCGCGATGGGCGCGGTCTCCATGTCTGGCCGACTCTCCAGCCGCGCCTGCACCAGCAGTTTGTCCACCAGCTGCTGGATGCGTGCGCTTTGCTGCTCGATATTGGTGAGAAAACGCCGGGCGGTCTCCGGCGGCGGCAACTCTTGCAACAGCTCTGCCGCGCCCCTGATCGCCGCCAGCGGGCTTTTCAGCTCATGCGTCAGGGTATGTGCATACTGTTCGATATATGCTTTGCCTTCCAGCTTCAGTCGCATGCTCTCCAGCGCCTGCGCCAGCTGCGTCAGTTCCCGGCCGCCCACTTTGGGCAGCGGCGCGTTTTCTCCCTGCGCCACCCCGTCGGCATAGCGCACCAGCCGGCCTATCGAACGGGTGATCCACCAGACGAATACCGCCCCGATCAGCAACGCGATCCCCAGCAGCAATGCGCCGGCCCACAGAATGCGCCGTTCGCTGCGTTTGATCACCGGCGCCATGGTGCTGTTGGGTTTGCCCACGGTGAGTACGCCGATAATACGCCCTTGTTCTATCACCGGCGCGGCCACATACATCACCGAACTGTTTTCATCCTGCGGGTCGCTGCGGGTACTGCGGGCGCCGTACTGGCCGCGCAGCGTCCGATAAACGTCATTCCAGCGCGAATAGTCCTGCCCCTGCGCGCGGCCGGCAGAATCGAAGATAACTCGCCCCTGGGCATCGGTAAGATAGACGTGGTATTCGCTGCGATCCTTGCGGATGCCGGAGATATTTGCGCCGATCGGCCGCTGGTTCAGCTGCGTAAACGCCTGCGCCAGTTGACCATGCGCCGCATCGCCGCGCTGCATGTCCTGACGGGCGATCTGCGCCAGCAGGTTGGCGGTATCCACCAGCGTGCCTTCGGTAGCGCGCCGCACGCCGGGCTTCACTTCCTGGACGAAAATGCTCAGCACGAAGTACCCGGCCACCGCCACGATCAGAAAATATCCCAGCAGCAGGCGCAGGCCAATTTTCATGGCTGGCGGCTCACGCTGTAGCCCAATCCGCGGTGGGTGTGGATGGGCGGCTCACCGGGTTCCACCGCACGCAGCTTGGCGCGCAGCGTTTTGATGTGGGTGTCGACGGTGCGATCCAGGCTTTCTTCCGCCTGCGCCCAAACGCTTTCCATCAGTTGCTGCCGCGAGAACACCCGTCCGGGCGCCAACAGCAGAGTCTTCAGCAGCAGGTATTCGTAACGGGTCAGCGGCAGCGGCCGCTGATGGTAGGAGATGGTGGCCGCGTCTTCGTCGAGCGTGAAAGCGCCGAAATGGTAGCGCGCGCTCTGTTGCAAGCGCTGCTGCTTATACAGGCGGCGCAAAATGGTGCGCACCCGTGCACTGACCTCGCGAGGGGAGAACGGCTTGGCGACATAGTCGTCGGCGCCGATCTCCAGCCCGATCAGGCGATCCACTTCATCACTGCGGGCGGTAAGAAACAGAATCGGCAGATCGGCCGCCTGAGCCAGCAGGCGGCGACACAATTCAAAGCCGTTGATATCCGGCAAGCCGACATCGAGGATAGCGAGCGCGGGCGCGCCTTGCGCCAGCGCCTGCAACGCCGGTTCCGCGCGTTCGAACCAGCGCACCTCGAAGCCTTCGCTCTCCAGCGTGTAAACCAACGTATCGGCAATGCTGGGTTCATCCTCCACCAACCAGAGTACGGGTTTCATCAGGCCTCCTCGCCGTCACCCGCCGGCGGATACAGCAACAGCTGCCGCAGGTGACGCCACTCCTCTTTGCTCATGCAGTCGGAAGCCAGCCACAACCGGCGGCGCTTTTTGCCCTCCGTCGGCTGCAGCGTCAGCAGCATGCCGTAACCCGGCATCCACGGTTTTTTCGCCAGCCGCCACTCGCGGCCGTGCCAGCTGAAGCGCCGGTCCGCCAGCAGCCGCAGCTCGCCCTGCACCGCGGCGATGCGCTTCTGGCTGCGAATGCACTGAAACACCACCAGCGTCAGCAACACCAGCCAGAGCGGGCCCAAGCCTTCCGGCCAGGGCGAAATCAGGATCAGCAGGATCAGAACGCCGTGGGTCAACAGGGAAAACAGCTGAGTGCGCCAGGAAATGCGGATATCACATCGCCACTGGGCCACGGTCTTTATTTCGCGTTTGGATCAGGGTCACCATTCTCTGCAGCTCGCTGTCCTGCGGCGCGCCATGATTCATCAGCCAGTTGAACAAATCGGGATCGTCGCACTCCAGCAGGCGGATGAACAACGCCTTGTCCGCGTCATTCAGGCTGTCGTATTCGTATTCGAAGAACGGCATGATGGAGATGTCCAGCTCGCGCATGCCACGGCGGCAAGCCCAGTGAATACGTGCTTTGTTGTTAATATCCATGTTGTTATGACTCACCTCTTTTCAGCGCGGCAGCACCAGCGCAGGGTTCAAATGACACACTGTATGGCAACGCCGTCGCAATATAATTCCATCAGCCGGGGATCTGTCTGCAAGGGTGCCCAGGCCGCAAGCCTATAGAGTAACAATTTGACATACACGCCGGGAAGGCGCTTTGCTGCGGAAAACGTAATAAAGCGCAAAATGCCAAAAAAAGCGCCCCCCGGCCCCACGGCGCGAATAACAGTTTGCAAAGCCCGCCGCCTCTTTTACCATGGGTTCAATACCCTTCAGGTAAGCTAAACGTTGAGCAGGAACTTACTATGGCGCATAACATTCCATTCCCACCCCGTCAGCCCTCCGCTTCCACCCATCTGCCCCTGACGCTGATCTCGCTGGAAGATTGGGCGCTGGTGACGCTGAACGGGCCGGACACGGTGAAATATCTCCAGGGCCAGGTGACGGCGGACATCGACGCGCTGGCGGCCGATCGGCACGTGCTGTGCGCCCACTGCGACGCCAAGGGCAAAATGTGGAGCAACCTGCGTCTGTTCCACCGTGGCGAAGGCTTCGCCTATCTGGAACGCCGCAGCGTGCTGGACAGCCAGCTGGCTGAAATCAAAAAATACGCGGTATTCTCCAAAGTCACCATCGCCGCCGATAACGATGCGGTGTTGCTGGGCGTCGCCGGTTTCCAGGCGCGCGCTGCGTTGGCGGGCCTGTTCGCTACGCTGCCGCTGCCGGATGCCGAACACCCGGTGGTGCAGGACAGCGAGACCACGATTCTGCACTTCAGTGCACCGGCGGAACGTTTTCTGCTGGTGACCCGCCCCGCCGTGGCCGAACAGCTGATCGGCAAACTGCATGACCAGGCGGAACTGAATGACAGCGGCCAGTGGCTGGCGCTGGAGATCGAAGCCGGCTATCCGGTTATCGACGCCGCCAACAGCGCGCAGCTGATCCCGCAGGCCACCAACCTGCAGGCGCTGGAAGGCATCAGCTTCAGCAAGGGCTGCTATACCGGTCAGGAGATGGTGGCGCGCGCCAAATTCCGCGGCGCCAACAAGCGTGCGCTCTACTGGCTGGAAGGTAAGGCGGCCCGCGCCCCGCAGGCGGCGGAAGATCTGGAGCTGCAGCTGGGTGAAAACTGGCGCCGCACCGGCACCGTACTGGCGTCGAGCCAACTGGCCGACGGCACGCTGTGGGTACAGGTGGTGATGAACAACGATTTGGATGCCGACAGCAAGCTGCGGGTGCGCGACGATGCCGCCAGCCAGCTGGCGATCAAACCTTTGCCGTACTCGCTGGCCGAAGAGAACTAATCCATCGGCCGCAGGCGCCCCGCCTGCGGCCGTCTTCGTTACTCGTCCAATTCCCCGTCGCGCTGCACCAGATAGATCAGCACCAGGATGATGGTGACGAAGAAGCGAAACGCATCGGGCACGCCGTTCCATTGTTTCGACATCCACATGCCAAACCACTCTCCCCCAATCGACATAAAGCCGACCTGCCAGGTGAGGAAGCCCAGCGTCAGCCCCACTACCGCCAGTTTTTTCCGGCCGTTAAAGGTTTTAGCGGGCAGTTTCAGGCCGCACAGCAGGCGCAGGCCGCCGATCCAGCACAGCAGCGCGGTCAGGCTCTCCAGCGCGATGATGAAGATATAGCCGGCGTGATGCAGCCACGGCGTCTGTATCGAACGGTAGCCAATGGTGGCGTCGGGAAAAATGGTGTCCATCATAAAGACGTGGCGCACAAAGGCGAAGTTGGAGCCGTAATCGGTGATATTGCCGAAGGCCACCAGCGAAGCGAACAAAGCGATAGCGCAGACCAGCAGCGCTTTGGATAAGCGAACGATCATCGTGATGAGTCCTGAACAAAGTTAAGAGAAAGAGTATGCGGGCTCAGAAATGAAAGAACGGGCTTGCTGGATACCCGAAAGAAGCAAGCGCCTCTTTTTTAAAACAAAAGAGGCGCCTGTTCAATACGCATTCAGACGTAGCGATAACGTTTAGACGTAGAGATAGATCGCCATGAAATGGCAGGCGCTGCCGCCGAGCACGAAGGCGTGCCAGATGGCGTGGCCAAAGCGGATGCGCTTGGAGGCGTAGAAAATCACGCCGAGGGTATAGACCACCCCGCCTATCGCCAGCAGCGTGACGCCGCCGGCCTCCAGCCGCGTAACCAGCTGATAAATCACGATCAGCGACAGCCAGCCCATCGTCAGGTAGGTCACCAGCGACAGGGCTTCAAAACGGTGGGCGAAGGCCAGCTTGAACAGCACGCCGAGCAGCGCCAACCCCCAGATTACCGCCATCAGGCCCTTCGCCAGCGGCGAATCCAGCCCCACCAGCAAAAACGGGGTGTAAGTCCCGGCAATCAGGAGATAAATGGCGCAGTGGTCAAATTTTTTCAGCCAATGCTTGGCCTTCTGATGCGGGATCGCATGGTACAGCGTGGAAGCGAGAAACAGCAGGATCATGCTGCCGCCGTACAGACTGTAACTGGTGATGGCCGTCGCATCCGCGCCGGTATTCACCGCCTGCACCAACAGCAACACCAGGCCGACGATACCGAACACCAGCCCGATGCCGTGGCTGATGCTGTTGGCGATCTCTTCCGCCCACGGATAAGCCGCGGCGACAATCTTATTGTTCCCGGCTTTCACTACGTCCGTTTTCCCCATAACGCGCACCCCCTCAAAATGCCCTGCTTTGTGCGAAATTAACGCAAAGCAGCTTAACTGAGAATAATTCCAGTGTACACGTGTACGCTAAAATAAAAATGTGAACGCGTGTAACCATCGAAATCGCTCGCCCGGTGGTCTACAATCGTCAGGCTTCAACCCACCCACCTTGAGGTTTACACCATGTCATCCGCTGTACCCGCGTTAGATTTCGGCTCAATGACCCAGGTCATCCAGTTCCTGATGGAAATCGATAAGTTGAAAGGCGTGCAACGCCGCACCAAAGTGCTGGGCACCCAGCGCCAGGAAAACTCCGCCGAACACAGTTGGCATTTCGCCATCGCCGCCATGAGCCTGGCGCCCTACGCCGGTGATGACGTAAACATTCAGCGCGTGATCCAGATGGCGCTGCTGCATGACATCGTGGAAATCGACGCCGGCGACGTGCTGGTCTACGATCTGGCGGCCCGCGCGGCGATCCACGATCAGGAAGTGGCGGCGGCGCGCCGTCTGTTCGGCATGTTGCCGGAGGCTCAGCGCGAGTATTTCACCGCTTTATGGCAGGAATATGAAGATGGCGAAAGCGCCGATGCACGCTTCGCTTTGCTGCTGGATCGCACCATGCCGATGCTGATGAACCTGCACAATGAAGGCCAGAGCTGGGTAGAGAACGGCATCAGCCTGGAGCAGGTGCTGGCGCGCAATGCATCGATCGCCGACGTGCACCCCGAGCTGTGGCACCACATGGAACAGCACCTGCGCGATGCGCAGCGCAAAGGCTGGTTGAAGTAAGTGAACCGGGCTGCCGCGGCAGCCCTTCAACGTCAAGCGAACGCCCGCTGGCGTTCCAACGCCTCCTCATAGCTCGGCATCGACCCCGCCGCCCCGGCGCGCTCCACGCAGACCGCCGCGTAGGCGGCGGCAAAGCGCACCGCATCGGCTAACGGCACCTGATTCGCCAGCTGCGCCGCCAGGGCGCCGTTAAACGCATCGCCCGCGCCGGTGGTGTCTTTCGGCTGCGCTGGAAACGCCGGGATCAGCTCGCTGTTTTCCCCGTCCGAGAACAACGCCCCTTGCGTGCCCAAGGTCACGATCAGTAAGCGAATGCCTTTGGCATGCAGCACCTGCGCCGCCTGGCGCGCCGAAGCCACATCCCGCACCGGCACGCCGGTCAGCAACGTACACTCGGTGGCGTTGGGCGTCAGCATATCGACCTGTGCCAGCAGGCTGTCCGGCACCGGCTGAAACGGCGCCGGGTTGAGAATGATGAACGTCTGCGCCTCGCGGGCGATGGCGATCACCTGCTCAATCGCCGGCAGATTGTTCTCCAGCTGGGTCAACAGAATGTCCGCCGCGGCGATCGCCGGCCGACACTGGCGCACCTCGTCTTCGCTGACCGTCAGGTTGGCGCCGGGATCGACGGCGATCATGTTCTCCGCCTCCTCACCGGCAACGTAGATAAGCGCATTGCCGGTCGGGCAATCGCCGGTCGAGAACAGCGTCACCGCATCGAAACCGGCGGCGGCGAGGTGGCGCCGGGCGAAGGTGCCGAAGTCGTCGCGCCCCACCTTGCCGATATAATGCACCCTTGCCCCGGAGCGCAGCGCAGCGGTGGCCTGGTTGGCCCCCTTACCGCCCGCGCCCATCATGCTGTTGCGGGCGATCAGCGATTCGCCGGGCTGCGGAAAGCGCGCCATGCCGGCGACGATATCCAGGTTGAACGAACCGAACACGCAGACTTTGCCTTTCATTGCGGGTACTCCCTGCTCAATTGGAGGTGGCGCCGGGCGGCCAGGCAGGCGCCTTTGCTGCCGGTTTCATCGGTCAGGCGGCTGATGGAGATCGCCAGCCCCTGCGCCGGCTGCGGCCCGCGCAAATGGCGGCGGATCTCCTGCTCAAGGCGCGCCAACGGGAAACCGCTCATGGCGATCACGCCGCCGCCCAGGATCAACTGCTGGGGATCGAGCACGTTCATTTCGATGGCGATGGTCTGCGCCAATCGTTCGACGAAGCGCCGCAGATCCGGATGTTCGCCGTGGCGTTCGAACAGCCGTTCGAACGGCGTTTGCGCCGCGTTGGCGCGCGCCCAGCCGGTCAGCCAGTGGCCAGAGGTCAGGCTCTCGACGCAGCCCCGTTTACCGCACGGGCACTCACCCTGATGGCCTGGCCAGGGAATGTGCCCCAGCTCACCGGCGGCGCCGTGCGCCCCGTGATAAAAGTCGCCGTTCAGCCACAGGCTGTTGCCCATGCCGGTGCCCAGATACACCCCCACCGCCACCTGCGGCAGCGCCGGCAGCTGCTGCAAGTCCCACCACAGCAGGTGATTGACGTCTTTATCCATCCGCACCGGCAGCGCCAGCGCATCGGCCAACAGCGCCGCCACCGGCTGGGCGTCCAGCGCCGGAATGAACGGCAGCGACAGCACCCGCGAGCGATCGCGGCTGAGGATCCCCGGCAGCCCGAGCATCACCTGCGCCACCTGACGATCTTTGCAATGCCCGGCGATCAGGCGGCCCAACGCCACCAGCGGATCGGCCTGCCGTGCCCAATCGGCGGTCGCTATCTTGAGGTACCCGCTGAACTCGCCGTCATCATCCATCAACAGCAGGCGGGTATTGGTGCCGCCGACGTCTACGCCAAGAAAATGCCGCATCATGTCCCCCGCCTCAGGCCGCCTGCCGCATCTGATCCAGCATTTTTTCCCATGCCGTCTCCAGATCCGGATCGAGGTTGAACAGCCCGGAGCTGCCGACGATCAAGACTTCCGCGCCGGCGCCCATCAGATCGCGGTAGGTGCGCTGATTGCAGGATCCGTCGATCTCGATCAGATAGCTCAGGTTTTGTTGGCGTTTCAGATCGCGCAACTGGCGGATCTTTTCCAGCATTTCGGGAATGAACGGCTGCCCGGCATAGCCCGGATCGACGGTCATCACGGTGATCTTGTCCAGCAGATGAAGGTAGTGGCGGATAAACTCCACCGGCGTAGCCGGGTTCAGCACCACCCCCACTTTTTTACCCAGCGCGCGGATCTGGTTGATCACCCGGAACGCATCGCGGTTGATGGTTTCGGCGTGCGGGCAGATAAAGTCCGCGCCGGCGCGGGCGATTGGGTCGATAAAATCGGTCGGGTTCTCCACCATCAGATGCACGTCCAGCAGCAACGAGGTGTGCGGGCGGATCTGTTCGATAAAGAACGGCGACAGCGTGATGTTTTTCACGTAGTGCCCATCCATGATGTCGATATGCAGCATATCGGCGCGGCGGTTCAGCACCGCCAATTGCTGGCGGATATCCATCAGGTTCATGCACATCAGTGAAGGTGAAATCTGGTATTTCATTAGCGTTATCCTGCGCAAAAGGGAAAAGGATCAGTGGCCCGCTGCGGCTCTGGCCTGGGCCGCGCTGCGGCGCATCGCCCGCCGCTGCCGATAGCGATGGCGGAAAAACTTCAGCGCCAGCACTGCGATCAGCACCGCGCCCCACATCGCCAGGCTGAAATGCGGGCTGACGTTCATCAGGTTCAAACCGGTGGCGATCACCTGCAGCACCACCAGCGCCAGGACCACGCCGCTGACCCGGCCAAAACCGCCGAACGGATCGGTGCCGCCCAAAATGATCGCCAGCACCGTCAGCAGCAGATAAGAGTCGCCGTAGCCCATGCGCGCCGAGTTGAAGCGCGCCATCATCACCAGCCCGGCGATCACGCACAGCAGGCTGGAGAGGGTGTAAATGGCGATCAACACCCGATGGGTATTCACGCCGCTGAAGTGGGTGGCGTTGATGTTGCTGCCACTCATGTAGATGCATTTGCCGAGCCGGGTTTTCTGCAAGAACAGCGCCAGCAGCACGGCAACCGCCAGGAAGATCCACAGCGGTACCGGTACGCCCAGCACGCGCTCGGCGCCGATAAACCGCACGATCTCCGGCATGCCGCTCAGGGCCGCACCGCGCGTCAGATAGATACCGATGCCGTTGACCGTGGTCATGGTGGCCAGCGTCACCAGAATCGGATGCGCGCCGACGTAGGCCACCAACGCGCCGGTCGCCGCGCCGATCATCACGGCCAGCAGCATCGCCGCCGCCAGCGCCAACACCAGCCACAGCGCCTGTAGCCCCAGCCCGGCGTCCGGCGGCAGATAGCTGATGAACAGCCAGGCCATCAGCAGGCTGGTCAGGTTGGCGCTGGCGATAATGCACAGGTTCAGGCCGCCGCTGAGGATCGGGATGAACATCGCCAGGGTCAGCAGGCCCAGCTCCGGCAGCTGGAACGCCACGCTGGTGAAGGTGGCGCCGCTGAAAAAGCGCCCCGGCATCAGCAGGCTGAAGGCCAGCACCACCGCCACCAGTAGCGCCAACAGGCCGACGGCAGTGCCGTCCGGACGAAATTTCAGGTAGTTGCCCATCAGGCGCTCCTCAGGCGAAACCGACGTCGGTTTCTTTGCGTTTCTTGTAGTGGGTGACGGTAATCGCCGCGACGATCACCAGGCCGATCACCACGTTCATGAAGTAGCTGGACACGCCGATCAGGTTGAGACCGTTTTTCAGCACACCGATCAGGAATACGCCCATCAGCGTGCCGATCACGCTGCCCTTGCCGCCGTTCAGGCTGGCGCCGCCCAGCACCGCCGCCGCCAGTACATCGAGCTCACCGCCCACCAGCGCATTGGGCACCACCTCCCCCATGCGGTACACCTGCACCAGGCCGCCGATCGCCGCCATCACGCCCAGATAGCCATAGGCGAACAGGTGCAGCAGGCCGACGCGGATGCCGATGCGCCGCGCCGACTCCGCATCGCCGCCGACGGCAAACAGCTGACGCCCGAGGTGCGTCTTGTTCAGCAGCAGCCAGGTCAACAGCGCCACCGCCAGCATCACCAGCGTCGGCAAACCGAGCTGATAGCTCTGCTCACCCAGCTGAAACGGCAGCACGCTGCGCGGCAGCGTCCACCAGTCCGGCAGCGCGTACAGGCTGCGGCCGTTGGTCAGCCACATCAGCATGCCGAACAACAACGCCTGCATACTGATGGTGACGATGATCGAGACGATGCGCAGGCAGTAGATCAACAGCGCGTTGACCATGCCCAGCGCGGCGCCGATCGCCAACGCCAGCAGAATGCTGCCCGCCGGGCTGGCCAGCCCGTAGTGGGTCGCCAGCGTGGCGATCAGGTACTGCACCACCGAGGCCACCGCCGCGAAGGAGATATCGATACCGCCGGTCACCAGCACCACGAACAGGCCGAGGGCGAAAATGCCGCTCACCGCATAGCTTTCGCTGAGATCGAGCAGGTTTTGCACCGTCAAAAACCGATCGCTGAGCAGCGAAAAAACGATGACCGTCAGCAGCAGTACCCAGGCCAGGTAGCCTTCGTTGCCGCGCGGTTTCAGGCTGAATCTACGCATTGACCGCCTCCGCCAGCTGTTGCTGGCTCACCTGCCCCGGCAGGTATTCGCCGATCACGCTGCCGCCGCTGAAGTGCAGCACCCGATCGCAGTTGTAATACACCTCCGGCACCTCGTCGGAGATCAGTAAAATGGCGATCCCCTCCTGCGCCAGCAGATGGATCAGTTGATAGATGCTGGCCTTGGCGCCAACGTCGACGCCGACGGTCGGCGAGTCGAGGATCAAGATCCGCGGCTGGGTCAGCACCCACTTGGCCAACACGATCTTTTGCTGATTGCCGCCGGACAGCGTCGAAACCGCCTGCTCCGGATCCGCCACCCGCACGCCAAGCTTGGCGATCCACTCCGCGACGATGCGATTCTTGCGGTAGTCGTCAATCAGGCGAAAACGCCCGCGCAGCTTATCGAGAATGGTCAGCACCGCGTTGTCCGCCACCGACTGTTGCTGCACCAGGCCGAGCGTCAGGCGATCCTCCGAGACGTAGCCGATACCGGCCTTGATCGCGTCCTCATGGCCGCGAAAGCGCACCGGTTTGCTGTCGAGGTAGAGCTTGCCGCTGTCCGGCCGGGTCATGCCGAACAGGCTCAGCGCCAGCTCGGTGCGCCCGGAGCCGAGCAGGCCGCATAGACCGAGCACCTCGCCCTGATGCAGCCGGAAGCTCACGTCCTGATACTGCCCGGTGCGGCTGAGGCGATCCGCCTCCAACATCACCCGATCCTTATTCATGCTCGGTGACTTCAGGCGATAGTCCAGCTTCAGACCGGTCATCAACTCGGTCAGACGATCGCCGGTGATCTCCGCCGCCGGCCAGGTGCCGATCTTGTTGCCGTCGCGGATCACCGTGACGCGATCCGAAATTTCCAGCACCTCGTCCAGCCGGTGGCTGACGAACACCACGCAGATGCCTTTCGCTTTCAGGTAATCCACCGTGCGCAGCAGCTGATTGACCTCGGTGCGGGTCAGCGAGGCGGTTGGTTCATCCATGATCACCAGCCGCGCCTCCGCCACCAGCGCGCGGCAGATCGCCACCTGCTGGCGCTGGGCGATCGGCAGCTCCGCCACCCGTTTGTCGAGATCCAGATGGAAACTCAGCTCCTGCAGCAGCCGCTCGGCGGTGCGCCGCAGCCGTGCCGGGCGGTACCATCCCAGCAGCCCATGCAGGTTGTGCTCGAAAGCGATGTTTTCCGCCACCGTCAGGTTGGGAAACAGCGACAGATCCTGGTAGATCACCTGAATGCCGAAGGCGCGCGCCTGATCAGGCGACAGCCGACCGAAGGTTTGCCCGTCGATGGTGATGCGGCTGCCGTCGTCCGGTTGATACACGCCGGCGATCGCCTTGATCAACGTACTCTTGCCGCAGCCGTTGGTACCCGCCAGGCAGTGCACTTCCCCCGGCATCAGCGCCAGCGAGATAGCGTTCAGCGCACGCTGGCCGCCAAAGGTCATCGACAGCTGCTGCAGCGCGATCAGCGGCGCGCCCTGCGTTGCCGTATTACCGGAAATCGCCATGATTACAGCCCCATCTTCACCAGCTTCGGCAGGTTTTGCTTATCCAGGCTTTCGGTGGCGTTGCCGAGAATGGTGTGCTGCTGCGCATCCACCTGCACCTTGCCCATGCCTTCGATGGTCATGCCGTCGGTGATTTTTTCTCCCTTATGCATCATGTCGGCGATGCGCACGAACACTTCGCCCGCCACCAGCGGATTCCAGATATAGCCACCCTTGATGGCGCCACGGTTGACCAGCGAAGCGCCCTGGCCCGGGCTGAACGGCCCGATGACGCAGATATCGTTGCTTTTGCCGCGGTTGAGCACCGCGCGCCCGGCGCCGATCGGCCCCTGTGAACCAAAGGCCAGCACGCCTTTCAGATCGGGATATTTGGCCATCAGATCGTTGGTGGTGCGCACGCTGTCATCCAGCGATTCGCCCACGCCGAACTTGTCGCCCACCAGCTGCATGTTCGGGTAGTGCTGCTTCTGGTAGTTGATCGCCGAGTCTGACCAGGTGATGTGCAGCGGCACCGTCAGGCTGCCGACATACACCGCGTACTTGCCCTGCTCTTTCATGCAGGCGGCCAGCGCTTTCATGTGGTTGACGCCGTGCTGCGAGGCGTCCACCAGCTCAAAGTCCCAGTCGGCGTATTTTTGGCCGGGGGATTCGTGCACGATCACCTTGATGCCCGCTTCCTGCGCGCGCTTGAGCACCGGCTCCAGCACCCGGGCATCGTTCGGCACCACGCCGATGATGTCCACCTTCTGCGCGATCAGATCTTCGATGGCGCGCACCTGCAGCGCCGGGTCCGCCGCCGTCGGCCCGACCATCCAGGCGTCGATGCCGCGTTTGGCGCCCTCGCTTTTGATGCCGGCCTCCATGGCGTTGAACCAGGGAATGCCGCCTATCTTCACCACCACGCCCATTTTCAGTTTGTCCGCCGCCTGCGCGGAGACCGAAAGCAGCAGCGAGGCAAACAGACCGACCAGTACGGATTTTTTCATTGTTCTCTCTCCACAAGTGTTGGCTGTAATAAGGGTTTTCGTTGTTGTTATCGCGCCGCCCTTTTCGCGGCGGGTGAAACTTCAATCACGTCGACGTTGTTCCAGGCCAGTTCCTGACGAAATTCGTCGTCGCTGAGCCGATCGGTGATTAAGGTATCTATCTCCCGGTAGTGGCAGATGCGCGCGAACGAGCGGCGGCCGAACTTGTTGCTGTCCACCAGCAGGAACTTGCGCTCCGACGCCAGCAGCATCTGCTGCTTCAACCGCGCATGGTGCTCGTTGCTCTCGCGGATGCCGCCGTCCTGACAGATGCCGTGGCAGGAGAAGAACAGCTTGTTGATCACAAACTCCTTCAACATCTGCTCCGCCAGCACGCCGATAAAATCCTCGTACTTGGCGGAATACTCGCCCCCCAGTCCGATGGTGCGCACGTTGGCCTTGCAGGCCAGCGTCTGGATGATGTGCAGCGAGTTGGTCAATACCACCAGCGAGATATCCGGCAGTTGGCGCGCCAAAAACCAGCTGGTGGAACTGCTGTCCAGCAGCAGACAATCCCCTGGCGCGATAAATTCCAGCGCGCGTTTGGCGATGCGCGTTTTCTGCTCCGGCGCCTCGTTGCTGCGCTGGCGGAAAGATTCCCCCTGGTCTATCTCAGCGGGCACATAGGTTTTCTCCACCGCCGGCGGCTCGACGAACACCGCGCCGCCGTGGCTGCGCAGCAGCAGGCCGCGCCGTTCCAGCAAGGCCAAATCACGCCGCGCCGTCTCGATAGAGATATGGCACAGCTGCGCCACCTCCTGCACCATCACGCGGCCGCGCTGGCTCAAGACTTCGGTGATAAAGCGATGACGTTCTACAGGCAGCATGATTCTTTTCTCCTCCAGGACGATGATTACGATATCGATTTGCCGCGCCGCGTTTTGCGCGCAGACGCAAAGCGCATCGCCCCGCGATCGGTCAACGATGGCGGTGTGATAGTTGTCAAAAAAATCGGGAAGGAAATGAAATGAATAATTACGAAAGTGTGGAGTAACAGGCAGTTATGATGCGTGTGCGTCTGAGACAGACAGGGGAGAAACGGTAAACGGTCACAATTCCACGTTCCGCAACATGACCGTTAATGACCGTTTTTGTGGTTTTGACCGAACGCCGCCGAGCGGCAGCTAATGCTGGTAGGCTTTACCTGAAAAACTGCAAAAAAATCCGGTGAGAACCTCACCGGACCGTTACCCGTCTGACACGACTTATTCCTCGCGCTCATGCTCTTTCAACATTGCCTCACGCAACACAGCGTTCAGGCGTTTCTGATAGCCTTTGCCTGGCCGCTGAAGCCAGGCCAACACATCCGCATCAATTCGGATGGTTTTCGATACTTTCATCGGTTTATAAAAACGCCCCTGTACCGCAGTCTGCCACTTTTCCTCACCCAAGGCCGGGGCATCGGCATAATCGATCTCCTCATCCGGCAGCACACTCAACGAAGCAATTTGCGCTTTCTGCTCCTCCGTCAACGGAGGGAGTACGCTATGCGCCAGATTTTTGGCTGAATTTTTGCGCTTCATATCTTCCCCTCTCTTTGGCATCGGCCTTGCGTGCTGAAATGATACGCACGATCTCTACTGTATCGCCTTCGACATCCGTTTCGATCGTCGTATGCGCCACCAGCAGCAGCAAACAGGAGCCGACCATACCGAGCGTTTGCCAGCGTTCTTCTCCGCCCTCGATCCTCTCCAGCACGGCCAAATGGTTGGGATCCAGAATAACCCGTTGCGCAATCTCAAAACTGACGCGGTGTTTACGCTGGTTGCTGTGATTTTTATCCTGATTCCATTCAAAATAAACATACATTTTTGTAACTACATTTTGATTATTATTTAATCAAAATACACTCCGCACGACGGGATGTCAAAACCCCCTCATGCGTTCAACGCCCGCCGGCGGCCTCGATAAAGGTGCCGGTCACGTAAGACGCGGCGTCAGACAGCAGCCAGGCGATCGCCTCCGCCACTTCCTGCGGCTGCCCGCCGCGCTGCATCGGTAAACTGTCCTTCACGCGATCCACCCGGCCGGGCTCGCCGCCGCTGGCGTGCATCTCGGTATAGATGAATCCGGGCCGCACGCCGTTGACGCGGATGCCCTGCGCCGCCACCTCGCGCGATAACCCGATGGTCAGGGTATCGACGGCGCCTTTCGAGGCGGCGTAATCGACGTATTCCCCGGCCGCCCCCAACCGGGACGCCGCGGAGGAAACGTTGACGATAGCGCCGCCCTGCCCGCCATGGCGCAGCGCCATGCGCTTCACCGCCTCGCGGCAACACAGGAAGTAACCGGTCACGTTGGTGCCGAGCACCTGATTGATGCGCTCGGCGGTCAATTGTTCAATGTTCGCCTGCTGGAACAGAATCCCGGCATTGTTGACCAGCGCGCTGAGCGTGCCCGGCCCGGCGTCCAGCGCAGCGAACATCGCCATCACCTGTGCTTCATCGGCCACGTCGGCCTGCAGCGCCAGCGCCTTGCCGCCCTGCGCCTCAATCTGCGCCACCACCTGCCGCGCCGCGCTTTCGTCGCGCAGGTAATTCACCCCCACCGCATAGCCCTGCCGGGCCAGCAGCAAAGCGGTCGCACGACCAATTCCCCGGCTCGCGCCTGTGACCAATGCCACTTTCGTCATATTGTTTTTCTCTGGTTGGCGATATCAACACAGCGGCCTGTGCACAGGCGCCCCGTTTGCCCGTCAGAGTATAGAGCCGCGCGCTAAAAA
Source organism: Serratia sp. A07 (assembly GCF_058725505.1). Lineage (NCBI taxonomy): Bacteria > Pseudomonadati > Pseudomonadota > Gammaproteobacteria > Enterobacterales > Yersiniaceae > Serratia > Serratia sp. A07. Next base: position 61,459 of record NZ_JBZXDO010000014.1, read on the forward strand.
ACGCTTTAAAGCTGAGCCAGGCGGCGCAGCTGCTTTTTAATGCGCGCTTTGACGCAGCCGTAGGCGTCCGGCGTCGTCACCTGATGCCCCCGTTGCAAGCCGGCAGCATGCAGGCCGCTATGGCCATGGCTCTGGGCGTCGCCGCGAAAAGACAGCATCAACAGAACGAGCACGGCCGCCACGCCTGCATATATCAGCCGCCGCGAGGTGCCCGCAGGCGGGGAACCGTCAGTCTGCATGTTTCGCTCCTTCTGTTGTGGCATCGAATGGCAGCAAAATAACTGAAATTCCACCGCGTTCCCTTAACGCGAGATTAAAGCCAGATTAAGGTTTGCTTAAGAACGCGCAGGCAAAGCGAGTTTCCCCGTTGTCTTCCCGGCAGGGTTATAGTTAGATAATCGCGACTTGAAGATCTCAGCGGAACAAACGTGAACATACTGTTGGTGGAAGACGACCTGCAATTAGGCAAGGCGCTGTGCCGCGCATTGGAGCTCACCGGCTTTAATTTGTGCTGGGTGCGCCTGCTCGCGGACGCGGAAAATAAACTTTCACCCGGCGGGTTCGACCTGATGCTGTTGGATCTTACGCTGCCGGACGGCGACGGTTTGCAAAAGCTAATCGCCTGGCGCGCCGCCGGGCAAAATATCCCCATCATCATCCTGACCGCCCGCGACCGCATCGAAAGCCTGGTGAACAGCCTGGATTCCGGCGCGGACGACTTTCTGGCCAAACCCTTTGCGCTGCCCGAGCTCATCTCACGCGTCAAGGCGGTCAACCGACGCATGGCGGGCTTCGCTTCGCAAACCTGGAGCCTCGGCACGCTGTATCTCGACCCGGTAAACCATCAGGTGACGCTGGATAACGAACTGCTGATGCTGTCGAAAAAAGAGTATCACCTGCTGCACGAGCTGATGCGCTGTGCCGGCACCGTGGTGCGCAAAGCGGTGTTGGAACAGCGGCTGTTCGGCCACGGCGACAGCGTGGAAAGCAACTCGCTGGAAGTGCACATGCATAATTTACGGCGCAAGATCGGTAAAGAAAGAATTATTACCGTACGCGGCATTGGTTATTTGCTGAAGAAAGAGTAGCAGGATGATCGGTTTCAAATCCTTCTTTATGCGCACCATTATTTTCCAGGTCCTGGCCATTTTATTATTGTGGGGGATCCTCGTCGCCTGGGTGAAATATTGGTATTACCCCGATATGGAAAAATATTTCGATAACCAGCAACGCATTGTCGCCGTGGGTATCGCCAATATTCTCGATGAAACCGGCACCGACAATATCGATTACCGCGGCATCATCAAGACCATTGAAGGCATGTACATTGATTCCATCAATAACGGCATGCAGGATCAAATCGATTACCACCCGCTGTTCGTGGTTTACGATCGGGACAACCGGGTGCTTTACAGTTCGCAAACGCAGGGAGAACCGCTGCGCCTGCCGCCTTCGGTGCTGTCCGGCTCCGTTAAGTACGCCGGCGCCAACTGGCATCTTGCCGGCAGCTGGAGCGAAAAGCGTCAATACCGGGTGATCGTCGGCGAGTCGTTCAACGATCGCACCACGCTGTTCGGTAACCCGGCGGAAAGCACCGCCATGCCGCTGCTGGGCATTCTGGCGGCGATCATCATCACCCTGCTGTTTACCGCCTACTTCAGCCTGCGGCCGCTGCGCCAGATCGCCCGCACCATCTCCGATCGCCAGCCGGGTAACCTGTCGCCGATCAACGTCAGCGAGCAGTATCAGGAAATCCGGCCGGTGGTGGTGGAGGTCAACAAGCTGATGGCGCGCATCGACGCCGCCAACCAGCGCGAAAAACGCTTTATGGCCGATGCGGCACACGAACTGCGCACGCCGATCGCCGCCGTGCTGGCGCAGCTGCATCTGCTGACCCAGGTCTCGGAGCAGCAGGAGCGCCGGGAGATCATCGGTGACATGCAGCAGGGGCTGGATCGCGCGGCGTCGCTGTCGCGCCAGCTGATCAACCTGGCCAAGCTGGAGGCGGAGGATTTTCCGCTGAAAATCGAGGCGGTGGACATCTACGCCGACATTGGCAAATGCATCGCGCAGCACGTCCCCTATGCGCTGGAAAAGGATGTGGAACTTTCACTCGACGGCAGCGAGGACGTGGTGATAAACACCGATCGCCATGCGCTGATCGCCATCTTCACCAATCTGCTGGACAACGCGCTCAAGTACGCGCCGCCCGGTAGCCGCATCGAAGCCAATATCCGTTCGCTGGCACCGCTCGGCTGCTATATTACGTTGCGCGACAACGGCCCCGGAGTGAGCGAAGAGCACCTTCCGCGCCTGTTTGAACGCTTTTACCGCGTGCCCGGCACGCAGCAAACCGGCAGCGGGCTGGGATTGGCCATCGCCCGGAACCTGGCCGACAAAATCGGCGCGCAGCTGCGCGTCACCGAAGGCCTCGACGATCGCGGCATCGGTTTTATTATCGATTTGCCGGAAAGTTACCGGCCACAAATTGAGAGTGAACAACGATCATGAGCGCCCCTGTTCTGCTGCAGCGGCAGCAACTCGACCGCCTATGGGATATCGACCGCAGTGAAATCATCGACACTCTGTATCGCCTGCAGGACGGCAAGCTGCAGTCCTATGCGGAGTACTACGACGTGCGCGGTTGGGATCCGCACGATCGGGAAACCTATACGCCAATCCACGAAGCCTGCTTCGATCGCGGCGGCGCGTTCTTCGCGCGGTTCGAAGGCGAGGAGATCGTCGCGGCGGCGGCGCTGGACACCGAGCCGCGCGGCCCGCAGCGGGATCTGCGCCAGCTGCTGTTCTTTTACGTCAGCGCGCACCAACGCGGCCTGGGGCTGGGCAAGCAGCTGTTTCAACTCTGCCTGCGTCAGGCGGCACAGGAAGGCGCCGCCGGGCTATACGTCTCCTCCATCCCTAACAAAAGCACCGTAGACTTCTATCTGGCGCAGGGCTGCCGGCTCATCGAGCGCCCGGATGCCGAGCTGTTCGCCCGCGAGCCGGAGGATATTCACCTGGTCTGCCCTTGCCGTTAACGGCAAGGGCCTAACGGGCGATGCGTATCACCGAACGCACGTCGCTTTTCTTGTTCAGATCCCACACCTCGGCGATCTCCGCCAACGCGTGCTCCTGCGTCTCGATAGTGAGCGCGCCCGTCGCCGCCAGCGTCAGAATTTCGGTCGCGTAGCGCTGCATCTCCGGAATCGGCGGGAAGTTGCCGGTGCCGCTGCCGAGGATCTGCAGCTGATTGCTGCGCAATACCGCCGCCGGCAGCCGGATGTCCGGCGCGGCCATCGAGCCGACGTTGACCAGGCGAATGCCGCGCCCGCCGGCGTAAGACGAGAGATCGTGATTATTGAGCGTCGCGAGCAGCGCTTCGGTCGCCGGGCCCCAGATATAATCGACGATCACCTGATAACCGCCCGGCCCCGCCGCCGCCGCGAAGGCCTGCGTCAGCGCCTCGCCCTGCAGGCTCAGATCCACCGTGGCATCCACGCCCAACGCCTCCAACACGCTCAGCCGACGGCCGGCGGCAACGATGCGCCCGGCTCCCGCCTGACGCGCCGCCGCAACCGCCAGTTTGCCCGAGGTGCCGGTAGCGCCGATGATCAGCACCGTTTCACCGGGCTGCAGATCCGCTCGCCAGCGCAGCGGCAGCCAGGCGGCGAAGGCCGGATTGATCAGCGCCGCCGCCGTGGCGTCGTCTACCGCCTCCGGCACCGGCACCGTCCATGACGCGACGCTGCGCTCAGCCATCGCGCCGTAAGGACGGCGGAAGGAGGCGAAATAGACCCGTTGCCCGTCGGCCGTCCGGCCCACGCCGTCGGTGCCGGGCACGATCGGCAGCTGCTTGGGGCTGGAGTAATGGGTGCCGGCGACGGTAGCGCGATCCAGCTGTTTGATGCCGGCCGCCAGAACCTCGATCGGCACTTCATTCGCCTGCGCCTGGGGCTCCTCAAAGGTGCCGAAAACCGGGGCTTGCCCCAGCGCTGTTACGATTGCCGCTTGCATGGTGACTCCTCAAATCGTGGGAACGTACAGAAAAGAATAGGCCGCAATAAAATAAAAAGGGACACCGCATGATGCGGTGTCCCCCGAACACAAACTTTGCCGAACGTGTTATTCGTAATCGCTCATCGGCACGCAAGAACAGAACAGGTTACGGTCGCCGTACACGTCGTCCAGGCGCTTAACGCTCGGCCAGTACTTGTTCTCGCGCACGCCGGCCACCGGGAACACCGCCAGCTCGCGGCTGTACGGGTGCTGCCAGTCGCTGACCAGCTCCGCCTGCACGTGCGGCGCATTCACCAGCGGGTTATCTTCCAGCGGCCATTCGCCTTTGGCGACGCGATCGATCTCGCTGCGGATCGCCAGCATCGCATCGATAAAGCGATCCAGTTCCACCTTGCTTTCCGACTCGGTCGGCTCAACCATCAGCGTGCCCGCGACCGGGAACGACATGGTCGGTGCGTGGAAGCCGAAGTCGATCAGGCGCTTGGCGATGTCCATTTCGCTGATGCCGGTCTCTTCCTTCAGCGGACGAATATCGAGGATACATTCGTGCGCCACGCGGTGATCGCGGCCGGTATACAGAATCGGGTATGCGCCTTTCAGGCGGGTAGCGATGTAGTTGGCGTTCAGGATCGCCATCTGGCTGGCCTGCTTCAGGCCTTCCGCGCCCATCATGCGGATGTACATCCAGCTGATAGGCAGGATGGAGGCGCTGCCGAACGGCGCTGCGGAAACTGCGCCCTGCTGGGTGGTTACGCCGTCGATCTGCACGACGCTGTGGCCCGGCACGAACGGCGCCAGGTGCGCTTTCACGCCGATCGGGCCCATGCCCGGGCCGCCGCCGCCGTGCGGGATGCAGAAGGTTTTATGCAGGTTGAGGTGCGAAACGTCCGCGCCGATGTAGCCTGGCGTGGTGATGCCCACCTGGGCGTTCATGTTAGCGCCGTCCAGATACACCTGACCGCCGAACTGATGCACGATCTGGCACACTTCGCGGATGGTTTCTTCATACACGCCGTGGGTCGACGGGTAGGTCACCATGATGCAAGAGAGTTCTTCGCCCGCCTGCTCTGCCTTGACGCGCAGATCGTGCAGATCGATGTTGCCGTTCTTGTCGCAGGCGACCACCACCACGCTCATGCCCGCCATTTGGGCAGAGGCCGGGTTGGTGCCGTGTGCCGAGCTCGGGATCAGGCAGACGTGGCGGCCCGCTTCGTTACGGCTTTCGTGGTAGCGACGGATCGCCAGCAGGCCGGCGTATTCGCCCTGCGCGCCGGAGTTCGGCTGCATGCACACCGCGTCATAACCGGTCAGCTGTACCAGCCACTGAGACAGTTGGCCGATCATCTGCTGGTAGCCGGCAGCCTGCTCCGGCGGGCAGAACGGATGCAGCTCGGAGAATTCAGGCCAGGTGATCGGGATCATCTCCGCCGCGGCGTTCAATTTCATGGTGCAAGAACCCAGCGGGATCATCGCCTGGTTCAGCGCCAGATCCTTACGTTCCAAACGGTGCATGTAACGCATCATCTCGGTTTCGCTGTGATAGCGATTGAATACCGGATGGGTCAGGATCGGATCCTGACGCAGCATGGCGGCCGGGATCGATTGGCTGCTCTTGCTCACCGCCGCGTCCAGCGCGTCGATGTCCAGGCCGTGGTTGTCGCCGGCCAGCAGTGCGAACAGCGTCTGCACGTCTTCACGCGAGGTGGCTTCGTCCAGCGTGATGCCCACGGCGCCGTGGATATCGGTACGCAGGTTGATGCCGAAGCTCAGCGCGCGTTCCAGCACCGCCGCTTTGTCTTTCACTTCAACGGTCAGGGTGTCGAACCAGGTGTTGTGACGCAGCGTCAGGCCGGCCTTCTGCAGCCCGGCGGCCAGAATGTCGGTCAGGCGATGGATACGCCCGGCGATGCGCTGCAGCCCCTGTGGGCCGTGGTACACCGCGTACAGGCTGGCGATATTGGCCAGCAGCACCTGCGAGGTACAGATATTCGAGTTGGCCTTCTCGCGGCGGATATGCTGTTCGCGGGTCTGCATCGCCATGCGCAGCGCGGTGTTGCCGGCGGCATCGCGGGAAACGCCGATGATGCGGCCCGGCATCGAGCGCTTGAACTCGTCGCGGCAGGCGAAGAAGGCGGCGTGCGGGCCGCCGTAGCCCATCGGCACGCCGAAGCGCTGCGCGGAGCCGAACACCACGTCGGCACCCTGCTTGCCCGGCGCGGTCAGCAGCACCAGGGCCATGATGTCGGCGGCCACGCTGGTGATGATTTTGCGCGATTTCAGTTCGGCCAGCAGCGCGCTGTAGTCGTGCAGCTCGCCGGTGGTGCCCACCTGTTGCAGCAGCACGCCGAACACGCCGTCCAGCTCCAGCACTTTTTCCGCTTTATCGACGATGACGTCGAAGCCGAAGGTTTCGGCGCGGGTGCGCACCACGTCCAGCGTCTGTGGATGCACGTCGTCAGCCACGAAGAAGCGGTTGGCGTCTTTCAGCTTGCTGGCACGTTTGGCCAAGGCCATCGCTTCGGCGGCGGCGGTGGCTTCATCCAGCAGCGAAGCGGAAGCCAGATCCAGGCCGGTCAGATCGAGGGTCACGGTCTGGAAGTTCAGCAGCGCTTCCAGGCGGCCCTGCGACACTTCCGGCTGATAAGGGGTATAAGCGGTGTACCAACCCGGATTTTCCAGCATGTTGCGCAGGATCACCGGCGGCGTCAGCACGGCGCTGTAGCCCATGCCGATATAGGATTTGTAGCGCTGATTTTGCGAGGCGATCGCCTTCAGCTCAGCCAGCGCCTGGTGTTCGGTCGCCGCGTCGCCGACCGGCGGCGGCCCCGGCAGCTGAATGTCCGCCGGCACGATCTGTTGGATCAGCGCGCTGAGCGAGCGAGCGCCCACCGCTGCCAGCAACTCCTGGCGTTGTTCCGCAGAAGAGCCGATGTGGCGTTCAATGAACGCTTCGCTGTGTTCGAGTTGGCTGAGTGTCTGAGTCATTGCTACAAATTCCTGAATGCTTGCGTGATACGGGATATCGCTTGAGCGGTAACTAAAACGCCCCGGCCAAAAGGCCTGGGGCGTGGTCACGATTACTCGTCGATCGAGGCCTGATAAGCCGCGGCGTCCAGCAGGTTCGCCAGCTCACCTTCGTCGGCGGCTTTAATCTGGAACAGGAAGCCGTCACCGTAGGGCTCGCTGTTCACCAGCTCCGGGGAGCTTTCCAGCTCGCCGTTCACCGCCACGATTTCGCCGCTGATCGGCGCGTAAATGTCCGACGCCGCCTTGACGGACTCCGCCACGGCGCAATCTTCACCGGCGGCGACTTTGCGGCCCACTTCCGGCAGATCGACAAACACCATATCGCCCAGCAGTTCCTGCGCGTGTTCGGTGATGCCTACGGTGTAAACGCCGTTACCTTCTGAACGAACCCACTCGTGGGAGGATGCGTATTTCAATTCTGTTGGCACATTGCTCATCGCCGGTTACTCCTTCGAAGAAATAAAAGAATCAATCAATAAAAAATCAATTTGTCAGCGGCTTGCCGGCGCGAACGAAACCGGGCTTGGTCACTTTGACCGGCATTTCACGGTTGCGGATCTGCACGATGGCCTGCTCGCCGATACCTGCCGGCACGCGCGCCAGCGCGATGCTGAAGCCCAGCGTCGGAGAGAACGAACCGCTGGTGATCACGCCTTCGTGGGTTTGCCCCGCCGCGTCGGTGAAACGCACCGGCAGCTCATTACGTAATACGCCTTTTTCCGTCATGATCAAGCCGACCAGTTGCTCGGTGCCCTGCTCGCGCTGTTGTTCCAGCGCTTCGCGGCCGATGAAACGACGATCTTCCGGCTGCCAGGCGATGGTCCAGCCCATGTTGGCGGCCAGCGGTGAAACGCCTTCGTCCATCTCTTGCCCGTAGAGGTTCATGCCCGCTTCCAGACGCAGCGTGTCGCGCGCGCCCAGACCGGCCGGCTTGACGCCCGCGGCCAGCAATTTTTGCCAGAAATCCGCCGCCTGCTCTTTCGGCAGCGCGATCTCATAGCCGGCCTCGCCGGTGTAACCGGTGGTGGCGATGAACAGCTCGCCGGCCTGCACGCCGAAGAACGGCTTCATGCCTTCGACCGCACTTTTTTGTTCCGGGGTGAACAGCGTGCCGGCACGCTCTTTGGCCTGCGGGCCCTGTACCGCGATCAGCGCCAGATCGTCGCGCACCGTCAGCGCAACGCCATACGGCGCGGCGTGCTCTTCAATCCAGGCCAGGTCTTTGTCGCGCGTGGCGGAGTTCACCACCAGGCGGAAATAGTCTTCAGTGAGGAAATAAACGATCAGGTCGTCGATCACGCCGCCGGAGGCATTCAGCATGCCGGTGTACAGCGCCTTGCCGGGTTGGGTCAGTTTGGCGACGTCGTTCGCCAGCAGGTAGCGCAGGAACTCTCGGGTGCGGGCGCCGTGCAGATCCACGATGGTCATGTGAGACACGTCGAACATGCCGGCATCCTGACGCACCGCGTGGTGCTCATCGAGCTGCGAGCCGTAGTGCAGCGGCATCATCCAGCCGTGAAAGTCTACCATGCGCGCACCGCACGCCACGTGCTGGTCGTACAGTGGGGTTTGCTTTGCCATCTTTTCCCTCTTTCCACTCGTCGCTAGAAGTTAGGGTGCTGCCACGCAATGCGGCGGAGCCTGGCTCGCGGCCCGATCGCCATGGCGCACTGACTGCTCAACACAAATGCTGCGCCGGGACGGGCGGAAACTGCGTGCAACCGCCGTGACGCAAACGATACCTTTCCCTCGAACTTATCACCGAACGACCACATTAACCATAAGTTAAAATAGGCTCATCGCCGTTCCAGGGCGGTAAAATGCCGGGCTAGTGTGCAGAGTTTTTCACTGGAAAAATGCGCTTTAAGGCACAAAATTAACAATTAAAGCGGCAAAACTCCGAAGTTATATAACAAAGCGACGGCCGCGCATGAGATTCCGACTTTTGATAACCGAACATGGAATTAGAAAAAGTAATGATAAAAAGAGGCTGAAATTAGATTATTTCAAATGAAGGGTTATATAAGGAAAGACGATGGCATAAGGCGAGAAGCGCGAGCCCGCTGGGGGCTCGCAGAAGGCAGGTATCAGGCAAGCCACTCGGGCAGATCGTTCAGGCCCATCGCCTGACGCACCAGCTTTGGCTTGACGCCCGGCAGGCTGTCAGCCAGCCGCAGTCCCACGTCGCGCAGCAGCTTTTTGGCCGGGTGGTTGCCGTCGAACAGTTCGCGGAAACCCTGCATGCTGGCCAGCATCACCGCCGCGCCATGTTTGCGGCGGCGCTCATAGCGGCGCAGATAGAGGTGCTGGCCGATATCCTTGCCCTGCCGCTGCAGGCGGCGCAGTTCGGCAATCAGCTCGGCGGCGTCCATAAAGCCCAGGTTCACGCCCTGTCCGGCCAGCGGATGCACGGTATGCGCCGCATCGCCCACCAGCGCCAGGCGGTGCGCGGCGAAGCTGCGCGCATAGCGGCCGGTCAGCGGGAACGCCAACCGCTCGCTTTCCAGGCTGCAGGCGCCCAAGCGCATATCGAAGGCCATCGCCAGTTCGCGGTTGAACTGCTCCGGCTCAAGCTGTTTAAGCCGCTCGGCGTCTTCCGGCGTCACCGACCAGACGATGGAACTCAAATGCGGATCGCTGAACGGCAGGAACGCCAGAATGCCGTCGCCGTGGAAAATTTGCCGCGCCGTCGCCTGATGCGGCTCTTCGGTGCGAATGGTGGCAACCAGCGCATGGTGGCGGTAATCCCAGAAGGTGAGCGGGATGTCGGCGTGCTGGCGCAGCCACGACTGGGCGCCGTCGGCGCCGATCACCAGACGGGCGGTCAGCATGCGCCCGTCCTCCAGCGTAACGAAGGCATCGTTCTCGCCCCACGCCACCTGCTTGAGCGCGGCCGGGGTAATCAGCGTGATGTCCGACAGGCTTTCGGCGCGTTTCCACAGCGCCTGCTGGATCACCGAGTTTTCGATAATGTGGCCGAGATGGCTGAAGCCGCACTCGTCGCCGCGGAAGGCGATTTTGCCGAAGCTGTCGCGCTCCCACACTTCCATCGCGTTGTAAGCGCTGGCGCGCTGCTGGAGAATGTCGTCCCACACGCCGATGTGCTGCAGCAAACGCTCGCTGGCGGCATTGATGGCGGAGACGCGCAGCGCAGGCTGCTCCGACGGCGGCGCCATGTCCGGCTGGCGTTGTTCCAGCACCGCCACGCGCAGCCCGCTGCCCTGCAGGCCGCAGGCCAACGCCAGCCCCACCATACCGCCACCGGCGATAATCACGTCAAATGATTGCATGCTGCTCGATTTCCTTAAATAACGCGCGGCGCCTTGCCGCGCCGCGTTTTGGGCGCGCCACAGGGCGCCCGATTCTGTGTCTAACGTTCCACCCAGCCCAGCGTGCGCTTGGCGAAGGCGTCGCGCACCGCCGGCAAACGCGCCATCGCCATCAGCCCCAGATTACGGCCGACCACCAGCGGGACATAACGGTTAGCGAACAGGCGGATCAATCCGTCGGTCACGCCGATCGTCGCCTGCCGATCGTTTTGCCGCCGCTGCTGATAGCGGCTCAGCAGCGCATAACCGCCGGCGTCTTCGCCGCTGTCTACTGCTTCCGCCAGCGTTTCCGCCAGCGACATCACGTCGCGCAGGCCGAGGTTGAACCCCTGCCCGGCGATCGGGTGCAGCGTCTGCGCCGCGTTGCCCACCAGCGCCAGACGATGGCTGACATGACGATCGGCGGTCAGCAGGCTGAGCGGATAACTGTGCCGTTTACCGGCCTTGAGGATACGCCCCAGCCGCCAGCCGAAGGCCTGTTGCAGCTCGGCGATAAAACGCTCGTCGTCCCAGGCATCCACCCGGGCGCGATCTTCGCGCGCGTGGCACCACACCAGCGAACTGCGCCCCTGCGACATCGGCAGCAGCGCCAGCGGCCCGTAGCGGGTAAAACGCTCGAAGGCGCGCCCCTGCGGATCTTCCGCCGTGGTGACGTTGGCGATGGTGGCGAACTGCGGATACTCCTCCTGCCGCCACTGCACGTTGCAGGCCTGCGCCAGCGCCGAACGCGAACCGTCGGCCGCCACCAGCAGCTGCCCGCACAGCCGCAGACCGGTATCCAGTTGCACTTCCGCCCGCTCTGCGGTGCGAATCACGTCCACCACCCGCGCGGGGCAATGCAGCGTAACGCCCGGCGCCTTCGCCAGCAGCGCGAACAGCCGCTGCCCGGCGTCGTGCAGTTCGATCACCTGGCCAAGCGCATCGACCTGATAATCCTGCGCCCGCAGATTCACGAAACCGGCATGGCCGCGATCGCTGACGTGCACCTGAGTGATCGGCGTGGCGCAGTCGCGCAGCGCCGGCCAAACACCGATGCGCGCCAGCTGTTGGCAGGTGCCCTGCGCCAATGCGATGGCGCGGGCGTCAAAGCCCGGATGGCTGCGGTCATCCGGCCGAGTCGCCTCGACCAGATCCACGGCCATTCTTCCCTGAGTAAGCGACGAGATAGCCAGCGCCAGCGTCGCGCCCGCCATACCGCCACCAACGATAATTACGCTCATTCCGTTACCTTGCCGCCGCCATCAAAGCCTCGATGGCATCGGCGTCTTTCACCACGGTGGCGGTCAGGTTTTCGTTGCCGTCGGCGGTGATCACGATGTCGTCCTCGATGCGGATGCCGATGCCGCGGTATTCCGCCGGCACGTCCGCATCCGGCGCAATGTACAGCCCCGGTTCCACGGTCAGCACCATGCCCGGCTCCAGCAGCCGATCGCGGCTCGGCGTGCCGTAGTGGCCGACGTCGTGCACGTCGAGGCCCAGCCAGTGGCTCAGCCCGTGCATGAAGAACTGCCGGTGCGCTTGTTCGGCGAGCAGCTGGTCGACTTCACCTTTCAAGACGCCCAGTTCCACCAGCCCGACCACCATGATGCGCACCACTTCGTCGTTGACCTCACGGATGCTGGTGCCGGGTTTGAACAATGCCAAAGCGCGCAGCAGCGACGCCAGCACAATGTCGTACACCGCGCGCTGCGGCTTGCTGAACTTGCCGTTGACCGGGAAGGTGCGGGTAATGTCGCCGGCGTACCCCTGATACTCGCAGCCGGCGTCGATCAGCACCAAATCGCCGTCGCGCATCTGGCTCTCGTTCTCGGTGTAGTGCAAGATGCAGCCGTTTTCGCCGCTGCCGACGATGGTGTTGTAAGACGGGTAGCGGGCGCCGAGGCGGGTAAATTCATGGTGAATTTCCGCTTCCAGCTGGTATTCGAACATGCCAGGACGGCATTTTTCCATCGCGCGGGTATGCGCCAGCGCGCTGATCTCACCGGCGCGGCGCATCACCGCCAGCTCTTCCGGCGATTTGAACAGGCGCATGTCGTGCAGCCACGGCCGCCAGTCGGTCACGGTGGCCGGCGCCTGCAGATTCTGGCGGAACCCCTTGCGCAGTTTGTCCAGCGCACCGAACAGGATCTGATCGGCGTAGGCGTATTCGCCCTGCGCGTGGTAGACCACGTCCAGGCCGTTGAGCAGCAGGTGCAGCTGATCATTGATTTCATCGAACGGCAGCGCGCGATCCACGCCCAGCTTCGCCGGCGCAGCGTCTTGCCCCAGGCGGCGGCCAAACCAGATTTCCGCCGTCAGATCGCGCACCCGGTTGAACAACACGCTGTGGTTGTGCGTTTCGTCGCTTTTGATCAGCACCAGCACCGCCTCCGGCTCATTGAAGCCGGTCAGGTACCAAAAGTCGCTGTTCTGCCGATAGGGATAGTCTGAATCTGCACTGCGCGTCGTTTCCGGCGCAGAGAAAATAACCGCCGCACTGGCCGGCGCCATTTTCGCCAACAGCGCCTGACGGCGGTTGTTGAATTCCTGCTGAGTCATTACCTTCTCCTGAAATCATGCCATCCGCACCGCCGGCGGAGGGGCGATAAGACGCTTAGTGCAACGTCGGTTTGATGTTTTCCGGCGCCGTTGGTTTGTGACGGGTGAATTCGCCGTGGCACATGATGGCGGCAACCCGCACATACTCCGCCACTTCTTCCAGCGACTGTTCCAATTCTTCCTGATCTTCGTCTTCGTCGTAGCCCAACTGCGCGATGTTGCGCAGATCGTCGATCGCTTCCCCGACTTCGTCTTTCACCTGGGCCAGCTTCGGCTGCATCATCCCCAGGCCGAGCAGGAAGTGGTTGACCCAACCGGCCAGCGCGTCGGCGCGATCGAACACGCTGACGATCTCCCCTTCCGGCAGCATCAGTTGGAACAGGAATTCGTCGTCTTCGAGCGTTTCGCGCGTCACTTCATACAGCTGTTGCAGCGGTTGGCTGAGCGCCTGCGGGAAGGCGACGCCTTCGTTGGTCAGATCGTGCACCAGCGCCTGCCAGCCGGCATCACGGCTGCCGCCGCACAACAGGCCGCTGATCAGGCCATGCATTTCTGCCGCGGTCAGCGCCACCGACTGCTGGTTGAGGGCCACGGTCAAAGATTGGTAACTTGGAAATGTATTCTGTATAGACATGCGCATTCGTCATCGTTGGCAGGATAAGTTCGTGTTATGCTACCACCAAGGTCCGTCGCTATACCAGATAAGCGCGACACCTCAGTGGCTAGTTATAATCGCGATGTGGCAGGTTTCACACTGCGCCGTCGGGTGGCGAAAGTGCGGTAAATACGCATTTTGAAACCCTTTTTTGACTGGCAATGTGCGCCACAGTAGATTACAACCAGGTACTGAAAAAGGGGTTGTATCTTGGTACCGAGGTATATATAGTGGCGCCCGCTTTGACGGCCCGGCCAGGGCGGACAAGGCTGGCGCGAAATTTAGGCAGGAAGGTGGCATGTCTGCACAACCGGTAGATATTCAAATTTTTGGCCGCTCGTTAAGAGTCAATTGCCCGCCAGAACAACAAGATGCGTTGAATATGGCGGCGGACGATCTTAACCAACGGTTGCAAGATCTTAAAGTTCGCACTAGAGTCTCCAATACTGAGCAACTGGTTTTCATCGCGGCATTGAACGTCTGTCACGAACTTGCTCAAGAACGGTTGAAAACCCGTGACTATGCGTCCAATATGGAACAACGCATACGGATGCTGCAGCAGACCATTGAACAAGCGCTGCTTGAACAAGGTCGCATCTCTGAACGTCAGGATGCACAATTCGAATAACTTAAGTTGTTGAAATCACAGTTTCGGCAACGAGTACAAAATTTCTCTGAGATGTTCGCCAGCGGGCCAGTCCCCTGAGCCGATATTTAGTACAAACAGAATGTGTTGCTCCGCGATCGGTGAGCACGCTCGGTGCGCCGAGAAGCCTTAAGATTGCGACGGCACGTTCACCTTGAACCATGGGTTCAAGGGTTACAGCCTGCGACGGCATCTCGGAGATTCCCCTTCTCAGCGGTTTATGTGTGCCGAACGCCACACTGAGCAAGCCTGATACGATGCCTTTTCAACCCCAATTCGCGCAGCAGCGCCAAGCCATTCGCCAACTCATTCGCCAACGCCGACGCGAACTTACGCCGGATCAGCAACGCTTTGCCGCAGACAAGATAACCGAGCGCCTTGCCGCACATGCACGCATTCAGGCGGCGCACAGCATCGCGGTCTTCCTGTCGTTTGACGGTGAACTCGATACCGGGCCGCTGATCGAGCAGCTGTGGACGCTCGGCAAACGGGTTTACCTGCCGGTGCTGCACCCGTTCAGCCCGGGCCACCTGCTGTTCCTGCGCTATGCGCCGGAAACGCCACTGGTGCGCAATCGCTTCAATATTCTTGAACCGCGCCTCGATGTGCGCCAGGTGTTGCCGCTGGGCGAGCTGGACGTCGTGCTGACGCCGCTGGTGGCATTCGATCATACCGGGCAGCGTCTGGGTATGGGTGGCGGCTTTTACGATCGCACCCTGCAAAACTGGCAGAGCGACGGCCCCTATCCCATCGGGCTGGCCCATGATTGCCAGCAGGTGGAGCACCTGCCGACCGAGCACTGGGATATCCCGCTGCCGGAAATCCTCACCCCGCTCTGCAGCTGGGCGTGGCACGAACCTAAATAGCAAAAGGCCGGATCGCTCCGGCCTTTTTCGTTGCGGCATACCGCCTAATCAGAACAGCAGACGAGCGCGAATGGTGCCGTCGATGGCCTTCATGCGCTGCAGCGCGGCGTCGGCGCGCGCGGTTTCCGCTTCGATGTCGATCACCACGTAGCCGATTTCCGGGCCGGTTTGCAGATACTGCGCGGCGATGTTAACCCCTTCTTCAGCGAAGATCTGGTTAATCTGCGTCAGCACGCCCGGGCGGTTTTCGTGGATGTGCAGCAGGCGGCTGGCATTCGGGCCATGCGCCGGCAGCGACACTTCCGGGAAGTTAACGGCGGACAGGGTCGACCCGTTGTCGGAGTATTTCGCCAGCTTGCCGGCCACTTCGTCGCCGATGTTCTCCTGCGCTTCCTGAGTGGAACCACCGATGTGCGGCGTCAACAGCACGTTGTCGAACTCACACAGCGGCGAGTTGAACGGATCGCTGTTGGTTGCCGGCTCTTCCGGGAAGACGTCGATCGCCGCGCCCGCCAGGTGATTGCTGGCCAGCGCATCGCACAGCGCGGGAATATCTACCACGGTGCCGCGCGAGGCGTTGATCAGAATGGCGCCTGGTTTCATCAGCGCCAGCTCTTCCGCTCCCATCATGTTCTTGGTGGCCAGCGTTTCCGGCACGTGCAGCGTCACCACGTCGCTCATATTGAGCAGGTCGGACAGATGGCGCACCTGCTGCGCATTACCTAACGGCAGCTTGTTCTCGATATCGTAGAAGAACACCTTCATGCCCAGCCCTTCGGCCAGAATGCCAAGCTGGGTGCCGATATGGCCGTAGCCGATGATGCCCAGCTTTTTACCGCGCGCCTCATAGGAGCCCACGGCCAGTTTGTGCCACACGCCGCGGTGCGCCTTGGCGTTGGCGGCCGGAATGCCGCGCAGCATCAACAGCAGCTCGCCCAGCACCATTTCGGCCACGGATCGGGTATTGGAGAAGGGAGCGTTGAAGACCGGAATACCGCGCTTGGTCGCCGCTTTCAGATCAACCTGGTTGGTGCCGATGCAGAAGCAGCCCACCGCCACCAGTTTTTCTGCGGCGGCAAACACCTCTTCGGTCAGATGCGTACGCGATCGGATGCCGACGAAGTGTGCATCGCGGATGGATGCCTTCAGCGATTCGGTGTCTAACGCACCCTTGTGGTATTCGATGTTGGTATAACCGGCGGCACGTAAATTATCGACCGTGCTCTGATGAACCCCTTCCACCAACAGGAATTTAATCCTGTCTTTCTCCAATGATACTTTTGCCATTTACCCGACCCTATGTTCAGACTTCAGAAGCGGCTGTGACGACACAGCTCCCATCCAACATAACAAAAATAACGCGGGCGGCAATACAAACGATTGCCTGCCCGGCAGGACAAGGCGCAGCGTTGATGACGGTTTACGGCAGAAAATGCCATAGGGAAAGTTTTCGGCAGAAGCTTTGGGGAGTCAGGTTTCACAATGTGACATAAGTCACCAAATTTGCCGTTTTTCAGAAAAGATATTTTAACCGAAGAATTATGCGGCCCGGCGCTACCGGGCCACAGACGGCGGAGGCTTATTTGACCACTTTCACGCCTTCCGGGGTGCCGACCAGCGCCACGTCCGCGCCGCGGTTGGCGAACAGCCCCACGGTCACCACGCCGGCGATGCCGTTGATCTTGTTCTCCAGCGCGATGGCGTCGGTGATGCTCAGGTTATGCACATCGAGGATCACGTTGCCGTTGTCGGTCACCACGTTCTGACGATACTCCGGCAGGCCACCGAGTTTCACCAGCTCACGCGCCACGTAAGAGCGGGCCATCGGGATCACTTCCACCGGCAGCGGGAACTTGCCCAGCACGTCCACCTGCTTGCTGGCGTCGACGATGCAGATAAATTTCTTGGCGATGGCGGCGATGATCTTCTCGCGCGTCAGCGCAGCGCCGCCGCCCTTGATCATCTGCATATGGCCGTTGATTTCGTCCGCGCCGTCCACGTAGATATCGAGCGAGTCCACTTCGTTGCTGTCGAACACGTGGATGCCGAGGCTTTTCAGCTTGGCGGTGGAGGCATCGGAGCTGGACACCGCGCCTTCGATCTGGTGCTTGATGGAGCCCAGCGCGTCAATAAAGTGGGCGGCGGTAGAGCCGGTGCCGACCCCGACGATGGTGCCCGGCGTCACGTATTCCAGCGCCGCCCAGCCCACCGCTTTTTTCAGTTCATCCTGCGTCATAATATGTCCCTTGCCTCTGTACGAAAACGTGTGCGTATTATAGGGTAAAACGCTGTTTTTCACGCCGGCAGGATCACACTTATTTACCGCAGCCCGCATTTTTACCCGCTTGGCGGCGAGGTGGGGGCGTGATTTTCCACCTGCGCCGTGCGCAAAATGTGGCATAGTGCCGGTATCATTCTAATTTAAGGGATATCTTTCCGATGAAACGCCCAGACTATCGTACGCTGCAAGCGCTGGACGCGGTGATCCGTGAGCGCGGCTTCGAGCGCGCCGCTCAAAAACTCTGTATCACGCAATCGGCGGTATCCCAACGCATCAAACAGCTGGAAAACCTGTTCGGCCAACCGCTGCTGGTTCGTACCGTGCCGCCGCGCCCGACCGAACAAGGGCAAAAGCTGCTGGCGCTGCTGCATCAGGTGGAGTTGCTGGAAGAAGAGTGGCTGGGCAACGACACCGGCGTCGACACGCCGCTGCTGCTGTCGCTGGCGGTCAACGCCGACAGTCTGGCAACCTGGCTGCTGCCGGCGCTGAAGCCGGTGCTGGCGGACTCCCCCATTCGCCTGAATCTGCAGGTGGAAGATGAAACCCGCACCCAGGAGCGGCTGCGCCGCGGTGAGGTGGTGGGCGCAGTGAGTATTCAGCCGCAGCCGCTGCCGAGCTGCCTGGTGGATCGGCTGGGGGCGCTGGATTACCTGTTCGTCGCCTCCAGCGGCTTCGCCGAGCGCTACTTCCCGAACGGCGTCACCCGCTCCGCGCTGCTGAAAGCGCCGGCGGTGGCCTTCGATCATCTCGACGACATGCACCAGGCGTTCCTGCAGCAGAACTTCGATCTGTCGCCGGGCAGCGTGCCCTGCCACATCGTGAACTCGTCGGAAGCCTTCGTGCAGCTGGCACGCCAGGGCACCACCTGCTGTATGATCCCTCACCTGCAGATCGAAAAGGAGCTGGCATCCGGTGAACTGATCGATCTGACGCCGGGGCTGTACCAGCGCCGAATGCTGTACTGGCACCGCTTCGCGCCGGAAAGCCGCATGATGCGCAAAGTGACCGACGCGCTGCTGGAACACGGCCACCAGGTGCTGCGTCAGGATTAAAACGAAAAAAGGTTCGCCGCAGCGAACCTTTTCTTCAATACGAACACCTTACTGCGCGGCGTTGCGCTGCAGCTCAAACACCACATCCACCTGATCGTCGAAGTGAATGCTTTGCTGCTCATAGGTTTGCGCCGCGTCGCTTTCCGCCGCCGCACCGGCCGCCTTATACATCCGCGCCACCGGCATCGGCTGGTAGTTGGCGACCCGGTAGCGAATGCTGTACACCGGCCCCAGCTTGGCGTGGAAGCCTTTGGCCAGGGATTCGGCCTGCTGAGTCGCGTTCTCGATCGCTTTTTGCCGCGCCTGCTCACGATACACGTCCGGCTTGGCGACGCCCAGCTCCACTGCGCGGATCTCGTTCAGGCCGGATTTCAGCGCGCCGTCCAGCAGCTCGTTCAACTTGTCCAACTGACGCAGGGTCACCTGCACCTGGCGCACCGCCCGGTAGCCCTTCAGCACCGACTCGCCGGTTTTCAGGTAGTCATATTCCGGCTGGGTGCGCAGGTTGGCGGCGCTGATGTCTTTCTTCTCGATGTTATTTTTCTGCAGGAAATCAAAGTACTGCGCCACACGCTCGTCCACCTGCTTCTTCGCCTGGGCGGCGTCTTTGGAGGAAACGCTCACTTCGATCGCCAGGGTGGCGATATCCGGCGTGGCGTCCACGCTGGCGGTGCCGGAGGTGACGACGTGCGGCCCTTCAGGCACTTCAGCCGCCTGCAGCGCCATCGGTAACGTCCCTAATCCGACCATTGCGGCCATAGCCAATGCTTTTAGCTTCACAGTGTCTCCTTAATGACAGGCTGTCTCTGATCGCCGGCTTTTCCCTGTGAGAACCGCCGGATTCCTGGCATCAAACGTAGCATATCGCGCGGCGTTTTGAATTCGGATTAGTGACAAATTCTTATAAATTTGCCCCCTGCCAGGCCAGCTGCAGCGCGATGCCCCACATCACCAGCCCAACCAGCGCGTTGATGATGCGCTGCGCCCGCTGCGTGTTCAACCACGGCGCCAGCCAGGAGGCCAGCAGCGCCAGCCCGAAGAACCACACCGCCGACGCGCTGACCGCCCCGAGCGCGAACCAGGAGCGCACGTCCGCCGTCAGCTGCCCGCCCAAACTGCCGAGCACCACAAAGGTATCCAGATAAACGTGCGGGTTCAGCCAGGTGACCGCCAGCATGGTGACCACGATGCGCCAGCGGCTCTGCGCCAGCTCCTGCGCCGCGGCCTGCGCCGGTTGCGGGCTGAAGGCGGAACGGAACGCGCCCCACCCGTACCACAGCAGAAACGCCACCCCGCCCCAGGTGACCAGCGCCAACAGCAGCGGCGAGCGGGTCAGCAAGGCGCTGCCGCCGAAAATACCGGCGCAGATCAGCACGATATCGCTCAATGCGCACAGCGAAGCAATCATCAAATGATACTGGCGGCGAATGCCCTGATTCATCACGAATACGTTCTGCGGGCCCAGCGGCAGGATCATGGCGGCGCTCAGGGCAAAGCCCTGCAGGAAGACGGCTAACATGGGGATTCCTCGAATGATAAAAGGCGCCGGACGAGGGCGCGTGTCGGTCAACACGCGCATCATACGAGGAAGCGATCATTAGGTGAAATTGATGTTTCTAATCCAGTATCAGAGACGCTAATACTCAAATCGGCGTGACGAAACCCAGCTCCTGCGAGATGCGTTGCGCGGTGGCCAGCACCGGTTTAATCAGGCTTTTGACGCCGATTTGCTGCAGCTTGGCGGTCGGCAGAGAAACCGACACCGCATAAGGCACGCGCTGTTGAATATCGAACACCGGCGCCGCCACGCAGGAGACCCCCAGCTCGTTTTCCTCGCGATCCATCGCCATGCCGCGCTGGCGAATATCGGCCAACTCCTCATGCATCTTCGGCAGCTCGGTAATGGTATTGCGCGTCAGCGTCTGAATCTCTTGCTGGTGAGTCTGCCAGTAGTGGGCCGGGTAATCGTCGTTGCCGTAGGCCATGAAGATTTTCCCCATCGCCGAACAGTACAGCGGCATATGCTGGCCGATATAGGCGCGGGTGCGCATCATGCCGGTGGTCGGCTCCAGCTTGTAGATCAGGATAACGTGGTCGTCTTCGCGGCTGGAGAAGTTGACCGTCTCCCCCACTTCCAGGTTCAGCTGTTCCAAATGCGGCGCGGCCACGTGAATGATATTGAGTGACGACAGCGCCTTCTGGCCGATGGAAATGAACTTGGTGGTCAGGCGGTAGCTGCCTGGCGACGGCGCCTGGGTCACATAGCCGCTGGTGTGCAACCCCTGCAGCAAGCGGTGCACCGTGCTCTTGTTCATACCGGCCAGCTCGGACAGATGCGCCAGCGGACATCCGTTGGGGAAATTGCTCAGGATCTCAATCAACTGCAAACCGCGGAACAGGCTTTGGCTGCCCAGCGGTTTGTCTTTCTTGTCATCTTTCTCGTCGACGGCTTTCAGGCTCATAGCGAAAATCTCTCCAGTGTCGAACCGCCAACCGGCGCTGCGGCGAAGTCAGCAGGCTCTTTGCCGGGCATGTTACCCCAAGGCCTGCATCAGGTGAAGACGGAACGCCGTTTCATTGTCCGCAGCGGGCCAAAAATCCGCAATATTTCCCCCTCATTGAAGTGAGCCATCGGTCACACTTCCGCAAAGTAAAAAATAACTCATTGTTTAATATAAAAAATTAAAACCTCATCGCCTTTGATTTAGCGCAACGAACGTCATATTATTTTTGAAATTGTATTTCGCATGTTGAAATTTAAAGGCCAGATACTCACCAGCGGTTTAGCTGATTTGCCCGGCATCTTCGCACGGGCGCAACACCAGGGGCGCATCACATGACTATCGATAATGCGGCACAACCCATCCTTACCCTCAGCCACATCGTCAAACGATTTGGCGGCAACGTGGCGGTCAACGACGTCAGCCTGCAGGTGATGCCGGGCGAGGTTCTGGCGCTGCTGGGCGAAAACGGCGCCGGCAAATCGACGCTGATCAAAGTGCTGGCGGGCGTCTACCCGCGCGACGGCGGCGATATTCGTTTTCAGGGCGCAAGCATCGCCTCCGCCGCCGCGATAAAAAGCGCCAGCCGCCAGCCGATCGCCTTTATTCATCAGGATCTCGGCCTGATTGAATGGATGACGGTGGCGGAGAACATGGCGCTGGTGATGGGGTTTCCCCGCCGCTTTGGGTTGATCGACTGGCGCGCCATTCGCCGCCGGGCGGCGCAGGCGCTGCACGACGTCGGCATCGCGCTCGATCCCGATGCGCGCGTCTTCGAACTGTCGCGCACCGAAAAATCGCTGCTGGCGATCGCCCGCGCGGTGGCGGTCAACGCCGAGCTGCTGGTGCTGGATGAACCGACCGCCTCCCTGCCCGCCAACGACGTGCGCCATCTGTTCGCCGTGATCAACCGGCTGCGCGCCAAAAAGGTCGGCATGATTTACGTCACCCACCGCCTGGACGAAGTGATCGAAATCGCCGATCGGGTCTGCGTAATGCGCGACGGGCGCTATGTCGCCGGCGGCCGCACCGCCGACTACTCGCTGCGCGATCTGGTGCAAACCATCGTCGGCGAAGCGATGGCGGACGATCAGCGCGAACCGCTGCCGGAACATCGTCCGCCGGTGCTGCAGCTCGATAGCGTCACGGTGGGCGACATCGGCCCGGTGAGCTTCGATTTGCAGCCGGGCGAGATGCTGGCGCTGGCCGGCCTGCGCGGGGCCGGGCAAGAAGAGATTGGCCGGCTGCTGTTCGGGTTGCGCCAGGCCGACGGCGGCGCGATTCGGTTTCGCGATCGGCCCTATCAGGCGAGCTCCCCACGGCAGGCGATGGCCTGCGGCGTTTCGCTGGTCGCGGGCGATCGCACCGGCGAAAGCCTGGTGATGTCGATGAGCGTGCGTGAAAACCTGTTTATCAACCTCTGCGCCAGCGGCCACCGGCTGCTCTCGCGCTATGGGCGGCGAGCGGAGATCGGCGCCAGTTGGTGGAAAGTGCAGCTGTTCGACGTGCGCCCCAAGGACGTCAATATCGATATCAGCGCGCTGTCCGGCGGCAACCAGCAAAAGGTGGTGATGGCGCGCTGGATGCATCTGGGGGCGCCGCTGCTGATCCTGGAAGATCCCACCGCCGGCGTGGACGTCGGCGCGCGAGCGGAAATCTACCACCTGCTGAATAAATCCCTGGCGGAAGGCGTGGCGGTGCTGGTTATCTCCAACGATTTCGAGGAGATCGCCCATATTTGCAACCGCGCACTGGTATTCAACCGCGGGAAAGTGGTCGGCGAGCTGAAAAATCAGCAGGTGTCATTCGCCAATTTATTGGAGCTGGCCTCTGCCAGCACCGGGGAAAGCGTCGCAATCACGTCAGAATCCGAGGTAGGCCATGTCTAAAACATCCGTTAAATCAACCGCGCTGGAGCAGCGCGTCAGTCTGGCGCAGGACGGCGCCGGTCCGTGGCTGATGCAGGTCCTCACCCGCTATGGCCTGCTGCTGCTGTGCATCGCGCTGGTCGTGCTGTTCTCACTGCTCACCCCCTCCTTCGCATCGATGCTGACGCTGCAGGCTATCTTGTCGAGCAAGGCCAAAATCGCCCTGTTGGCGCTGGCGGCGACCATCCCGATGATCGTGGGCAAGATCGATCTTAACGTCGGTTTCGGCATTGTGCTGTGGCACATTCTGGCGATCACGCTGCAGGTGGAATACGGCTTCTCCTGGCAGATGGCGGTGCTGACGGTGCTGGCGATCTCGGCGCTGTACGGATTGCTGAACGGCATTCTGGTGGCGCTGGCCGATATCGACAGCTTCGTCGCCACTCTCGGCTCCGGCACCGTACTGTACGCCATTGCCCTGTGGCACTCCGGCGGGCGGCAGATCGTCGGCGACTTGCCGGATGCCTTCATCGCGCTGCACCACACCGAGATCGCCGGCATTCCGATCGTGGCGTTTTACGTGCTGATCGTCGCGGTGGTGCTGTGGCTCATCACCGAACACACCCCGCTCGGCCGCTGCATGTATGCGGTGGGCGGCAACCCGGCGGCGGCGCGCCTGAACGGCATCTCGGTCAACCGCTTCACCATCGGCGCCTTCATCGCCTCCAGCGTGCTCACCGGTTTCAGCGGCGTGTTGATCGCCGCCGAACAGGGCGTCGGCCAGGCCAGCGTCGGCATGGACTATCTGCTGCCGGCGCTGGTCGGCGCCTTCCTCGGCAGCACCACCATTCGCCCAGGGCGCGTCAACGTCTGGGGCACCGTGGTCGGCATCGCCATTCTGGCTATCGGTATCGCCGGCATTCAGCAGTTCGGCGGCGAATTCTGGGTCGAGCCGCTGTTCAACGGCGCGACGCTGCTGCTGTCGATCACCCTGGCCGGCTATGCCCAACGCCGTCGGCTGCTCAATCAGAAAGCGGTACAACGCAGCCAGGCGACGCCGGCTGACAACAACAATCAGACAGCGACCCACACTTAAACCAGGAGCACACCATGAAACGCATTTGGCTGTTACCGGGGTTCACCACATTCTTGCTCGCCGCATCGCCGGCCTGGGCCGACGCCTATCTCGATCAGGCCACCGCCGCCGTCGCGAAGGCCACCGCCAGCGCCACCCAGTGGGACGGCCCCACCAGCGGCCCGCAGCTGCAGGCCAACAAGAAGATCATTTTTATCGCCTCCGACATGAAGAACGGCGGCGTACAAGGGGTGCAACAGGGGTTGAGCGAAGCGGCGAAAGCCGCCGGCTGGAAGCTGGAAACGCTCGACGGCGGCGGCTCGGTGAAAGATCAGCTGGCATCGCTCAATCAGGCCATCGCCCAAAAACCGGACGGCATCGTGATCGGCGGCTGGAACCCTAACGTCGCCAAGATCCCGCTGAAAAAGGCCGTGCAGCAGGGCATCGTGCTGACCGCCTGGCACGCGGTGCCGGAACCGGGCCCCATCGCCAAATACAACGTGTTCTATAACGTCACGTCGGACTCCAACGAAGTGGCGCGCATCGCCGCGCAATACGCGGTGGTGCAGTCCGGCGGCAAGGCGAGCGTGCTGATCTTCACCGACTCGCTGTATCAAATCGCGCTGGACAAGGCCAACGTCATGAAAGACGAGATCGCCAAATGCAGCGGCTGCACGCTGCTGGAATTCATCGATACGCCGCTGGCCGATACCGCCAACCGCATGCCGGCAATGACCTTCAGTCTGCTGCAGAAGTACGGCGACAAATTCCAATATGCGCTGGCGATCAACGATCTGTACTTCGACTTTATGGCGCCGGCGCTGAAGACCGCCGGCAAAGGCGGCAAGAACGCACCTTACAACGTATCGGCCGGCGACGGTTCGATCTCCGCTTACCAGCGTATCCGCTCGGGCGACAGCCAGTCGGCGACGGTGCCGGAACCCTTGAAGCTGCACGGTTGGCAACTGCTGGACGAATTCAACCGCGCCTTCGCCAAGCAGCCGCCTTCCGGCTACGTGACCCCGGCGCATCTGGTGACCCGCGACAATATCGCCGCCGACGGCGGCGCCAATAACCTGTATGACCCGCAAAACGACTATCAGGGCCATTACAAAGCGATCTGGGGCGTGAAGTGAACGGCGATTCATTGCGCACGCACGCCCGGCTCGAGCGCCTGTGTTCGCCGGCGATCTGGGCAGAGGGGCCGGTCTGGCTGCCGCAGGAGGATGCGGTGGTGTTCAGCGACGTGAAAGGCAATCGCATGTTCCGCTGGTCGCGCCGGGGTGAGCTGACCCTATACCGCTCGCCGTCGCACTACGCCAACGGCAATGCGCGCGACGGCGAAGGGCGCGTGGTCAGCTGCGAACACGGGCGGCGCGGCATCAGCCGCACCGAAAGCGATGGCGAGGTGCGCCTGTTGACCGATCGCGTCGACGGCAAGCGCTTTAACTCGCCGAACGACGTGGCGGTGCGTTCCGACGGCACCCTGTGGTTCACCGATCCGCCCTACGGCATCATCGGCGACGAAGAGGGTTACAAATCGGAAAGCCAGGTGATCGGCTGTTATCTCTACAGCTTCGATCCGCGCGATGGTTCGCTGACCATCGCCGCCTGCGACCTGCAGCGCCCGAACGGCCTGGCGTTTTCACCGGATGAAAAATGGCTGTACGTTGCGGACATGTCGATCGTGGATTTTCCGACGCTGGGCCGCCGAGAGCTGCGCGTCTATGCGGTCAACGGCCGCGGGCTGGAAGCCGGCCGCCGTTTCGCGACGGTGGAGCCCGGTTTCCCGGACGGCTTCTGCGTCGATCGGGCCGGCAATCTGTTTTGCAGCTGTGCCGACGGCGTGCTGGTCTTTGATCCACAGGGGCGACAGATCGACAAAATCAGCGTGCCGGAACGCGTCTCCAATTGTACCTTCGGCGGCCCGAACGGCGATGAACTCTATATCACCGCCACCACCTCACTCTACCGCATGGTGCTGAACACCCGCGGTTAGCCGGGGTCTCGCAAGACGCAGGGTGGGTTTCGATCCGCCCTGCTTTGTCACGTCTGAAGCACGCCATCTCCACCAAAATGTGGCGACGATCACAAAATCACCACTCAATTTTAACGTCATGTTTTTCATGAATAATTTTACTTCCCCTTGCTTTGACTTCCCTGAATCGCCGGGATAGCATTTATTTGAAATGCAATTTCGCATATTGAAATTTAGCGAACCAAAAACAGGCGATTCGCACAGGTGGAGAACCGGCATGAGAGTGAGTTACAGCGAGTTAAAACACCAATTCAAACGCGTGCTGCTGGCGCGCGGCGTGGCGGAGCACACCGCCGATGACTGCGCCGGCATGTTCGCCGACACCACCGCCAGCGGCGTTTATTCCCACGGCGTTAACCGCTTTCCGCGCTTTATTCAGCAACTGGACGCCGGTGATATCGTGCCGGACGCCGAACCCAGCAAACTGTTGTCTCTGGGGGCGATCGAGCAATGGGATGCGCACCAGGGCATCGGCAACCTTACCGCCCGCCGCATGATGGATCGCGCCATGCAGTTAGCCGACGATCATGGCATCGGCCTGGTGGCGCTGCGCAACGCCAACCACTGGATGCGCGGCGGCGGCTACGGCTGGCAGGCGGCGGAGAAAGGCTATATCGGCATTTGCTGGACCAACTCGATCGCCGTGATGCCGCCGTGGGGCGCCAAAACGTGCCGTATCGGCACCAACCCGCTGATCGTCGCCGTGCCCGGCAACCCGATCACCATGGTGGACATGTCGATGTCGATGTTTTCCTACGGCGCGCTGGAGCTGAACCGGCTGGCGGGCAAAACCCTGCCGGTGGACGGCGGCTTCGACAACGACGGCCACCTGACCCGCGATCCGGCCACCATCGAAGAGAATCGGCGCATTTTGCCAATGGGGTATTGGAAAGGATCGGCGCTGTCGATCGTGCTGGACATGATCGCCACCCTGCTGTCCGGCGGCGCCTCGGTGGCGGAAGTGACGGAAGATCACCGCGACGAATACGGCGTCTCGCAGGTGTTCATCGCGATTGAGATAGACCGGTTGATCGACGGCGACAGCCGCGATCAAAAACTGCAGCGCATCATGGATTACGTCACCAGCGCCGAACGGGACAACCCCGACGTCGCCATTCGCCTGCCGGGCCACAAGTTCCCGCGCATTCTGGAAGAAAACCTGCGCGACGGTATTCCGGTCGACGAACGGGTTTGGGCGCGCATTCAGGCGCTGTAACGGGAGGATCATCATGATATTCGGCCACATCGCCAACACCGCGCCCGAGCAGTACCCAGCGCCGGTCGCCAACGCCGTCGCCTATCTGCAGCGCACCGATTTCAGCGTCTTGCCCGCAGGGCGCTATGAAGATCCCGCCACCGGCTACGTGGTGCAAGTGCTGGATCTGCATACCCAACCGCCGGATGCGCTGCGCCCGGAAGTACACCGGCAAAACGTCGACGTGCAGTTTCTGGTCAGCGGTACCGAGCTTATCGGCGTAGCGGCGGACAACGGCGACAACGTCATTCATCAGGAACTGCTGGCGCAGCGCGACATCCTGTTTTATCAGAACGTCACCGACGAATCCTGGCTCACGATGCGGCCCGGCAACTTCGCGGTATTTTTTCCGCAGGACGTGCATCGCCCGGCCTGCATTAACCAACGCCCCTGCGCGATACGCAAGGTGGTGGTGAAGATACCGCTGGCGTCGTTTAGCGCCTGATAGACGCAACACCCGTAACGATAACAACACCGGTCCATGAGGCCTGTGCGGGCGCCCTTGCGCCCAAATCAAGCAAAACAATAACGCCCGACCCTACAAAAAGCGAACATCGAAAGAGGTCCTTATGAATACAGCCTCCGTTTCCGTCAGCCAAAGCCAGGCGATACCCAAGCTCCGCTGGCTGAGGATCGTGCCGCCGATCCTCATTACCTGCATCATTTCTTACATGGACCGGGTCAACATCGCCTTCGCCATGCCCGGCGGCATGGATGACGAACTCGGCATCACCGCCTCGATGGCCGGGCTGGCTGGCGGCATCTTCTTCATCGGTTACCTGTTTCTGCAGGTGCCCGGCGGCAAGCTGGCGGTATACGGCAACGGTAAGAAATTCATCGGCTGGTCACTGTTGGCCTGGGCGGTGATCTCGGTACTGACCGGCCTGGTCACCAACCAGTACCAGCTGCTGTTCCTGCGCTTCGCCCTCGGCGTTTCCGAAGGCGGCATGCTGCCGGTGGTGCTGACCATGATCAGCAACTGGTTCCCGGATAAGGAGCGCGGCCGCGCCAACGCCATCGTCATCATGTTCGTACCGATCGCCGGCATTCTCACCGCCCCGCTGTCGGGTTGGATCATCACCGCCTGGGACTGGCGCATGCTGTTCCTGGTGGAGGGCGCTCTGTCGCTGGTAGTCATGGCGCTGTGGTATTTCACCATCAGCAACCGGCCCCAAGAGGCCAAATGGATCTCGCAGGCGGAAAAAGAGTATCTGGTGAAGACCCTGCACGACGAACAGCTGCTGATCAAAGGAAAAACGGTGCGCAACGCCTCGCTGCGCCGGGTGCTGGGCGACCGGATCATGTGGCAGCTGATCCTGGTGAATTTCTTCTACCAGACCGGTATCTACGGCTACACCCTGTGGCTGCCGACCATTTTGAAAGGGCTGACCCACGGCGATATGGAGCAAGTGGGCCTGCTGGCTATCTTGCCCTATATCGGCGCCATCTTCGGCATGCTGATCATCTCCACCCTCTCCGATCGCACCGGCAAGCGCAAAGTCTTCGTCGCCCTGCCGCTGGCCTGCTTTGCCGCCTGCATGGCGCTGTCGGTGCTGCTGAAGGATCACGTCTGGTGGTCTTACGCTGCACTGGTCGGCTGCGGCGTGTTTATTCAGGCGGCGGCCGGGGTGTTCTGGACCATCCCGCCCAAATTGTTCAACGCCGAAGTGGCCGGCGGCGCGCGCGGCGTGATCAATGCGCTGGGCAACCTCGGCGGCTTTTGCGGCCCGTATATGGTCGGCGTCCTGATCAGCCTGTTCAGCAAGGATGTCGGCGTCTACAGCCTGGCGGCCTCGTTGGCGATCGCCTCCGTGCTGGCGTTGATGCTGCCCAATAAATGCGACCACAGCGCGAGGAGCGAATGATGGAATATTGGCTGGGGCTCGACTGCGGCGGTACCTTCATCAAGGCGGGTTTATACGACCGCAGGGGCCATGAACACGGCGTTGCGCGGCGCAATCTGGCGATCGTCGCGCCGCAGCCCGGCTGGGCCGAGCGCGATATGGCGTCGCTGTGGCGCACCGCCGCCGACGTGATCCGTGAAGTGCTGTCCGCCAGCGGCGTCGCCGCCGGCGCCATCCAGGCCATCGGCATCTCGGCGCAGGGTAAGGGGGCGTTTCTGCTGGATAAGCAGGGGCAGCCGCTGGGCAACGCCATGCTCTCTTCCGATCAGCGCGCGCTGGCGCTGGTGCAGGAATGGCAACGGCAGGGCGTGCCGCAGGCGCTGTATCCGCAAACGCGCCAAACGCTGTGGACCGGGCACCCGGTCTCGCTGCTGCGCTGGCTGAAGCGGCATCAGCCGGAACGTTACGCCGGCATCGGCAGCGTGCTGATGGCGCACGACTACCTGCGCTATTGCCTGACCGGCGAGCTGGCCTGCGAAGAAACCAATATCTCCGAATCCAACCTGTATCAGATGCGCAGCGGACGCTATGACCCGGCGCTGGCGCAGCTGCTGGGTATCGGCGACATCATGCCCGCCCTGCCGACGATTGTCGGTTCGGCCGAGATCGCCGGGCGCGTCGCGGCAAACGCCGCGGCCATCACCGGCCTGCAAACCGGCACCCCGGTGGTCGGCGGGTTGTTCGACGTGGTGTCCACCGCGCTGTGCGCCGGCCTGCAGGACGAAACCCGACTCAATGCGGTGATGGGAACCTGGTCGGTCACCAGCGGCATCACCGACGCCATCGTCGAGGGTTTCGATCATCCCTTTGTCTATGGCCGCCACGCCGAAAGCGGCCAATACATCGTGCACGAAGCCAGCCCCACGTCCGCCGCCAACCTGGAATGGTTCTGTCACCAATGGGGGCTGCAGGACTACGACCAGCTTAACCGGTGGGTCGCCGCCCTGCCGAAAGCCGCCGGCGATCTGCTGTTCGCCCCTTTCCTGTATGGCTCCAACGCCGGCCTGGGGCTGAGCGCCAGCTTCTACGGCCTGCAGGCCTTCCACCAGCGCGAGCACCTGGTGCAGGCGATCTACGAAGGCGTGGTGTTCTGCCACATGACGCACCTTAACCGCATGCGCCGGCGTTTCCCTGAGGCGCAGGCGCTGCGCGTGACCGGCGGCCCCGCCAAATCCCTCCCCTGGATGCAAATGTTCGCCGACGTCAGCGGCCTGCCGGTTGAGCTGCCGCAGGTGGAAGAAACCGGCTGTCTGGGCGCGGCGATGGCGGCCATGGTCGGCAGCGGCGTCTTCAACGATTTCACCGCCGCCCAGCACCGGCTGGCGCCGCGTATCGAGCGGCTGCTGCCTGATGCGGCCGCTGCCGAAGCTTACGACAACAAACACCAACGTTATCAGGCGCTGATTGCTGCATTGCAACATCTGCAGTCCGCCAACAAGGAGGCCCCATGAGCACGAAACCGCGCCTGCAGCTGGCGCTCGATCAAACCCGTTTGGATACGGCGCTGCGCACCGCCGAGACCCTCAGCCCCCATGTGGACATCATCGAGGCCGGTACCATTTTGTGCATCAGCGCCGGCATTCAGGCGGTTAGCGCGCTGCGCGAGCGCTGCCCGCAGCACACGCTGGTGGCCGACCTCAAGGTGGCCGACGCCGGTGCGACGCTGGCCGAGCAGGCCTTCGGCCAGGGCGCGAACTGGATGACGGTGATCTGCGCCGCGCCGTTGGCCACCATGGCCAGCGCGCGGGAGGTCGCCGAGCGTCACGGCGGTGAAATCCAGATCGAACTGTTCGGCCGCTGGACATTGGAGGATGCGCGGCAATGGCGCGGCCTCGGCATCCGCCAGGCGATCTATCACCGCGGCCGCGACGCGCAGGCCAGCGGGCAAACCTGGGGCCGGCAGGATTTGGATCGGATGAAGGCGCTGTCCGATCTGGGCATCGAGCTGTCGGTGACCGGCGGCATCACGCCCGCCGACCTGCCGCTGTTTAAAGAGATCGCCGTCACCGCCTTTATCGCCGGCCGCGCGCTGGCCGAGGCCGGCGATCCGCCGGCGGCCGCCAGGCAGTTCCGCACCGCCATCGATGACATCTGGAGATCATGATATGCGTCAGCACCCGTTGGGAATTTACGAGAAAGCGCTGCCGAAACACCTGAGCTGGCCCGAACGCCTGGCGCTGGCCAAGGCTTGCGGCTTCGACTTCGTCGAAATGTCGGTGGACGAAAGCGATGAACGTCTGGCGCGCCTGAGCTGGAGCAAAGCTCAGCGCCTGGCACTGGTGGACGCCATGCTGGAAACCGGCATCCGCATTCCGTCTATGTGCCTCTCCGGCCACCGGCGCTTCCCGTTTGGCAGCCACGATCCGGCGCTGCGACAGCGCGCCTTCGACGTGATGGAACAGGCCATTCAGCTGGCCAAAGATGTCGGTATCCGGACGATCCAGCTGGCCGGCTACGACGTGTATTACGAAGAGCAAGACGAGGGGACGCTGGCGCGCTTTAGCGAAGGCATGCAGTGGGCGGTAGACCGTGCCGCCGCCGCCCAGGTGATGCTGGCGGTGGAAATTATGGATACCGCCTTTATGAACTCGATCGGGAAATGGAAAGCCTGGGACACCCTGTTGGCCTCGCCGTGGTTCACGGTGTATCCGGACGTCGGCAACCTCAGCGCCTGGGGCAACGACGTGCCGCGCGAGCTGGAGCTGGGCATCGATCGCATCGCCGCCATTCACCTGAAAGACACCTACCCGGTCACCGCCACTTCGCCGGGGCAATTCCGTGACGTGCCGTTTGGCGAAGGCTGCGTCGACTTCGTCGAGGTGTTTCGCACGCTGCAGCGCCTCAATTACCGCGGCGCATTCCTGATTGAGATGTGGACAGAAAAAGCCGAGGAGCCGGTGGCCGAGATCGTTCAGGCCCGCCGCTGGATCGAACAGAAAATGCAACAAGGGGGCATGACATGCTGACTCAGTTAAAACAACAGGTGCTGGAGGCCAATCTCGATCTGCCGCGCCATAAGCTGGTGACCTTTACCTGGGGCAACGTCAGCGCGGTGGATCGCGAACGCGGTCTGGTGGTGATCAAGCCTTCCGGCGTTGAATACGAGCATATGACGGCGGAGGATATGGTGGTGGTCGATCTGGCCAGCGGCCGCACCGTCGAGGGGGCAAAAAAACCGTCGTCGGACACCGCCACCCATCTGGCGCTGTACCGCGAATTTGCCGATATCGGCGGCATCGTCCACACCCATTCGCGCCACGCCACCATCTGGGCGCAGGCCGGGCTGGACATCCCCGCCTGGGGAACCACCCACGCCGACTATTTTTATGGCGCGATCCCCTGCACTCGCCTGATGACCCAGGATGAAATTGAGCACGATTACGAACTGGAAACCGGCAACGTGATTATCGAAACCTTCCGCCGGCGCGATATCAATCCCAACGCTATCCCAGCGGTACTGGTCAATGCCCACGGCCCCTTCGCCTGGGGCAAAGACGCCCACAACGCGGTGCATAATGCGGTGGTGCTGGAAGAAATTTCCTACATGGGCATTTTCTCGCGCCAGCTGACGCCGGGCATTCACAGCATGCAGCGCGAGCTGTTGGACAAACACTATCTGCGCAAACACGGCCAAAACGCCTACTACGGGCAGTAGGGCCGCCGGGGCCCCAGCCGTTGCACCCGATGCTTTGCCGCATCGGGTGCAACGGGCATGAGGCGCAGTGTAGCGAAAACCGCATTCGCTCATCGACGCGAAATTCGCTATCATCCGCACCCACCCTCCAGCCGGCCGCCCGATGTCTACGATCACCGATACCTTTATCGCCCCGTCATGCCATGACCAAATAGAGATCCTCTATCAGGACGATCATCTGGCGCTGATCAATAAGCCGGCCGGGCTGCTCAGCCTGTCGGGCAAGAATCCGCAGAATCTCGATTCGGTACACCATCGGCTGGTACAGATCTTCCCCGGCTGCGCCCTGGTGCACCGCCTGGATTTCGGCACGTCCGGGTTGATGGTGGTGGCCCGCAACAAGGCCGCCAACGCCGCGCTCTGCCGGCAGTTCAGCGAGCGCACCGTCAGCAAAGTGTACAGCGCGCTGCTCTGCGGCCATCTGGCGGATAACGAAGGGGTCATAGACGCGGCAATCGCCAAAGATCCGGCGCTGTTCCCGCTGATGTCAATTTGCGCCCTCCACGGCAAACCCGCCCGCTCCCACTATCGGGTCGTCGAGCGTTTTTATCGTGAAGCGGAGGGCGGGATCTCGCTGCCGCTGACGCGGGTGCAGCTCACCCCAGAGACTGGGCGCACCCACCAGCTGCGTATTCACAGCCGGCAGTTGGGCCACCCTATTTTAGGCTGCGATCTGTATGGCGGGCGTCTGCTGCCGGGTACCGAACAGACGCCGCGGCTGATGTTGCACGCCAGCGAACTGGACTTTGTGCACCCCATCAGTGGAGAGCGGATCGCCGCTCGTCACGCCGCGCCGTTCTGAACGCGGCTTACCACATCAAATCGTCAGGCACTTTGAAGTCGGCGTACGGATCGTCTTCATCCTGCTCTTCCTGACTCAGCGCGCTGTGCAGCACAATGCTGGCCGCATCGCGCTGCGCGATTTTATCGGCGACGCTCGCGGGGATAATCGCGTATTCACACTCTTCGCGGTTCTCGACCACCAAGCGGGCAATGGCGAGACGGCCATTGATCAGCTGGGTCTGCGTCGCCTTATCCACCAGGATTTTCTTGATCAGGTTACCGTCGGTGAAGTTGAAACCGATATCGCCTTTCGCCAGGACGATGCGGTTCATCTCGATCAGCTGCTTCACCTGCGCCTTGTATTCTTTGGACAGCGCGGCCTGCTTTTGCTGTTCGCTCAGCTGCTTATCGCGCTCAAGCTGTGCTTTTTTGTTCTCTTCCACCGCCTCTCTGGCCTCACGGGCCTGAACGCGTGATTTTTTAGCCGTTCTTTGGACTTTGGCCATTTTCTTGCTGGTAACCAAGCCCGCTTTGAGCATCTGCTCTTGTAAGGTGAGTTTTGTCATGTTCGTGTCTGAAGCCGTGGGGTCATGGGGGGATTATACCCGTAATTTTTCAGGCTGCACCAGGTTGCCGGCCCGTACGTTGGCGGTTTGCGCCGCAGGGCAACGGCGGCAAACCGGCCCGAACGCCAGATCATGAATACCGCTCATGTAGTAATGAAATTAAGTCTCTTTCACTCCCATCGGGACTCTGGCAAAAATAGACCTCATTAACGACAGACAATATGAAATCGGCTGAATAAAAAAAGAGAAAAACAACCCATTGAAAGAAATGGATAAATCCAGCCTTCATATCATATAACAGGATGCTATAAGACGATGAATAGAGACTTTGCCTTTACGATTAAGAGCAGTTCTTTCGATGAAGATTATAACCCTTCTGAAAGTACGCGTATCACCACCAACTTCGCCAATTTGGCCAGAGGGGAAAACCGCCGGGAGAACCTGCGCAACACGCTGGTGATGATTAACAATCGCTTCAATTCGTTGGCGCATTGGGATAACCCCAAGGCCGACCGCTATTCGGTTGAGCTTGAAATCATTTCGGTTGAGATGCGCGTTGAAGATCAGGGGGCCAGCTTCCCGGTGATTGAAATCCTGAAAACCAACATCATTGATAAAAAAACGCAAAAGCGTCTTGAGGGCATCGTCGGGAATAACTTCTCGTCTTACGTGCGCGATTACGACTTTAGCGTCCTGCTGCCGGCGCACAATAAAAACACGGCGGAATTCAACATTCCGGATGATTTCGGCGATTTGCACGGCAATATCTTTAAGCACTTCGTCAATTCAAACGCATACCATGAGAATTTCAGCAAACCGCCGGTGATCTGCCTCAGCGTGTCCAGCAAAGACACCTATCATCGGACGGGCAATCAACATCCGGTGTTGGGCGACGAGTATCGGCAAGACGGCGCTTCGCTGACCGACCGGTATTTTAAAAAAATGGGCCTGCAGGTGCGCTACTTCATGCCGAAAAATAGCGTTGCGCCCCTGGCGTTTTATTTCCCCGGAGATTTGCTGAGCGATTACACCGATCTGGAACTGATCGGCACCATCAGCACGATGGAGACCTTCCAAAAAATCTATCGGCCTGAAATTTACAATGCCAACTCGGCGGCAGGGCAATGCTATCAGCCAAGCCTGAATAACCAGGATCATTCATTAACCAAGATTGTTTACGATCGCGAAGAGCGTAGCCGGTTAGCGATTGAGCAGGGGAAATTTACGGAAGAGCAATTTATCAAGCCCTACAAGCCCATTCTTGAGCAATGGTCTGCTCACTACGCGCTTTGATTCACTCAAATACAGGTCATCTATTATGAAAATATTGCTCCCTACCTCGACCGCCGGCAGCTTGCCTAAACCTTCCTGGCTGGCCCAGCCGGAAACCCTGTGGTCGCCCTGGAAATTGCAGAATGAAGAATTAATCGAAGGGAAACAGGACGCTCTGCGTTTGTCGCTGGCTGAACAACAACAGGCCGGCATCGATATCGTCAGCGATGGCGAGCAAACGCGCCAGCACTTCGTCACGACGTTTATCGAGCACCTCAGCGGCGTCGATTTCGAGAAACGCGAAGTGGTTAAAATTCGCAATCGCTATGAGGCGAGCGTGCCAACCGTCGTGGGTGCGGTCGCGCGCCAAAAGCCCGTATTCGTTGAAGACGCCAAATTTTTACGCCAGCTGACCAAGCAGCCGATTAAATGGGCCCTGCCGGGGCCGATGACCATGATCGACACGCTCTATGACAACCACTATAAAAGCCGCGAAAAATTGGCCTGGGAATTCGCCAAGATCCTCAATCAGGAAGCCAAAGAGCTCGAGGCCGCCGGCGTCGACATTATTCAGTTTGATGAGCCCGCATTTAACGTGTTCTTTGACGAAGTGAATGACTGGGGCATCGCCGCCCTGGAAAGGGCCGTTGAGGGGCTTAAGTGTGAAACGGCGGTGCATATCTGCTATGGGTACGGCATTAAGGCCAATACCGACTGGAAAAAGACGCTGGGCTCAGAGTGGCGGCAATACGAAGAGGCGTTCCCCAAGCTGCAAACGTCTACTATCGATATCATCTCGCTCGAGTGCCATAACTCGCACGTCCCGATGGATCTGCTTGAACTGATTCGCGGTAAGAAAGTGATGGTTGGCGCCATTGATGTGGCGAATCATACCATTGAGACGCCGGAAGAAGTGGCCGCTACGCTGCGCAAAGCGCTGCAGTTTGTCGATGCCGACAAGCTCTACCCGTCGACCAACTGCGGCATGGCTCCCCTGCCTCGCCAGGTCGCCAGCGGCAAGCTGAATGCCTTGAGTGCGGGCGCCGAGATCGTGCGCCGGGAACTGCTAGCCAAATAACCTCACCAGCGCCTGCCGCAGGAGCCTCCTGTGGCGGGCGATGATCATCGACTCCTTCTCCCCGCAACGCCCCCCCTCTGGTGTATACTCGGGTTTCTACGCGATGCCAGCCACAGCGGCCTGAACGGCCCCTCAGCCAGCCCACAACAGCTTAATAACAGTGGAACCCTCATGAGCCCAGATACCGCTCGCATCAGCGAAATTATCGATCGCGCCAGGATCTCGCCTTATCAAATCCTCATCCTTACCCTGTGTTTCCTGATCGCCCTGCTGGACGGCTTCGATACCGCCATCATCGGCTATATCGCCCCGGCGCTGCGTGAAGAGTGGGGCCTGCACCCCTCGCAGCTCTCCCCCGCCTTCGGCGCGGGGCTGTTCGGCCTGTTGATCGGCAGCCTGCTGTTCGGGCCGATCGCCGACGCCATCGGTCGCAAACGCGTGCTGCTCGTCGCGGTGCTGGTGTTTGGCGGCTGCACTCTGGCTTCGGCCTATACGCAATCGATAGAATCCCTGACCTTGCTGCGCTTCATCACCGGCATTGGCCTTGGGGGCGCGATACCGACCTGTATCACCCTCAGTTCGGAGTACTCACCGGCGCGACGCCGCATGCTGATGGTCACCCTGAGCTGGAGCGGCTTTACCGCCGGATTGGCCTTGGGCGGCCTGCTGGCCGGGCAGATCATTCCGGCGTTCGGCTGGCGCGGCGTGCTGCTGGTCGGCGGCATCGCGCCGTTGGCGCTGCTGCCGCTGCTGGCCTGGCAGATGCCCGAATCAGTACGCTTTATGGCCGCCAACGCCAAACATGCCGATCGGCTGCGCCGGGTGGTCGAGCGTATCACCGGCCGGCGTTGGACGGGGGTCACCATCGTCGATGACGAACGCCCGGCGCAGGCCAAGTCGCCGATCTCGCACCTGTTTATCGAAGGGCGCGCCGTGCGCACCCTGCTGCTGTGGGCGGCGTTCTTCTGCTCGCTGTTCGTGTTCTACCTGCTCACCAGCTGGCTGCCGACGATCCTCAAAGACGCCGGTTACGATATCGCCCACGCCTCGCGCATCGGGGCGATGGTGCCGCTCGGCGGCACCCTGGGCGCCATCCTGATGGCGCTGCTGATGGATCGGATCGGGCCCTACCGCGTGCTGGCCGTCTCCTACCTGGGCGCTGCGCTGGTGATCGGCGCGACCGGGTATCTGATGGGCGACGTCTATACGCTGGCCGCCGTCGTGTTCCTGATTGGCTTCGGCGTGGCCGGTGCGCAAAACGGCCTGAACCTGGTCTCCGCCACCCTTTACCCGACCGCTGCCCGCGTGACCGGCGTCAGCTGGGCCATGGCCAATGGCCGCTTCGGTTCGATCGTCGGCTCGATGCTCGGCGCCTGGATGATGACCGCCGCCGGATCGGCGGAAGTGTTCTTCCTCTGGCTAGCGCTGCCGGCGCTGCTGGGCGCGGTCGCTATCTTCCTGCTCTATCGCCTCAGCCTGCATCGCCGCGCACCGCTAACCAAGCCGGTCGCCGGCGCCTGAACTCGTGGAAAAGAAAAGGCCGAGACGCCTTCGATGGCGTCTCGGCCTGTAATGAAAAAAGGGGCCAAGGCCCCCTTCTCTGTTATTCCGCCTTGGCGGAAGCGTCTTCGGTGCGATACAGGTGCACGTCCATCTGCGGGAACGGAATGCCGATGTTGTGGGCATCCAGCGCGCGCTTGAAGTTTTCCATCAAATCGAAGTACACGTTCCAGTATTCCGCGTTGGTGGTCCAGGAGCGGGTGACGAAGTTCAGGGAAGACGGTGCCATCTCGTTCAGACGCACAGTCACGCCTTTGGCATGCATGATTCGCTTGTCGGCGGCGATCACGTCGCCCAGCACCTTCTTCACCACGTCGATATCGGCATTGTAGGCCACGCCTACCACGATATCCACGCGGCGGTTCGGTTCACGGGAGTAGTTGATGATGTTGCCGGCGATGATTTTACCGTTCGGCACCACGATGGTTTTGTTGTCTGCGGTACGCAGGGTGGTGGAGAAAATCTGCACCTGATCGACGGTACCGGCCACGCCGCCCAGATCGACATATTCACCCACGCGCAGCGGGCGGAAGATCACCAGCAGCACGCCGGCGGCGAAGTTGGACAGCGACCCTTGTAGCGCCAGACCGACGGCCAAACCGGCGGCACCCAGCACGGCGATCACCGAGGTGGTCTGCACGCCAACGCGCCCCAGCACCGCGATGAAGGTGAACGCCAGCACGCCGTAGCGCACGATCGCCGACAGAAAGTCTGCCACCGTGGCGTCGATGCCGCGCAGCTTCATCACGCGGTTCAGCGCATTACCGACCACGCGGGCCACGATCGAACCGATGATCAGGATAACGATGGCGGCGACGATATTCACCGCGTACTGGATCAACAGATCCTGGTTCTTCACCAACCAGTCGCCGGCACCGTTGATGCCGTCTACTACATTCAAATCTTTCATTCGTGTCGTCCTAACTCAGTCCCTAACGGGAGAAACTCGCAAAAATACACTGGCCTCGGCGGCCAGTAGGAAACCACCGCCTAAGGGTAACCAACATTAAAGGCTCATGCCAACCGTCAGCGTTAAAAATAGCCGAAACCGCCCGCCGCTTCTTCTATGCTGAGAACAGCGCGTTGGCCATTTCACGACAAGGGATCCGTTAATCATGCACATTCGCTCTTCGCTCAAACACTATTGGCAAGTGCGGCCCAGGCTGCTGTTTTCCGTCGGCGCCGGGCTGCTGTGCTTTCTGCTGCTGCCCGCCCAACTTTCGCTGCTGCAGCGCCTGATGATCGGCTGGAATACGCTGGCCTGGCTCTACCTGCTGTTTCTCTGGCGGCTGATGCTGATCAGCACGCCGCAGCACATTCGCCAGATCGCCCGGCGGCAGGATGAAAGCGCCAGTATGGTGCTGACGCTGGTCAGCCTCGGTTGCCTGGTCAGTTTACTCGCGATCCTGTTTGAACTGAGCAGCGCCAAACAGGTGGCCGGCTCTCTGAAGACGCTGCATTTGCTGCTGACCGGTGCCACGCTGGTGGTCTCCTGGCTGCTGCTGCCGACCGCCTTCACCATGCACTATGCCCACCAGTTTTATCGCCAGGGTGCACAGCAGGATCCTTTGCCGCTGCTGTTCCCCGGCAACCTCACCGAGCCGACCTATCTGGATTTCGCCTACTTCTCCTTCACCATTGCGGTGGCGTCGCAAACCGCCGATGTGGCGGTCGGAGCAGCGGAGGTGCGTAAGGTCACCCTGCTGCAGTCGGTGATCTCCTTCGCGTTCAACATGCTGATCCTGGGCCTGTCTATCAACGTCGGCGCCGGCCTGCTGGGCTGAAAACGAAAAAGGCTCCCCGCAGGGAGCCTTTAACTCACCAACAAAGGAGGAAAAAACGTGTTTTTTCCTCCTTTGTGGTCATCAGACGAAAATCAATGGCTTGATTTTCCTTATTTTTTATATTTTTCCAACGGCAAGCCAGGCAACGCCATCAGGCTTGTCATAAACAAAAAGGCTCCCCGCAGGGAGCCTTTTGCATCGTGCAACAGGTGCCGAAGATTACAGAACGTCTACCGCGTTCAGATCTTTGAAGGCCTGCTCCAGACGCGTCACCATGCTGGTCTGCGCTGCGCGCAGCCATACGCGTGGATCGTAGTATTTCTTGTTCGGCTGATCGGCGCCTTTCGGGTTGCCCAGCTGGCCCTGCAGGTAAGCTTCGTTCGCTTTGTAGTACTGCAGGATGCCGTCCCAGGTCGCCCATTGGGTGTCGGTGTCGATGTTCATCTTGATCACGCCGTAACCCACAGACTCTTTGATCTCTGCGTCGGTAGAACCGGAACCGCCGTGGAACACGAAGTTCAGGCTGTTGTGCGGCAGGTTGAATTTCTTGGACACGTAGTCCTGAGAATCACGCAGGATGGTCGGGGTCAGCTTGACGTTGCCTGGCTTGTACACGCCGTGTACGTTACCGAAGGAGGCAGCGATGGTGAAGCGCGGGCTGATGGCGTTCAGTTTTTCGTACGCGTAAGCCACGTCTTCCGGCTGGGTGTACAGAGCGGATGCGTCCATATGGCTGTTGTCCACGCCATCTTCTTCACCGCCGGTGCAGCCCAGTTCGATTTCCAGCGTCATGCCGATTTTGGCCATGCGCTTCAGGTAGGCACTGCAGATCTCGATGTTTTCTTCCAGAGATTCTTCAGACAGATCGATCATGTGGGAAGAGAACAGCGGTTTGCCGGTAGCGGCGAAGTGCTTCTCGCCGGCGTCCAGCAGGCCGTCCAGCCATGGCAGCAGTTTCTTCGCGCAGTGGTCGGTGTGCAGGATCACCGGCACGCCGTAGTGTTCAGCCATCTGGTGAACGTGGTGTGCGCCAGAGATGGCGCCCAGAATCGCTGCGCCCTGAGGCACATCGGTCTTCACGCCTTTGCCGGCGATGAACGCGGCGCCGCCGTTGGAGAACTGAACGATGACCGGCGCGCGCACTTTAGCCGCGGCTTCCAGCACTGCGTTGATGGAGTCGGTACCCACGCAGTTTACCGCTGGCAGCGCAAAGTTGTTCTCTTTAGCAACTGCGAAGACTTTCTGAACGTCATCACCCGTGATGACACCCGGTTTTACGAAATCAAAAATTTTAGACATGTTACTTTGTCCTGTTTCGTCGGCCGTAGATGGATGTAAATCGATGTTTTCACGCCGCGCAGCATTAGCCGCGCGGTATAAAACAAACGGGCGGCTTTCGCCTCCCGTTGTCTGAATTACTGCTTAGCGCGCTCTTCCAGCATCACGACTGCAGGCAGCGGTTTCCCTTCAACGAATTCCAGGAATGCGCCACCGCCGGTGGAGATGTAGGAAATTTTGTCAGCGATACCGAACAGATCGATGGCTGCCAGAGTGTCGCCGCCGCCAGCGATAGAGAAAGCGTCGCTATCGGCGATCGCGCGGGCGACAATTTCGGTGCCCTTACGGAAGTTAGGGAACTCGAATACGCCAACCGGGCCATTCCACAGAATGGTCTTGGCGTTCTTCAGGATAACGGCCAGACGCTCGGCAGAGACGTCGCCCATATCCAGAATTTGCTCGTTGTCCTGGATCTCGTTGGCCTGTTTCACGGTTGCGGTCGCGGTTTCGGAGAACTCGGTCGCGACGCGCACGTCGGTCGGAACCGGGATGTCGCAGGTTTCCAGCAGTTTCTGCGCGTTCGGGATCAGGTCAGGTTCGTACAGGGACTGGCCCACGTTGTTGCCCTGCGCCGCCACGAAGGTGTTGGCGATGCCGCCGCCGACGATCAGCTGATCGGCGATTTTGGACAGGGAATCCAGCACGGTCAGTTTGGTGGACACTTTAGAACCGCCCACGATGGCGACCATCGGACGGGCCGGGTTGCCCAGGGCCTTGCCCAGCGCTTCCAGCTCGGCGGACAGCAGCGGGCCGGCACAGGCGACAGGCGCAAACTTGCCCACGCCGTGGGTGGAAGCCTGCGCGCGGTGCGCGGTGCCGAACGCGTCCATCACGTACACGTCGCACAGCGCCGCGTATTTCTTGGACAGGGTTTCGTCGTCTTTCTTCTCGCCCTTATTGAAACGGACGTTTTCCAGCACCACCAGTTCGCCTTCGGCGACGTCGACGCCATCCAGATAATCCTTCGCCAGACGCACTGGGGATTTCAGGTGATCTTTCAGGTAGTTGACCACAGGCAGCAGGGAGAATTCTTCGTTGTACTCGCCTTCGGTAGGACGACCCAGGTGGGAGGTCACCATCACGCGGGCGCCTTGCTTCAGCGCAGCTTCGATAGTCGGCAGGGAAGCGCGGATACGCGCGTCGGAAGTCACTTTACCGTCTTTTACCGGCACGTTCAGATCGGAGCGGATCAGTACGCGTTTACCCGCCAGATCCAGATCGGTCATCTTAATTACAGACATGGTGAACCCTCTTTATTGAATCTCTATAAAATTGCCTGAGCAGCGCGCCTGTCACGCCGGCGTCGCCGTACTAGAAACCGCTGGCGGCCATTGCCCGTGTGGTATCCAACATCCGATTGGCAAAGCCCCATTCATTGTCGCACCAGACCAAGGTCTTTATCAGGTGCTGCCCGCTGACCCGGGTCTGCGTACCGTCGACGATAGCGCTGTGCGGGTCATGGTTAAAATCGATCGAGACCAATGGTAATTCCGTGTAGTCAACTATACCACGAAATGACTCCCGTGCGGCCTTTTGCAACAGCTGGTTGACCTCCGCCACCTTCACCGCGGCGCTCACGCTGACGCTAAGATCGATAGCCGTCACGTTGATGGTCGGCACGCGCACCGAGATAGCCTCGAAGCGATCGCAAAACTGCGGGAAGATACGGGTGATGCCCGCAGCCAGCTTGGTATCGACCGGAATGATCGACTGGCTCGCCGCACGGGTGCGCCGCAAATCCGCGTGATACGCGTCGATCACCGGCTGATCGTTCATCGCCGAGTGAATGGTGGTCACGGTGCCGGATTCGATGCTGTAGGCGTCGTCCAGCAGCTTGATCACCGGAATAATGCAGTTGGTGGTGCACGAGGCGTTGGACACGATGCGATGTTCCGCCAACAGCGTCTGATGGTTGACGCCGAACACGATGGTAGCGTCCAGATCGTTGCCGCCCGGATGGGCGAACAGCACTTTCTTCGCCCCCGCCGCCAGATGGGCTTCGCCATCCGCCCGGCTGCCGTACACGCCGCTGCAATCCAGCACCACGTCGACGCCCAGCTCGCCCCAGGGCAACTGCTCCACCGCCGGCTGATGCAACAGGCGAATCGCGTCGTCCCCGACGCTCAGCGTGTCGCACTCTTGCCGCACATCCCAGGCGAAGCGACCGTGGCTGGAATCGTACTTCAGCAGATGGGCCATGCCCTCGGCATTCGCCAGCTCGTTGATCGCCACCACGGAGATTTCCGCCCGTCGTCCCGATTCGTACAGTGCGCGCAATACGCTGCGGCCGAT
The DNA here is from genome assembly GCF_058725505.1 of Serratia sp. A07. NCBI lineage: Bacteria > Pseudomonadati > Pseudomonadota > Gammaproteobacteria > Enterobacterales > Yersiniaceae > Serratia > Serratia sp. A07. The sequence continues at coordinate 104,878 of NZ_JBZXDO010000014.1, forward strand.
GCGGCCAAAGCCGTTTATCGCTATGCGGATGGTCATGCTGCTCCTGAAAAAGGGCCGTCCCCGCCGGGCTGACTCACCGGCGCCGGGCCGGCGCTGACTGGTTGTCTCACTAACCCGCATAGAGTAGTGGATCGCACCGCCCGCTGTGAATCGCCGCGTTTGCATTATTCCCGCGCTTCAGCGGCTTTTCGCCGCCGTCACATCGGCATTTCTGTCGAAGAGTGCTTCAACTGAAACGCTTCAGCTGAGCATAAACCAAAGTTTTGGCAAAAGGAACAGGTGCAACAGTTCCACAAGTAACGGAGGGGAGTTTTACGAGCATAAGATGATCTGGCGCACATTTTTGGCCTCAAGGCCGCGGCGAATTTTCACTCGCCGCCCCCGTTTCGCCATAGTGCTCACGGAAATAGTCGCGCAAAAATTCGACCGTCACCCGCACTTTCGCCGACGTTGCCAGCCGGGAAACGTACACCGCCCAGATGTTGGCCGGCTGAAAATACTCCGGCAGAATGTGCACCAACCTGCCGCTGTCGATGTTCTCTTTCACGTCCCAGGCGGAACGCAGCGCAACGCCCTGCCCGTCCAGGCACCACTGGTGCACGATTTCACCGTGGTTCGACGCCAGCGCCCCCGTCACCTTCACCGTCTCTTCGCCGCCCGGCCCCTGCAGCCGCCACAGCCCGAACGGGTGATCGCGCTCCTTGATCACCAGGCAAGCGCGGCCCGCCAGCTCCGCCACGCTTTTCGGCACGCCGTGGCGCTGCAGATACGCCGGCGAAGCGCACAGGATGCGCTGGTTGTCCGCCAGCTTGCGCGCGATCAGATTAGGGGCGATATCGTCGCCGATGCGGATATCCAGATCGAACCCTTCGCTGACCAGATCCACCAACCGATCGGACACGTCAAGCCGCAGCTCCAGCTGCGGATACTCCCGCGCCAGCGCCGACAGCGCCGGGGCCACGAAGCGCCGGCCGAAGCTGCTGACCACGCGCAGCATGCCCTGCGGCGCCTGACGCACCTCGGACAGTTCGTCCATCATCTGATCGACATCGTTGAGAATGCGCTGCGCCCATTCGTAGATGCGCTCGCCGTCCTCGGTGATCGCCACCCGCCGCGTGGTGCGGTGCAGCAGCGACACGTCCAGCGCCTTTTCCAGCAACGCGATGCGTTTGCTGATAAAGGCCGGCGACACGCCCAGCTCTTCGGCGGCGGCGGCAAACCCGGCGCGGCGCGCCACCAGCACGAACACCCGCAGGTCACTCAGGATCGGCATATTGTTCATGATTCGTGTTTTATGTTTCACCGTTTTCGAGATTGATTAACAGTTAGTCAATTATAGGATAACAGTGTTGTCAATCTCCCCTACCTACAAATGAGACCTCTGTATGAGCAAAAATTACAAGATTGCCGCTATCCCCGGGGACGGTATCGGGCGGGAAGTGTTGCCGGAAGGCATACGGGTATTGCAGGCGGCGGCGGCGCGCTGGGATCTGTCGCTGGAATTCGACACCTTCGAGTGGGCCAGCTGCGACTACTACCAGCACCACGGCCAGATGATGCCTGACGATTGGTTTGAGCAGCTCAAGGGCTTCGACGCCATCTATTTCGGCGCCGTCGGCTGGCCGGATACGGTGCCCGATCACATTTCGCTGTGGGGTTCGCTGCTGAAATTCCGCCGCGACTTCGAGCAGTACGTCAACCTGCGCCCGGTGCGGCTGTTTCCCGGCGTGCCCTGCCCGCTGGCGAACAAACAGCCGGGCGACATCGATTTCTACGTGGTGCGCGAAAATACCGAAGGGGAATACTCCTCGCTCGGCGGGCGGATGTTCGAAGGCACCGAACGCGAGATGGTGATCCAGGAATCGGTCTTCACCCGTCAGGGCGTGGACCGCATTCTGAAATACGCCTTCGAGCTGGCGCAGCAGCGCCCGCGCAAACGCCTGACCGCCGCCACCAAGTCCAACGGCATGGCCATCAGCATGCCGTACTGGGATGAGCGCGTGGCGGAGATGGCGCGCCAGTACCCCGATATCGCCTGGGACAAACAGCACATCGATATTCTGTGCGCGCGCTTCGTGCTGAACCCCGAACGCTTCGACGTGGTGGTCGCCTCTAATCTGTTCGGCGATATTTTGTCGGATCTCGGCCCGGCCTGCACCGGCACCATCGGCATTGCGCCGTCGGCCAACCTGAACCCGGAGCGCAACTTCCCGTCGCTGTTCGAACCGGTGCACGGCTCGGCGCCGGACATTTTCGGCAAGAACATCGCCAACCCGATCGCCATGATCTGGAGCGGCGCGATGATGCTGGATTTCCTCGGCGACGGCGATGCCCGTTACCGCCAGGCGCACGACGGCATCCTGCAGGCGATCGAGCGCATCATCGCCGACGGGCCGCGCACGCCGGACATGCGCGGCGATGCCTCCACCCAGCAAGTTGGCCAGGCGATCGCCGCCCTGCTACAACGCTAAGCATCACCGGTTTTCCTGCGCAGGGCGCCCTTTCGCGCCCTGCTTTGCCACGTCCGTTTTTCCGCTTCGATCGCCGCCGCAAATCCGCTGAAAACCACCGCAGAAAGCACGCCAATACCCCGGCCAAGATCACAACAAATTGTTTACATACTGTGTTTTATCCTTTTACAGATGCCCCAATTGTGGCCCTCCTGTAATTTGTGCACACTCGAAAATGTTAATGAAGAGTAAATATTCTCGGCGGCGTTTTGCCGGGGCGTTTGCTCCTCGCGGTGTAACAAAACAAAGGGTTCAAACCAATAAGGCCCGGGCGCACCCTACGCTTCGCGCACCGGCCCACCACCGATAACAGGAGTTCACTCCCATGCAGAGCACCCCTAAAAAGGATGTCACGCTCATCGCCATCAGCCTGTGCAGTATTGCGCTGATCGCCATTTGCCTGATGCTCTTTCCGGCTCAATCCGCGCTTATCGCCAACACCATTTTCAACGGCGTCACCCGGCTGTTCGGTTCAACCATTCAAATCCTGGTGCTGATCGCCCTGCTGGTGGTGCTGTATCTGGCGTTGAGCAAATACGGCAACATCCGCCTCGGCGAAGGCAAACCGCAATACTCCACGCTGGCCTGGCTGTTCATGTTCATCTGCGCCGGCCTCGGCTCGTCCACCCTGTATTGGGGGGTAATGGAGTGGGCGTATTACTACCAGACGCCAGGGCTGAACATCGCGCCGCGCACCCCGAAAGCGCTGGAATACAGCATCAGCTACTCCTTCTTCCACTGGGGCCTGAGCGCCTGGGCAACCTATGCCCTCGCCTCGCTGATCATGGCCTACCACTTCCACGTGCGTAAGAACAAAGGGCTCAGCCTGTCGGGGATCATTTCCGCCATCACCGGCGTGCGCGCCAACGGCCCAATCGGGCGGATAGTGGACCTGATTTTCCTGGTCGCCACCGTCGGCGCCCTCACCATTTCGCTGGTGCTGACCGCCTCCACCTTTACCCGCGGGCTGACGGCGCTGACCGGCATCCCCGACAATTTCGTGGTGCAGGCGACGGTGATCCTGCTGGCGGCGGTGATTTTCTGCCTCAGCTCCTACATCGGCATCGACGGCGGCATGCAGCGCCTGAGCAAAATGGTCGGCTGGGGCGCTTTCGTCTTCGCCGGGTTGGTGCTGCTGGTCGGCCCCACCGAGTTCACCATCAACAACACCATCAACGCCATCGGCCTGACGGCGCAAAACTTCCTGCAGATGAGCCTGTTCACCGATCCGATGGGCGACGGCAGCTTCAGCCGCAGCTGGACGGTGTTCTACTGGCTGTGGTGGATCTCTTACACCCCGGGCGTGGCGATGTTTGTCACCCGCGTCTCGCGCGGCCGCAAGATTAAAGAGGTGATCTGGGCGCTGTTGCTCGGCAGCACCCTCGGCTGCTGGTTCTTCTTCGGCTCGCTGGAAAGCTACGCCATGCACCAGTTCATCAGCGGGCAGCTCAACGTGCCGGAGATCCTCAGCACTCAGGGCGGCGAAACCGCCGTGCAGATGCTGCTGACGGCGCTGCCGCTCGGCAAGCTGTTCCTGGCCGCCTATCTGTTCATCATGATCATTTTCCTGGCCTCGCACATGGACGCGGTGGCCTACACCATGGCCGCCACCAGCACCCGCAACCTGCAGGAGGGGCAAGATCCCAGCCCGATGCTGCGCCTGTTCTGGTGCGTGGTGATCACCCTGATCCCGCTGTCGATCCTGTTCACCGGCGCCTCGCTGGACACCATGAAAACCACGGTGATCCTGACCGCGCTGCCGTTCCTGCTGGTGCTGCTGGTGAAAACCTACGGCTTCGCCCGCTGGCTGAAGCAGGACTACGCGGCCATTCCGGCTCACCTGATCGAAAGCAGCGCGCCGGCGCTGCCCGAGGCGCCGCCGGCCGCCGAACTCTCCGCTCCATCGTCGTATCAACCGCGCCCTATGGCGAAATGACAATAAGAAAAGAGGAAGGTTAACTTATGAGCACTCTGATCCCTGAATTTACCTTACCGAAAGATTTCTGCGCCGACGCCCGCGAGGCTTACACCATTCCGGCCCGGTTCTATACCCACCAGGCGGCGTTCGAGCACGAAAAAGAGCAGGTGTTCGCCACCAGCTGGATTTGCGTGGCGCACCGCAGCGAGCTCGCCGAACCGAACGACTACATCACCCGCGAGATCATCGGTGAAAACATTCTGGTGGTGCGTGGCCGCGACAAAGTGCTGCGCGCCTTTTACAACGTCTGCCCACACCGCGGCCACCAGCTGCTGGCGGGCGACGGCCGGGCGAAAAACGTCATCACCTGCCCTTATCACGCCTGGGCGTTCAAGCTGGACGGCGAACTGGCACACGCGCGCAACTGCGAAAACGTGCAGAACTTCGATAAGGAAAACTCGCACCTGATGCCGGTGCGGGTCGAAGAGTACGCCGGGTTTATTTACGTCAATCTGGACTCGCAGGCCGGCACGGTGGAAGACCAGCTGCCGGGCCTCGGCGCCAAAGTGCGCGAAGCCTGCCCGCAGGTCGACGATCTCAAGCTGGCGGCGCGCTTCGTCACCCGTACCCCGGCCAACTGGAAGAACATCGTCGACAACTATCTCGAGTGCTACCACTGCGGCCCGGCACACCCCGGCTTCGCCGACTCGGTGCAGGTCGACCGCTACTGGCACACCCTGCACGGCAACTGGACGCTGCAGTTCGGCTACGCCCGCCCTTCCGAGCAGTCATTCAAGTTTGAAGAGGGTAAAGAAGCCAGCTTCCACGGCATCTGGCTGTGGCCGTGCACCATGTTCAACATGCCGCCGCTGGAAGGCATGATGACGGTGATCTATGAATTCCCGGTCGATGCAGAAACCACCCTGCAGCACTACGACATCTACTTCACCAACGCCGATTTGAGCGACGAGCAGCTCAAACTGATCGACTGGTACCGCGACGTGTTCCGCCCGGAAGATTTGCGGCTGGTGGAGAGCGTGCAAAAAGGCCTCAAATCGCGCGGCTATCGCGGCCAGGGGCGCATCATGGCCGACGGCGCCGGCAGCGGCGTCAGCGAACACGGCATCGCCCACTTCCACAACCTGCTGGCGCAGGTTTATCAACCCTGATGCGACGGGGCCCACGGGCCCCCTCCCCCTGACTTGTGAGGTTCTTTGTGAATATTTCCGATCGGGCGCTATTCCGCCAACAGGCCTACATCAACGGGCAATGGCGCGATGCCGACAACCAGGAAACCCTGCCGGTGAGCGATCCCGCCACCGGCCAACTCATCGGCAGCGTGCCCAACATGGCGACGGCCGAAACCCAACGGGCGATCGACGCCGCCCAGCAGGCGCTGGAAGGCTGGCGCGCGCTGCCGGCACAGCAACGCGCCCAGCTGCTGCGCCGCTGGTTCGAACTGATGCTGGAACACCAGCAGGATCTGGCCAGCCTGATGACGCTGGAGCAAGGCAAGCCGCTGGCGGAGTCGCTGGGCGAGATCCGCTACGCCGCTTCCTTTATCGAATGGTTCGCCGAACAGGCCAAGCGCACCAATGGCGACATTATTCCCTCGCCGAGCGGCGATAAACGCCTGATGGTGCTGAAGCAGGGCATCGGCGTGTGCGCGGCGATCACGCCCTGGAACTTCCCGGCGGCGATGATCACCCGCAAGGCCGCGCCGGCGCTGGCGGCCGGCTGCACGCTGGTGGTCAAACCCGCCAACGAAACCCCTTACTCGGCGCTGGCGATGGCCGAGCTGGCCGAGCGCGCCGGCATTCCCGCCGGGGTGTTCAACGTGGTGACCGGCAACTCGCAGGCGATCGGCGCCGAGCTGACCCGCCACCCGCAGGTGCGCAAGCTGAGCTTTACCGGCTCCACGCCGGTGGGCAGGCTGCTGATGCGCCAGAGCTCGGACACCATCAAGAAAGTGTCGCTGGAGCTGGGCGGCAACGCGCCGTTCATCGTGTTTGACGATGCGGACATCGATGCCGCAGTGGAAGGCGCGCTGATCGCCAAATACCGCAACGCCGGGCAGACCTGCGTTTGCGTCAATCGGTTCTACGTGCAGCGCGGCGTTTACCCACAGTTCGCCGAGAAGTTTGTCGCCCGCGTGGCGGCGCTACAGGTCGGCAACGGCTTCGAACCCGGCGTACAGATCGGCCCGCTGATCAACCGCAAGGCGCGCGACAAGGTGCTGGAACTGCTCGATGACGCGCTGAGCAAAGGCGCTCAGGTGCTGACCGGCGCCACGCCGCACGCGCTGGGCGGCAATTTCTTCACGCCGACGGTGCTTGGCGACGTGCAGCCTGGCTCGCTGCTGCTGGAAGAAGAGATCTTCGGCCCGGTCGCGCCGCTGGTGGTGTTCGATGACGAAGCCGAGGCGATCCGCCAGGCCAACGACACCATTTACGGCTTGGCCGCCTACTTCTACACCCGCGATGCGGCGCGCATCTGGCGCGTTTCGGAGCGGCTGGAGTACGGCATGGTCGGCATCAATACCGGCCTTATCTCCAACGAGGTAGCCCCGTTCGGCGGGGTGAAGCAGTCGGGTCTGGGGCGTGAAGGCTCCGAATACGGCATCGAAGACTATCTGGAGCTCAAATACCTGTGCCAGGCGGTATAACTTTTTCATGCGCGGGGACGCCCGCGCTTTGGAGCCAATGAATGACCAGCTATCAGATGCTTGATGTTCGCGTCGTCGACATCGAACCCGTCACCGCACAGGTCAAGCGCTTTACCCTGGCGGATCCGCAAGGCCGGCCGCTGCCCGCCTTCAGCGGCGGCAGCCACATCATCGTGCAAATGCAGGACGGCGAGCAGCGTTACAGCAATGCCTATTCGCTGCTGAGCTCACCGTTCGAGCTCGACCGTTACCAGATCGCCGTGCGCCGTGAGTCCCCTTCCAAAGGCGGTTCCGACTTCATGCACGATCGGCTGGCGATCGGCGATACGCTGACCATCAGCACCCCCAATAACCTGTTCGCGCTGGCGCCGGAGGCGCAGCATCACGTGCTGATCGCCGGCGGCATCGGCATCACGCCGTTTATGGCCCATCTGCACGAGCTGCAGCGCAGCGGGCAACGCTATCATCTTCACTACTGCTTCCACAGCGAGGAACACAACGCCTTCCAGCAGCAGCTGACGCAAGCGCCGTTCACCGACAACGTCAGTTGCCATGTCTCCAGCCTTAACGGCCGGTTGGATCTGGCACGCACGCTGGCCGACGTGGAGCCCGGCGCCCATATCTACGTCTGCGGCCCGGCGGCGCTGAACGAAGCGGTGTACCGGACCGCCGCCGAACTGGGCATCGCCCCCGGTCGCTTGCACAGCGAAGCTTTCGCCGCCGAAGACACGGCGGGCGGCGCCTTTACGCTGGTGCTGGCCCGCTCAGGTATTGAGCTTGAAGTGGCGGAAGACATGACCATCCTGCAGGCGCTGGAAAACAGTAAGGCGGCTAAAGTCGAGTGCCTGTGCCGCGAAGGTATTTGCGGCACCTGCGAAACCCGCATCGTCGAGGGGGAAGCCGATCACCGCGATCAGTATCTCAGTGACGAAGAGCGCGCGGCGCAGCAAACCCTGTTGATTTGCTGCTCGCGCGCCAAAGGCAACCGGCTGGTACTGGATCTGTAAACGGAGCGCCCGCGTCTGCGGGCGTCCTGACTAGGCTTTCGGGAATATCCACAGATGCTCGGCCGGCAGGGAGAGCCGGCAAAGCGCCTGACTGCGCGCCTCGTGGCCATAGGCGCGCACCACGAAATCCTCAGCCACGGTGCGGAACAGGTACTCCCAGCGATCGCCGAGGTACATGCTGGTCAACAGCGGGAGCTCAAGCTGGTTACCCTGCGGATCTTCGCCCAACCGCACGCGCTCCACGCGGATCACCGCCGAGCCCTCCTGGCCAACCTGCACCCCTGCGCCCGCTTTGCCCCACAGCGCCCAGTCCTTGCCTTCGATGCGCGCCCGGTCGCCTTCCAGCGCCACGATCTTGCCCGGCAAGCGGTTGTTACTGCCCATGAACTCAGCGGTGAACAGCGTAGTGGGTGAACCGTACATCTCCTGCGGCGTACCCTGCTGTTCGATTTTGCCGTTATTGAGCAGCAGGATGCGATCGGAGATGGCCATCGCCTCGTTCTGATCGTGGGTCACCATCAGCGCCGACAGGCCAAGCTTGATGATCAACTCGCGCAGGAATACCCGCGCCTCTTCGCGCAGCTTGGCGTCAAGGTTGGACAGCGGCTCGTCCAGCAGGATCACCGGCGGGTTGTAGACCAGCGCACGCCCAATCGCCACGCGCTGCTGCTGGCCGCCGGAAAGCTGGTGCGGATGGCGCTTGGCCAGATGCCCCAACCCGAGCTGATCCAGCACCGCCTGCACCCGCTGGGTGATTTCCGCCGAGGCGATCTTACGCAGCTTCAGCGGGTAAGCGACGTTCTCAAACACCGTTTTATGCGGCCACAGCGCATAGGACTGAAACACCAGCCCCAGATTGCGCTCTTCGGCGGGAATTTCGCTGCGCGCGCTGCCGTTGTACACCGCATTATTGCCGATGACGATTCGGCCCTGGCTCGGTTTCTCCAGCCCGGCCACCGCCCGCAGCAGCGTGGTTTTGCCGCTGCCCGACGGGCCCAGCAGCGAGACCACTTCGCCCCGTTTCAGCTCCATCGACACCCCTTTCAGCACCGGGTTGTCGCCATAGGTCAAATGCAGATTCTCTACCGAAAGTTCAATCATGTAGTTTCACTCCAAAGCGCAAGGCGATCCCCAACCCCAGCACCACCAGCAGGATATTGATGAACGACAGCGCGGCGACGATATCGATAGCGCCCGCGGCCCACAGGGAAACCAGCATTGAGCCGATGGTTTCCGTGCCCGGAGACAGCAGATACACCCCGGTAGAATATTCGCGCTCAAAGATCAGGAACATCAGCAGCCAAGAGCCGATCAGGCCGTAGCGCGACAGCGGAATGGTGACGTGGCGAGTGATCTGGCCGCGGCTGGCGCCGGCGCTGCGCGCCGCCTCCTCCAGCTCCGGCCCCACCTGCAGCAGCGTGGAAGAGATCAGCCGCAGGCCGTAAGCCATCCACACCACGGTGTACGCCAGCCAGACGCTGAAGATGGTGCTGCGCAGCGAACGCAGCCAGACAATCCAGTTAGCACGCAGCCACTCGGCCATCGGCAGCGCCGACAGCCAGCCCTCCTTGAGCGATTTGTCCAGCCACATCGGCAGGAACAGAAACACCCACAGGAATGCCAGGCCGGCCAGCAGCCCCGGCACCGCACGCGGCACCAGCACGCTGTAGTCGAGGAAGCGCGTGGCGCCATCCGGCTTGCGGTGCATGGCGATGCCGATAAACAGGTAGCACGCCACCGCCAACGCCCCGCCGATCACCCCAATCGCCATTGAGTTGACGATGGCGCGCAGCAGGTTGGGCTGCGCCCAGATGGTGCGGAAGGTGTTGATCGACAGCTCGTCCCAAACAGACACGCCCACGCCCCAGTTGGAGATAAAGGCGCGCAGCACCACGCCGATCAGCGGCACGCCGATGGTGACGGTCAGCCAAAACACCACCACCGCGCCGGCCACCCAGCGCCATTTGCCCAGCGGCAGCGCACGGGCCTGCGAGGCTTTGCCCTTGACGGTGACGAAACGGTTGGCGGTGCGCATCAGCCGGCGCTGCAGCATCACCAGCGGAATGGTGATGCAGATCAGCACCACCGCCACCGCCGCCATCAGGTGGTAAGACGGCGTGCCCAGCTTGTTGGTCAACTGGTACAGGTAGGTCGCCAGCACCAGGTTGCCCTCTGGGTCCCCCAACACCAGCATCAGGCCGAACACTTCCAGCCCGAGGAAGAACAGCAGCACTCCGGCATACAGGATAGACGGCCGCACCATCGGCAGACTGACGGCGGTCATGACCTGCAGCGGCGTGGCGCCGGCGGTGCGCGCCGCTTCTTCAACGTCGGAGCCCACGCTGCGCAGCGCCGAGGAGATATACAGATACGCGTGGGGCACGTGCGTCAATCCGGCAATCACCACGATGCTGGCCATCGAATAGATATTCCACGGCACGAAGCCCAGCAGCGCCTCCGCCCACAGCGAGAAGAAGCCCACCGGCCCCGCCGCCACCACGTAGCCGAAGCCCAGCACCATCGGCGACACGAAGATCGGCACCAGAATCAGCGGCTCGATGATCCGCCGCCCCGGCAGATCGGTGCGCACCATCAGGAAGGCCAAAATGCCGCCGAGCGGGATGGCGATGATCACCAGCCCGAATGCCAGAATAAAGCCGCTCTTCAGCGCTTTGTAGAAATCCGGATCGGTAAAGATGAACTCGAAGGCCTCCAGGCTGAAGACCTTGGAGGGAGAGAAGAACGGTGCCGAGAGGAAGCTTTGAATGATGATAAACGACAGGGGGACATAGATAACCAGTGCGGTTATCAACACCACCAGGCCGCGCGGCAGGCTCTGCCACTTTCTGCGCCATGCTTGCATAAATGCTCCCTATGGTTGTAAACGCCGACCAAAGGGCGCACGCCTCTAAGGCAGGCGCGCGTCCGAATGCAGTCCCTGTTATTTCGCCGCAGCGGCGCGCCATTGTTTGATGTAGTCGAGGCGTTTGGCCGGCTTCAGGTATTCCAGCAGGCTATCGTCGACCGGGATCGGCTTGAGCGCGTTGCCCAGCAGCTTGGTCATGCCGTCAATGTCGTTCTTGCCTTCGATGTCGTTGCGGATCGAGGGGATATCCGCCTGATTGGCGAGAATATTTTGCCCTTTTTCCGACAGCACGTAGTCGAACCACAGCTTGGCGGCGTTAGGGTTGCCGGCCTCTTTGCTGATGAAGCTCACGCGCGACAGCACCAGGGTATAGTCTTTCGGATAGACGATGCCGAGCGACGGATCGCTCTTGGCGCGAGCCTCGGCGTACGAACCGAGGATATTGAAGCCGATCAGGTTTTCACCGGAGGAGACGCGCTCCATCATGGTGCCGGTGGAGGATTGTACCGCCAGCCCGCCCTTGGCCACGTCGGCCAGCGTTTTGAAGTAGTTAGGATCGGCCTTGAAGTCCTGCACCGACAGCATGAAGCCGACGCCAGATTTTTCGATGTCGTACGTGGTGACTTTCTTCTTGAATTTGTCCGTCTGGCCGGCGATCAGTTTAGCCAGCGCCGCGTGCGAATCCGGCACATCGCCTTGCGGGATCAGGCGTTTGTTATAGATACACACCACCGGCTCATAGGTGGTGCCATACACCTTATCTTGCCATACCGCCCATTTCGGCAACTGAGCCTGCTCGGGGGAGGCGTATTCCTGTGCGTAATCGCCCGCCAGTTTCAAAATGGTGTCCATCGACGAGCTCCACACCACGTCGCCGCTGGTGCCGCCGGCCGCCTGCTCGCTGATGAAGCGGTTATACAGTTCGGTACTGTTCATGTCGTTGTATTCCACCTTAATGCCCGGATACAACGCCTCGAACCCCTGGATCAGCGGCGCCGCCGCCTTGGTGTCGGTGGTCGAGTAAATCACCACCTTGCCTTCTTTCTTCGCGCCGTCGACCCGTTTCTGATAGTCGGCGGGGTAGCCCGCCGGGAAGGCCGCATAGGCGGAAACGGAGCCCAGTAAGGTGATTGCAGCTACGGTAGCGCTGATTTTTTTCATCATCATCCATCCCCTGATCACATTTAATAAACCAAAAATTAACATATAGTTAATAAGTGTGACGAGGCAACGGCGTTGCTTTGTTATCTTTCGGTTTTGTGAGGTTGGCCATTTTTCAGCCAATAAAAAAGCCCGGCAGCGCGGGCTTTACGGCACTTCCTGTTGCAGACTATTCGGCCAGGCGAGAGCGCCGCAGCAGGCGAATTCGCTGTACGATGGCGACCCCCAGCAGCGTCAGCACAAATCCTGCCAGCTGCAGCAGCGACAGCGCCTCGCCAAACAGCACGTACGCCTGCAGTGCCGCCGCCGGCGGCACCAGCAGCATCAGCGCGGTAATGCGAGTCAAATCGCCGTGGCGCACCATCCAGATAAACAGCGCGGTGCCGCCCAGCGACAACACGCCGGCCGACCACAGCAGCGAGAACCACAGCGTCGGCGAATTGTCCCAGGCGCCGGAGCCCATCACGGCCGCCAGCACGCCGGTTACGATCGCGGCGCCGAGGTGCTGAATGGCGCCTGCCGCCCGCAGATCGGCCGCCGCCAGCGAAGACTTCTGCACCATGATGCCGATCGTCAGCGCGACGATGCTGCCAAACCCCATCAGAATCGGCAACAGCGCCATATTGCCGACGTCGATACCGGTCAGCCGAGGGGAGAGCACCAGCGCAACGCCGATAAAACCAACCGCCAGCCCAGCCCAGGAACGCAATCCTATCGGCTTACGCAGCACCAGCGCGAAAATCAGCGCGGTGAACAGCGGCTGCAATCCGCCAATGAGCGACATCACCCCGGCCGCCAGGCCGTTCGCCACCGCCCACCAGCTTGCGGCGAGATAAACGCCGTTCATCAGCATGCCGGTCAGCAGGTGCATCACGAACTGTCGCCCCTTGGGCCAGGCGCAATGCAGCGCCAGCAGGGCGAATACCGCAGCGGCGATCAAAAAGCGCAAAGTCAGGAAAAGGTTGGGATCGGCATGATCCGCCACCGCCCGCGCGGCAATAAAACCGGTCGACCAAATTAATATCAGGAAAAACGGCGCGATAAATGCCTTTCGCCGATCGCGTTTTTCGCGCTGGGTTATTTCCATATCACTACCTGAAAAATGCGGCTGATGAGTTAATGCGGAACATACTAACCAATTTAACACCGGCTTAACAGCACCGACACCGCCCCCCCAAGCCTGCGTAATGAACACACTTGCGGGAAATCATGACGTTTCAATTTTATATAATTCACCAAGCTTATAATTAATCCCACCCCGTTACGACAATGTAAATTAATTGCTACATCCGGTATAACTATTCCCCTCCTGGCGGCGTTGTCGGAATAATTCCCCTTTGCTAGCCTTCCTGAAGCCACTTAATTAACTGGACTGACTTATGGCCGAAATCACTGATTTTATGAAACTGGATATGCGTATTGGTGAAATTATTTCCGTGGAATATAACGACAAGGCGTTAAAGCCCGCCTATAAGCTGCGCATTGATTTCGGCGAAGAAATTGGCATTAAAAACAGCTCGGCGCAATTATGCGAAAACTATCAGGAAGATGATCTGCTCGGCAAAAAAGTCATCTCCGTCGTTAATTTCCCCGCCAGGCGGGTTGCTGGATTTAAATCCGAAGTGCTGGTACTTGCTGCGGTCACCCGGGATCAAGGCACCGTCTTGCTGAAAACCGATTTCGACGTGGAGATCGGCAGCAAGATTTTATAATCGCCACATCATTCGTGAGGCCCCCGAGAAATGCGACAGTTATCCCTGCTTGATGAAGTTAAGAAGGCGTATCAGGAACACCGTTCAGCCTTTATCCCCGGCGCCACCATGCAAGCGATCCTGCTGGCGCTGGGCGCGCGGCCGGAAGATTTCGCCAAGCTGCAGCAGGTCAGCGGCAATCTGGCGGACGATCCCACGCTGCCTTTCCGCAAGTCCAGAAACGGCCGCTTCTGTTTCGACTTCGATCGCGCCCAGATTGAGCGGCTGGAATTCCAGCCTTTCGTGCTCTCGGTCGAGGAAGACTTCATCCGTTACGATTCGGGCAAGGTGCGCCACTTCCGCGGCATCAACGACGATCTGCAGTTGAATACGGCATTCCAGGCGCTGATGAAATTCAAAGCCTACGTGATCGATGGCGTGAGCGTGACGCCGCGCGCCCGGCTTAATCAGGAGATCAACAAATTCGTCTGCACGGTGTTCAACCTGCGCACCGTCACCACGCCGCAGATGCTGGGCGAACCGGCGCTGGAAGGCGTGCACAGCGACGGCTGTCGACCACACCATGACGACCTTCCTCGGCTGCGACAACATGACCGACGACAGCGCCAAGACCTTTATTCACGATATGCGCGAAACCAGCGGGATCAAATTCGATCGGGCCCGGCCAGAATGGATTTTGGGCGAAATACAGCATCGGCATTTCCTCGATACCCTGCTGATTGTCGATCATGAACGCAAACATAGCCTCTCACCGGTGGAAGCGCAGGACAAACGCCGGCATTCGACCCGCGATATGCTGATCTTTTTCACCCGCAAACCGGTCGAAGACGGCCACGTCTCTTTCGCGTATGACTCTTTCAAACCGCATATCGAAATCCCGCTGTCGATAGACATGGTGGCGCGCGCGAGCTAACGCGCAGCCGGGCCGGCCGCCATGATCCCTCTGTGCGGCCGGTTCACGCCAGGATAAACAGCGCTGGATTAATCAGGTTTTTGTCGCCGAATTATTATATCCTGCCAGACGAAAATTTTGCGGGCGCTCGCTGCCCTCTGCGCCTGCCCTCTGCAGTTATCCATTCCGCAGCAGGCCGTTTATTTCATGAATACAGGCAGTGCCATACCGTTATGACCAAGAATTTATCCCCGAAAGACATTATCGCCCTGGGCTTTATGACCTTCGCCCTGTTTGTCGGCGCCGGCAACATCATTTTCCCCCCGCTGGTGGGGCTGCAGTCCGGCGAACATCTGTGGCCGGCCGCCCTCGGGTTTATGGTGACCGCCGTCGCCTTGCCGGTGATCGCCGTGATCGCGCTGGCGCGCGTCGGCGGCAGCATCAGCCTGCTGACCGGCCCCATCGGCCGCACCGCCGGCCTGCTGTTGGCGACCGTCTGCTATCTGGCGCTCGGCCCGCTGTTCGCCACGCCGCGAACCGCCAATGTCTCTTTCGCCCTCGGCATCGCGCCCTTCACCGGCGACGGCGCCCTGCCGCAGTTCATCTACAGCCTGCTGTTCTTTACCCTGGCGATGATCGTCTCGCTGTATCCCGGCCGGTTGCTCGATAACGTCGGCCATATTCTGGCGCCGCTGAAAATCCTGGCGCTGGCCGCGCTCGGCATCGCCGCCCTGGTTTGGCCCGCCGGTGAACCGGTCTCCGCCGTCGGCAGCTATCAGGCATCGGCGTTTTCCACCGGCTTCGTGCAGGGTTATCAAACCATGGACACGCTGTCGGCGCTGATGTTCGGCTCGATTATCGTCACCGCCGCCCGCTCGCGTGGCGTCAGCGACAGCGGCCTGCTGCTGCGCTACACCCTGTGGGCCAGCCTGATCGCCGGCGTCGGCCTGACGCTGGTCTATATCTGCATGTTCAAACTCGGCGCCGGCAGCGGCAGCCTGGTCGAGAGTGGCGCTCAGGATGGCGCGGCAATCCTGCACGCTTATGTGCAACACACCTTCGGCGATCTGGGCAGCGTCTTTATGGCGGTGCTGATGTTCATCGCCTGCCTGGTGACGGCGGTCGGCATGACCTGCGCCTGCGCGGACTTCTTCTCTCGCTACCTGCCGCTCTCTTACCGCACGCTGGTGGTTATCCTCGCCCTCTTCGCCATGCTGGTCTCCAACATGGGGCTGGCCAACCTGATCCGCGTCTCGCTACCGGTGCTGACGGCGATCTATCCGCCCTGCATCGCGCTGGTGTTGCTCAGCTTCAGCCAGAACCGCTGGCGCAGCGCCAAGCGCGTCTTCGCGCCGGTGATCGCCACCAGCCTGGTGTTTGGCCTCGCCGACGGCCTGAAGGCCTCCAGCTTCAGCGGCCTGCTGCCCGCCTGGTTCGATAAGCTGCCGCTGGCCGAACAGGGGCTGGTCTGGCTACAGCCTACGCTGCTGGTGCTGTTGCTGGCGGCGGCTTATGACCGGTTGCGCAGCGTCGAAAGCGCCAACGTCGCGTCGTAAGCGCGGGTTACGCCCATAAAAAAAGCCGGTCACGATGACCGGCTTTTTTATCGGCTTGCGCCAGGCCGCTTACTTCAGCAGCGCCTGCGCC
>NZ_JBZXDO010000015.1:0-119010 GCF_058725505.1 Serratia sp. A07
AGGCGGCATCACTGGCGCCGTAGTGAACCGGCCATTTTAATTGTCGCCGACCGGCCAAAATAATTGACGCGAGATACCGAAGCGCATGAACAAAAACATATTTTAACAGAAATCGCCGGGGTAAAGCGCCGCTAAAAATGACTGTTTTTCGTCTCATTGGATAACCATTTGCTGAGTTTTCGTGCAACTTTCCCAGCTTGTGCTAGGGTAATTGAGGCGCCGAATTTGATTAATAGTGCGATTAAAATCCGGCGAAAGTTATATCCACAAATCCAATAAAAGCCAGTAATAAAGCGTCGCCGGAATTCGTTCTTTTAACGCGGTGATTTAAATAGGAATTTTATTCGCCGTTATAACGATAATCGGGGCGTTATAATTCGGTCTCTTTTCTATGCACAAAGTTATCCACAGGTAAGATCTTGCGGATCCTCCCGCACCATCACATCATTTTCGTCCGTAATGCACGCTAAGGTTCGTCTCCGGCGGCCAGCTATGGCATGCTTACCCCTATGTCCGATCACGATAAAGAAACGCTATGGCCCAGATTGCAGAAAACCCACTAATCCTGGTTGACGGTTCCTCCTACCTCTACCGCGCTTATCACGCCTTCCCGCCGCTGACCAACTCGGCGGGCGAGCCGACCGGCGCGATGTACGGCGTGCTGAATATGCTGCGCAGCCTGTTGCTGCAGTATCAACCGAGCCACGTTGCCGTGGTGTTTGATGCCAAAGGGAAGACTTTCCGCGATGAGCTGTTCGCCGAATACAAGTCGCACCGGCCGCCGATGCCGGACGATCTGCGAGCGCAGATCGAGCCGTTGCACAACATGGTCAAGGCGATGGGCCTGCCGCTGCTGGTGACGCCCGGCGTTGAGGCGGACGACGTTATCGGTACGCTGGCGCTGGAGGCCGAAAAGGCCGGCCACGCGGTGCTGATCAGCACCGGCGACAAAGACATGGCGCAGCTGGTGACACCGAACGTCACCCTGATCAACACCATGAACAACACGATCCTCGGCCCGCAGGAAGTGTGCGACAAGTACGGTATTCCGCCGGAGCTGATCATCGACTTCCTGGCGTTGATGGGCGATTCATCGGACAACATTCCCGGCGTGCCGGGCGTGGGCGAGAAAACCGCCCAGGCGTTGCTGCAGGGCATCGGTGGGCTGGATGCTTTGTACGGCAATCTGGAGAGCATCGCCACGCTGAGCTTCCGCGGTGCCAAAACCATGGCGGCCAAGCTGGAGCAGAATAAAGAGGTCGCGTATCTCTCCTATAAGCTGGCGACGATCAAAACCGACGTCGAGCTGGATCTGACCTGCGCTGAGCTGACGGTGTCCGAGCCGGATGTCGATACGCTGCAACAGCTGTTCAAACAGTACGAGTTCAAACGCTGGTTGGCGGACGTGGAAGCCGGCGTATGGCTGGAAAACAAGAAAGGCGCGGGTGCGAAAGCTGCCGGCGCCGCCAAACCGGCCGCCGCGGCGGAAGCGCCGAAGGCGCTGGCGGAGGCCAAGCTGTCCCAGGAGGGGTATGTCACTATCCTGGATGAAGCGACCTTTACCGACTGGCTGGCGCGGCTGAAAAAGGCCGACGTGTTTGCCTTCGATACCGAAACCGACGGCCTGGATACCCTGACCGCCAACCTGATCGGCCTGTCCTTCGCGATCGCACCGGGCGAAGCGGCTTATTTGCCGGTGGCGCACGATTATCTGGATGCCCCGCCACAGCTGGACCGCGCCTACGTGCTGGAAGCGCTCAAGCCGCTGCTGGAGGACGATAAAGCGCTGAAGGTCGGGCAAAACCTGAAGTTCGATATGAGCCTGCTGGCGCGCTACGGCATTGAGATGCGCGGTATCGCCTACGACACCATGCTGGAGTCCTATGTGCTGGACAGCGTCGGCGGCCGTCATGATATGGACAGCCTGGCCGATCGTTATCTGGGCCACAAAACCATCACCTTCGAAGAAATCGCCGGCAAGGGCAAGAACCAGCTGACGTTCAACCAGATCGCCCTGGAGCAGGCGGCGCCTTACGCTGCCGAAGACGCGGATGTCACGCTGCAGCTGCACCTGGCGATGTGGCCGCAGCTGAAGCAGAGCGCAGAGCTGCTGACGGTGTTCAACGAGATTGAAATGCCGCTGCTGCCGGTGCTCTCGCATATTGAACGCACCGGGGTGCTGATCGATCCGGCCATTTTGTCGGCCCACTCCCAGGAGCTGGCCAAGCGTCTGGCGGAACTGGAGGCGCAGGCCCATGAGCTGGCGGAAGAGCCGTTCAACCTGGCGTCGACCAAGCAGCTGCAGGCTATCTTGTACGAAAAACAAAAGCTGCCGGTGCTGAAGAAAACCCCGGGCGGGGCGCCCTCCACTAACGAAGAAGTGCTGGCCGAGCTGGCGCTGGACTACCCGCTGCCGAAGGTGATCCTGGAATACCGCGGCCTGGCGAAGCTGAAGACCACCTATACCGACAAGCTGCCGCTGATGATCAATCCGGTCAGCGGCCGGGTGCATACTTCGTATCATCAGGCGGTGACCGCGACCGGGCGTCTCTCCTCGAGCGATCCGAACCTGCAGAACATCCCGGTGCGCAACGACGAAGGGCGACGCATTCGCCAGGCCTTTATCGCGCCGGAAGGTTACCGCATCGTCGCGGCCGACTACTCGCAGATCGAGCTGCGCATCATGGCGCATCTGTCACAGGATGAAGGGCTGCTGAAGGCCTTCGCCGAAGGGAAAGACATTCACCGCGCCACGGCGTCGGAAGTCTTCGGCGTGCCGTTGGATAAAGTGACCGGCGAACAGCGCCGCAGCGCCAAGGCGATTAACTTCGGTCTGATTTACGGCATGAGCGCCTTCGGCCTGGCGCGTCAGCTGGGGATCCCGCGTGGGGAAGCCCAGCGCTATATGGATCTGTACTTCGAGCGTTACCCGGGCGTGCTGGACTACATGGAGCGCACCCGCCAGCAGGCTTCCGAACAGGGCTATGTCAGCACGCTGGATGGGCGCCGCCTGTATCTGCCGGACGTCCGCTCCAGCAACGCCATGCGCCGCAAGGCGGCCGAGCGTGCCGCCATCAACGCCCCGATGCAGGGCACGGCGGCCGACATTATCAAACGTGCGATGATCGAGGTCGACGCCTGGCTGCAAGGGCAGGAGAAGCCGCTGGTGCGCGCGATCATGCAGGTGCACGATGAATTGGTGTTTGAGGTGCACGAGTCGGTGATCGAAGAAGCCAGCCAACGTATCCGCCAATTGATGGAGGGCAGCATGACGCTGGCGGTGCCGTTGAAGGTCGACGTGGGCGTCGGCATGAACTGGGATGAGGCGCACTGATCGCCGGTTTATCGCCGGATGTGCTAACTGGCGAGAACCTAAGCATTTTTCGTAATTAAGCTACAAGATGCGGCGATAGTTTCCCCAACTTCGCCGTTCTTGCGCCGCAAATTGTGTAAGTAAACTACAAAAAATTCTTTTTCCCTGCGAAAAAATGATGTAGAGTTACAGGTGTAGGGTACAGAGGTAAGATGTTCTATCTTTCAGACCTTTTACTTCACGTAATCGGATTTGGCTGAATATTTAGCCGCCCCAGTCAGTATTGACTGGGGCGTTTTTTATTGTAAAAACAGCAGCAAACCATACTTTTTTCCTATCTCTTCGCACCGTTTTTCGTTCCCGCTCCCGCTCCCTCAACGCCGTGATTTGGTGATATCAGCCTGCCTGGCGATAAGTTTTTATGATGGCTTTATTTCAGAACTGTAATTAGATAACAAAAAATCCCGCCTGTGGCTGAACTGCGGGCATAAAAAAGCCGATGCGGTGAGGCATCGGCTCTGGCGTTCAGCCTGGGCTTATTCGCCGGCTTCGTCTTCCGGCAGCACTTCCGGCGGGATCTCGTTAAACCAGGTATCCAGCTTCTGGCGCAGCTTGTCGACGCCGATCTTCTTCAGCGACGAGAAGGCTTCAACCTGGATATCCCCCATAAACGGCAGCACCGCTTCACGCACCATATTGAGCTGCGCCTTGCGTGCGCCGGAGGCCAGTTTGTCGGCCTTGGTCAGCAGCACCAGCACCGGGGTGCCGACGTCGACCGCCCACTGGATCATCTGCTGGTCGAGATCTTTCAGCGGATGGCGGATATCCATCAGCACCACCAGGCCCTTCAGGCTGTTGCGCATCTGCAGGTATTCGCCCAGCGCGCGCTGCCATTTGCGCTTCATCTCTTCCGGCACTTCGGCGTAGCCGTAACCCGGCAGGTCGACCAGGCGGATGCCGTCTTCCACTTCGAACAGGTTGATCAGCTGGGTGCGCCCCGGCGTCTTACTGGTGCGCGCCAGGCTTTTTTGGTTGGTCAGGGTATTCAGCGCGCTGGATTTCCCGGCGTTGGAACGGCCGGCAAAGGCGACTTCAATTCCTGCATCCCCCGGCAGATGGCGAATATCGGGTGCGCTGGTGACGAAATGGGTCACATGATAGTTGTAATTCTTGCTGGTCAAAATTTTTCGTCTCCGTGAGGATGGCTAACTGGTTGGCGATTATAACTGCATCAGCGGTAAAAATGGCGTGTTTCTCGGTTTTTAAGCGGCGGGACGCGATAAAACGACAGTTATACCGCGCGTAGGTTGTGAGACATTTGCCATTCGAATCGCGGGTAATGTCGCTTTATTCGAAAGTGATATTTCTGTTTTTATTTTAAAAACAACATGTTGTTTTTTCGTTGTAGGGAAATGTCGTCCAAATCGGCGTCAGGTGCCTTGAGCCTTCGCAATAATAACGTAAAGTAGTCGTTAACGCAGGGTTGCGCAGGATTAGGGAACATCCGGGAAGGATGACAAATCTCAGGGAATGCACAGGGCGTGCAATGAGTGCCAGGATGAACGCAAAAGGAAGTGACCCTTTCGCACCGGAATAGGCGGCAGGCACATCGGATGGTGAAGTATCGGCAATTTGGATGCCCGCAGGAAGCGCGCTCGGGAAGAGCGGATGCGAATGGATTGCGCCATGGACGATTTTTCTTTCAGGATGAAGGACGTAGTGGCAGGGAATGCGGTTATAGCAGAGGGAAAAACCGGGATGTTGCATGTACGCAAGGAGCGCGTAACAGGAATACCCTTCGCGAGAAGGTGCGAAATAGGCGGCAGGTTTAACCTGCCGCCTTTTTTCTTTGTCCGCTTTCTGCTAGATTCCGCCGCAATTCTATACTGAATCTACATACCTAAGAGCACACGCTATGAACCAGCCATCAAAAGCACCTCGCGGCAGCGCGGCGAAGTCAAAAACGAAAAAGAAAAGCCGTATGGAGCTCGATCAGGAAGCGCGCGAGCGCAAACGCCTGAAAAAGCGCCGTGGCCTCGCTTCCGGTTCGCGCACCCAGGTCGAGTCCGGCAGCCAGAAAAACAAATCGGCGGCGGCAGCCAAAGATCCGCGTATCGGCAGTAAAGTGCCGGTTGCGCTGGTGGTCGACGAGACCAAAGTGAAGGCCAAACCGCAGCCGAAACCAAAGGCCGAAGCGAAACCGCGCCTGTCGCCGGAAGAAGAGCTGGCGAAGCTGGAAAATGACGAGCGCCTGAACGCGCTGCTGGATCGCATCGACGACGGCGAAACGCTGAACGCGGAAGAGCAAGCGTATGTCGACAAGACGCTGGATCGCATCGATGTGCTGATGGACGTGCTGGGCATCGAACTGGGCGAAGACGACGACGAAGAAGAAGAGAAGCAGGAAGATATTCTGAAGCTGCTGAAAGGCGGCAATCCGAAAGACGCCTTTTAACGCGCTATGTGGCTAATCCCGACAATAGCCCTACTCTTGATGTGTTATCTGCTGTGGTTATTCGGTAAACTATGGCGGCTGTCTAAGCGCAAAGCGCGTTTTCGCAGCGCTTCCGTGGCCAGACAGCGCAGACAACCGCCCCTCTCCCGGCCCGGTAGAAAAAGATATCGGAAGGAGTGAGCATGTCAGAGCAGACGATTGTCTGGGATTTGGCCCTGATCCAAAAATATAACTACTCAGGGCCGCGTTATACCTCATACCCCACGGCGCTGGAGTTTAACCAGCGCTACGACGAAGCGGCGTTTCAACGCGCCGCTGCGCGCTACCCTGAGCGGCCGCTGTCGCTGTACGTGCATATCCCTTTCTGCCATAAGCTGTGCTACTTCTGCGGCTGCAATAAGCTGGTGACGCGCCAGACGCACAAGGCCGACGAATACCTGAACGTTTTGGCGCAAGAGATCGCCAGCCGTGCGCCGCTGTTCGCCGGCCGTAAGGTCGGCCAGATGCACTGGGGCGGCGGTACGCCGACCTACCTGGATAAAGCGCAAATCAGCCGGCTGGTGGCGTTGCTGCGCGAACACTTTGATTTCCTGCCCGATGCGGAGATGTCGATCGAGGTCGATCCGCGCGAGATAGAGCTGGATGTGCTCGATCATTTACGTGCAGAAGGCTTTAACCGTCTGAGCATGGGGGTGCAGGATTTCAACAAGCAGGTGCAGCAGTTGGTCAACCGCGAGCAGAACGAGGCCTTTATCTTCGCCCTGATTGAGCGGGCCAAAGCGCTGGGCTTCCGCTCGACCAATATCGATCTGATCTACGGCCTGCCGAAACAGACGCCGGAAAGCTTCGCTTTCACGCTGCAGCGGGTGGCTGAGCTGAATCCCGATCGCCTCAGCGTGTTCAACTACGCGCATATGCCGAACTTGTTCGCCGCCCAGCGCAAAATCAAAGACGCCGATCTGCCGGGCGCGCAGCAGAAGCTGGATATCCTGCAGCAGAGCATCGCTTTCCTGACCGGCGCCGGCTATCAGTTCATCGGCATGGATCACTTTGCGCGCCCGGACGACGAGCTGGCAATCGCCCAACGCGAAGGCAAGCTGCACCGCAATTTCCAGGGCTATACCACCCAGGGCGACAGCGATCTGCTGGGGCTGGGCGTGTCGGCCATCAGCATGCTAGGCGACAGCTATGCGCAGAACCAGAAAGAGCTGAAGCATTACTATGACAGCGTACAGGCGCAGGGTAATGCGCTGTGGCGCGGGCTGGCGTTGACGGACGACGATTGCCTGCGGCGCGATCTGATCAAAACCCTGATCTGCAATTTCCGGTTGGCGTATCAGCCGCTCGAACGGCAATACGGCATCGACTTTACCGCTTACTTCGCCGAAGACCTGCAGCTGCTGGCGCCGTTTGAACGCGATGGGCTGGTGGAGCGGGACGTGCAGGGCATCCGCGTCACGCCGCGCGGGCGTTTGCTGATCCGCAATATCTGCATGTGTTTTGACCGCTATCTGCGGCAACAGGCGCGCAGCCAGCAATTCTCACGGGTGATTTGAGGATGAAAAAACAGCCGCTGATGCGGCTGTTTTTTTAACTGAAGAAGTTAATCAGCGCGGCGCACAACACCGCGGCAACCGCCACCTGCGGGGTGTGACTGGCAGCGGAGCCCAGCTCCGCGCCCTGAGAAATGAATACGATGAAAGAGTCCAGCATCGTCAACCTCCAGAGTGTGCGACACGATCATACTGCGCCCGCACCGGCTGTAAAGCCTGCGATTGGCGTTTTTTTGTGCGCCGGACTGCGTTTTTCATCATCCATCCTGCTCCTATTCCATGCCCAGCTCTTTAAGCTTGCGGGTCAGGGTATTGCGCCCCCAGCCCAGCAGGCGCGCGGCTTCCTGTTTGTGCCCTTGGGTGTGGCGCAGGGCGGTGGTGAGCAGCGTGCGCTCCATTTCCGGCTGCGCTTCCGACAGCAGGTTTTGATGACCGGAACGCAGCGCGCGATCGGCCCACTGCGCCAGCAGCGTGGCCCAGCTGTCCGGCAGACTGTGGCTGGGGCTTTCCGGCGCGGCGGTTTCGAACAGTTCACCCGGCAGATCCTGGATCAGCACTTCCTGCCCGGCGGCCATCACCGTCAGCCAGCGGCAGGTGTTCTCCAGCTGGCGCACGTTGCCCGGCCAGGGCAGGCGGGTCAGCGCGGTTTCGGTTTCCGGGTGCAGGTTCTTGGCTTCGACGCCTAACTCTTTGGCGGCGATCTGCAGGAAGTGGCGCGCCAGCCGCGGGATGTCTTCACGGCGCTCGCGCAGCGGCGGCAGGTGTACGCGGATCACGTTCAAGCGGTGGAACAGATCCTCGCGGAACTTGCCTTCCTGCACCCGCAGCTCCAGGTTCTGGTGCGTGGCGGCGATGATGCGCACGTCGACCTTCACCGGCGCATAGCCGCCGACCCGGTAGAACTGGCCGTCCGCCAGCACCCGCAGCAGGCGCGTTTGCACGTCGAGCGGCATATCGCCGATCTCGTCGAGGAACAGCGTGCCGCCGTCGGCCTGTTCAAAGCGGCCCTGACGGATTTGGTTCGCGCCGGTGAAGGCGCCTTTCTCGTGGCCGAACAGCTCCGACTCGATCAGATCCTTGGGGATGGCGGCCATGTTCAGGGCGATGAACGGCGACTTGGCGCGCGGGCTGTGGCGGTGCAGCGCATGCGCCACCAATTCCTTGCCGGTGCCGGATTCGCCGTTGATCAACACGCTGATCGACGAACGCGACAGCCGGCCGATGATGCGAAACACGTCCTGCATCGCCGGCGCTTCGCCGATGATGTCCGCCGCCGGATCGCTGGCCGGCTGGCTGCGCACCGGCTGCTGCTGCTCCTGATAATGGCTGATGGCGCGCTCGACCAGCGCCACCGCTTCGTCGATGTCGAATGGCTTCGGCAGGTAGTCGAAGGCCCCTTGCTGATAGGCGCTGACGGCGGCGTCCAAATCCGAATGCGCGGTCATGATGATCACCGGCAGCATCGGATGGCGCTGTTTGATCTGCTTGAGCAGCGCCAGGCCGTCTATACCCGGCATGCGGATATCGGACAGCAGCACGTCGGGGGTTTGCGTGGCCAAGGCTTCCAGCACGTCATTGCCGCCTTCGAAGGTGGCGCAGCTCAGGCCCGCGCCGGTGAGCGCACGCTCAAGCACCCAGCGGATGGAGCTATCGTCATCGACGATCCAGACTATCCCTCGTTGCATAGCAAACCTCACTGACGAATGGGCAGGTAGACCGAGAATTCGGTATGACCTGGCCAACTGTTGAATTCAATTTTTCCGCAATGCTGATCGATAAGATTGCGGGCGATGGATAATCCCAGGCCGGTACCGCCTTCACGGCCGCTGACCATCGGGTAGAACAGCGTGTCCTGCAGCTGCGCCGGTACGCCGGGGCCGTCGTCTTCGACGTCGATGCGCGCCGCCAGGCGGTAGCGGGTGCCGTGCAACGTAATCTGAAACGCGGTGCGGGTGCGCAGCGTGATGGTGCCGCCCGCTTCGCCCAGCGCCTGCAGCGCGTTGCGGGTGATGTTCAGCAGCACCTGTTCAATCTGATCCGGGTCGTGGGCCATTTCCGGCAGGCTCGGATCGTAGTCGCGCACCAGCGTGACGTTATCCGGCATTTCCAGCGACACCAGCTGGCAGACGCGCTCCGCGACCTGATGAATGCTCTGGGTAATGTGCTGGCCGGGCCGCTGTGGGCCGAGCAGGCGATCCACCAGATTGCGCAGCCGATCGGCCTGCTCAATGATCACCTTGGTGTATTCGGTCAGCGCCGGATCGGGCAGCGCCTTGGCCAACAGCTGCGCCGCGCCGCGCAGGCCGCCCAGCGGATTTTTAATCTCGTGCGCCAAACCGCGCACCAGATCGCGGGCCGCCACCTGTTGGGCATGCTGCAGCTGTTCCTGGCTCAGGCGGCGCTGATTGTCCATCGGCGCCAGCTCGACCAGGATATAGCCTTCCGGCAGCGCCTGAGCGGTCAGGGAAAGGATATGCGCGCGGCCGTCGACCACCAGGGTCACTTCGTTGTCGGTGAAGCCCTGACCGGCGCGCAGGCTTTCGCGCATCAAAGAGACGTTCAGCGAAAAATAACCGAGCAAATCGGGCAGCGGCGTGCCGAACAGCTTGCGGGAGCTTTGCGCCAGCAACTGCTGTGCCGCCGGGTTGGCGTAGTGAACCGCCAGTGAGTCATCCAACAGCAGGATGCTGTTGATGAGTGAATTGAGGATCTGCCCAGCATCGGGCAGCTTGCCAGTTGCCATACAGCAGACTCCTGCACCTTTTTAGTGCATCTATCCTACTCCATCCGGGATCGGCGCGGTATGGAATAGTTTTGCAGAAAATACGGTGGAGAAAAAAACCCATCCGAAGATGGGCTGAAAGTTTCCACGGCAACAAAAAAGCGATAACAAAAATGTGGGCGCCGCCCGCCTGTGCAGACGGCGCGGGTAGGGCTTAGACGCTGTAGTACAGTTCGAACTCAACCGGGTGTGGCGTCATGCGAACGCGGTCCATCTCTTCTTTGCGCAGTTCGATGTAGGCATCGATCGCATCGTCGGTGAACACGCCGCCGCGGGTCAGGAACTCGCGGTCTTCGTTCAGTGCGGCCATTGCTTCGTCCAGCGAGCCGGCCACTTTTGGGATCTCGGCTTCTTCTTCCGGCGGCAGGTCGTACAGGTTTTTGTCCATGGCGTCGCCAGGGTGGATCTTGTTGATGATGCCGTCCAGGCCGGCCATCAGCAGCGCGGCGAAGCACAGGTATGGGTTAGCCGCCGGATCCGGGAAGCGGGCTTCGATGCGGCGCGCTTTCGGGCTGGAGACCACCGGGATACGGATGGACGCGGAGCGGTTACGGGCGGAGTAAGCCAGCATCACCGGCGCTTCGTAGCCTGGCACCAGACGCTTGTACGAGTTGGTGGTCGGGTTGGCCAGGGCGTTGATCGCTTTGGCGTGCTTGATGATGCCGCCGATGTAGAACAGCGCGGTTTCAGACAGGCCGCCGTATTTGTCGCCGGCGAACAGGTTGGTGCCGTTCTTGGACAGCGACATGTGGCAGTGCATGCCGGAACCGTTGTCGCCGAACATAGGCTTCGGCATGAAGGTCGCGGTTTTGCCGAAGGCGTGCGCCACGTTGTGCACCACGTATTTGTAGATCTGAATTTCGTCGGCTTTTTTGGTCATGGTGTTGAAGCGGGTTGCCACTTCGTTCTGACCGGCGGTTGCCACTTCGTGGTGGTGCGCTTCAACCACCAGGCCCATCTCTTCCATGGTCAGACACATGGTGGAACGCAGATCCTGCGAAGAGTCGACCGGTGGAACCGGGAAGTAACCGCCTTTCACCGCCGGACGGTGGCCTTTGTTGCCGCCGTCGTATTTTGTACCGGAGTTCCAGGCGCCTTCGATGTCGTCGATGGCCACGTGGGAACCGCGGATGCTGCTGCCGAAGCGGATGTCGTCGAACAGGAAGAACTCAGGCTCTGGCCCGAACAGCACGGTATCCGCGATGCCGGAGGAGCGCAGGAAGTCTTCGGCGCGTTTGGAGATGGAGCGCGGGTCGCGATCGTAGCCTTGCATGGTGCCCGGCTCGAGAATGTCGCAGCGAATGATCAGCGTAGGTTCTTCGAAGAACGGATCCAGAACCGCCGTGCTGGCGTCCGGCATCAGCACCATGTCAGATTCGTTGATGCCCTTCCAACCACCGATAGAGGAGCCGTCAAACATTTTACCTTCTTCGAAGAAGTCGGCGTTTACCTGGTGAGCCGGGATAGTCACGTGCTGTTCCTTACCCTTGGTGTCAGTGAAACGCAGGTCTACGAATTTCACTTCATGCTCATTCAGCATCGTCAAAACGTGTTCAGCGGACATACTTAACTCTCCCGGTTTATCATTGTCGTCGTCGTGGAACGAATCTGTGGAACTGGCTTTTTTTCGCCTTGAAAAGACTAAAGCGAAAAGCGTGCCAACTTTTAGAAAAGGCTTTTATCGCCTCTCTGCGCGGGTTTTACCCAGCCACAGTATGCACCATCAACGATAAATTGCACTGTTATGGTGCAATAAGGGTGGCGCGGGCACCGAAATGGTGCAAAAGTGCAACGATTGCGGCTTTTTGCACCGTGAAAGGGATCACAAACTGACCGGTACGCGGTTGTTTATAAGAGATGGTTGTGATCTTGTTTAGTCCCTCGCTTAATACGTGTACAATAGCGCGCTATTTCTAATGCCCGAGGCAAAGCTGTGATCGAAAATTTGCGTAACATCGCCATTATTGCCCACGTTGACCATGGTAAAACCACCCTGGTTGATAAGCTGCTGCAACAATCCGGTACTTTCGGAGAGCGTGCGGAAGCGACCGAACGCGTAATGGACTCCAACGATTTGGAGAAAGAGCGTGGGATTACCATCCTCGCAAAAAACACCGCCATTAATTGGAACGGTTACCGTATCAACATCGTGGATACCCCAGGACACGCCGACTTCGGCGGCGAGGTAGAGCGCGTGATGTCGATGGTTGACTCGGTGCTGCTGGTTGTGGATGCAATGGATGGCCCTATGCCGCAAACCCGCTTCGTGACCAAGAAGGCCTTCGCCAACGGTCTGAAGCCGATCGTGGTCATCAACAAGGTTGACCGTCCTGGCGCGCGCCCTGACTGGGTTGTGGATCAGGTGTTCGACCTGTTCGTGAACCTCGACGCGACCGACGAGCAGCTCGACTTCCCGATCATCTACGCTTCTGCGCTGAACGGCATCGCCGGCGTCGACCACACCGACATGGCGGAAGACATGACCCCGCTGTATCAGGCGATCGTCGACCACGTGTCTGCGCCGCAGGTTGAGCTGGAAGCGCCATTCCAGATGCAGATCTCCCAGTTGGACTACAACAACTACCTGGGCGTTATCGGCATCGGCCGCATCAAGCGCGGTAAAGTGAAGCCGAACCAGCAGGTCACCATCATCGACAGCGAAGGTAAAACTCGCAACGGTAAAGTGGGCAAAGTGCTGGGCCACCTGGGTCTGGAACGTATCGACAGCACCCTGGCGGAAGCGGGCGACATCATCGCCATCACCGGCCTGGGCGAGCTGAACATCTCCGACACCATCTGCGACACCAACGCCGTAGAAGCGCTGCCGGCGCTGTCCGTCGACGAACCGACTGTCACCATGTTCTTCAACGTCAACACCTCGCCATTCTGCGGTAAAGAAGGCAAGTACGTGACGTCGCGTCAGATCCTTGACCGTCTGAACAAAGAGCTGGTGCACAACGTGGCGCTGCGCGTTGAAGAAACCGACGATGCGGACGCCTTCCGCGTATCCGGCCGTGGCGAACTGCACCTGTCGGTGCTGATCGAGAACATGCGTCGTGAAGGTTTCGAGCTGGCGGTTTCCCGTCCGAAAGTTATCTTCCGTGAAATCGATGGCCGCAAGCAGGAGCCATTCGAGAACGTAACGCTGGATATCGAAGAGCAGCATCAGGGTTCCGTGATGCAGGCGATGGGTGAGCGTAAAGCCGACCTGAAAAACATGGATCCGGACGGTAAGGGCCGCGTGCGTCTCGACTACGTGATCCCAAGCCGCGGTCTGATCGGCTTCCGTAACGAATTCATGACCATGACTTCGGGTACCGGCCTGCTGTACTCCACCTTCAGCCACTACGACGACGTGCGTCCGGGCGAAGTGGGCCAGCGTCAGAACGGCGTGCTGATCTCCAACGGCCAGGGCAAAGCGGTAGCGTTCGCGCTGTTCGGCCTGCAGGATCGCGGCAAGCTGTTCCTGGGCCACGGTGCAGAAGTGTATGAAGGCCAGATCATCGGTATTCACTCACGCTCTAACGACCTGACCGTAAACTGCCTGACCGGTAAGAAGCTGACCAACATGCGTGCTTCCGGTACTGACGAAGCGACTACCCTGGTTCCGGCCATCAAAATGACCCTGGAGCAAGCTCTGGAGTTCATCGATGACGACGAACTGGTAGAAGTGACGCCAACCTCGATCCGTATCCGTAAGCGTCACCTGACGGAAAACGATCGTAAGCGTGCCAGCCGCGGTCCTAAAGACGCTTAATCGCTGATTGAGTGTCTCATGCTTAGGGCGCGGTTCTCGCGCCCTGAGTTTTTTCCTCTGTTGTTCCTCGTTTGTGCGGCGCGCTATGCGCTTTTCCGTTCGCTCCCTGTTCAGCTGTTCCTTTTCCCGCTACAGTGAAATCTCACCGGCCCATCAGGAGAGGACTATGCTGTATATCTTTGATTTAGGTAATGTGATCGTCGATATCGATTTCAAGCGTGTGCTGGGCGTGTGGAGCAATTTGAGCGGCACGCCGTTGGCGGTGCTGTCCGATCGTTTCACCATGGGTGAGGTATTCCAGCAACATGAACGCGGTGAAATCAGCGACGAAGACTTCGCCGGCAAGCTGTGCGATGAAATGGGCATCGCGCTCAGCTTCGAGCAATTCGCCACCGGCTGGCAGGCGGTATTTGTCGCGCTGCGCCCGGAAGTAATCGACATCATGCAGCGCCTGCGCAACGAGGGTCACCGGGTGGTGGTGCTGTCGAACACCAACCGTCTGCACTGCAACTACTGGCCGCAGCACTATCCTGAAGTGGCCGCCGCCGCCGATCATCTTTATCTGTCGCAAGATCTCGGCATGCGCAAGCCGGAGGCCGATATCTATCAACATGTGCTGGCTGCGGAAAACACCGCCGCCGCCGACGCGGTGTTCTTCGACGATCACCCGGCGAACGTCCTCGCCGCGCAGGCGCTGGGGATCAAGACGGTGCACGTCACCGATCGCGACGTGGTGCCGGCCTATTTTGCCCAATGAGCGCAGGGCGCGTTAAGCTTAAGGCGTATCAACTGACATCAAGGAGTGACCATGTCGTTTTTCCGCCGCAAGAAGCTGCCCTCTGCGATTAAGCCCGGCGTCACCTTCGGACGGTTGCTGTACCAGCGTATCGATCACGATGGCCTGACGATGTTGGCGGGCCATCTCGCCTATGTTTCCCTGCTGTCGCTGGTGCCGCTGGTCACCGTGGTGTTCGCGCTGTTCGCCGCTTTCCCGATGTTTTCCGACATCAGCGAACAGCTGAAGAGCTTCATCTTTTCCAATTTCGTGCCGGCCGCCGGCAACGTCATACAGAACTACCTGGAACAGTTCGTCGCCAACTCCAACAAGATGACCGCCGTCGGCACCTGCGGGCTGATCGTCACCGCGCTGCTGCTGATCTCCTCGGTGGACAGCGTGCTGAACACCATCTGGCGCAGCAAGAACAAGCGGCCGATCGTCTTCTCCTTCGCCGTGTACTGGATGGTGCTGACGCTGGGGCCGCTGCTGGTGGGTGCCAGCATGGCCATCAGCTCCTACCTGCTGTCGCTCAACTGGCTGGCACAGACCGGCGTCAACGGTTTGGTGGATCAGGTGCTGCGCATCTTCCCGCTGATTTTGTCGTGCATCTCCTTCTGGCTGCTGTATTGCATCGTGCCGACGGTGCGGGTGCCGCCCAAAGACGCGCTGATTGGCGCGGTGGTGGCCGGATTGCTGTTCGAGCTGGGCAAGAAGGGATTCGCGCTGTACGTCACCATGTTCCCCTCCTATCAGCTGATTTACGGCGTGCTGGCGGTGATCCCGATTTTATTCCTGTGGGTCTACTGGAGCTGGTGTATCGTGTTACTCGGCGCGGAAATCACCGTGACCATCGGCGAATACCGCGACTACCGCCGGCAGAAGGCGGAGCAACAGGAACAGAAACCAGAAGGGCAGCAGGAATGATTGCGTTGATTCAACGGGTGTTAAACGCCAGCGTCACGGTGGGTGGCGAGACGGTAGGCAAGATTGGCCCCGGTTTGTTAGTGTTATTGGGCGTGGAGCAGGGCGATAACGAGCAAAAAGCGCAGCGCCTGTGCGAACGCGTGTTGGGATACCGCATTTTCGGCGACGAGAACGACAAGATGAATCTCAACGTCCAGCAGGCCGGGGGCAGCGTGCTGGTCGTTTCGCAGTTCACCCTGGCGGCGGACACCCAAAAGGGCATGCGGCCCAGCTTCTCGCGCGGCGCTGCGCCGCAGGAAGCCGATCGGTTGTATCAATATTTTGTTGGCCAGTGCCGCGAACGCGGCGTAGAGACCCAGACCGGCGAGTTCGCCGCCGACATGCAGGTGGCGCTGGTCAACGATGGTCCGGTGACATTCTGGCTACAGGTCTAAGCATTCGGAGAACAGGCGTCTATGTATCACCTACGAGTACCCGTAACAGAGCAAGAACTGAAGGAGTATTACCAGTTTCGCTGGGAAATGCTGCGCAAGCCGCTGCACCAGCCGGTGGGTTCGGAAAAGGATGCCTATGACGCCATGGCCCATCACCAAATGGTGGTGGACGAGGCCGGTAAAATCGTCGCCATCGGGCGGCTGTACATCAATGCCGACAACGAGGCGGCGATCCGTTTTCTGGCGGTAGACCCGACGCTGCAGGATAAAGGGCTGGGGACGCTGGTGGCGATGACGCTGGAGTCCGTTGCGCGGCAGGAGGGCGTGAAGCGGGTGGTGTGTAGCGCCCGTGAGGACGCGGTGGACTTCTTCGCCAAGCTGGGGTTCGTCAATCAGGGGGAGATCACTGCGCCGCAGACCACCCCGATCCGCCACTTTTTGATGATCAAACCGGTAGCGACGCTGGACGATATCCTGCATCGCCCCGACTGGTGCGGCCAACTGCAGCAGGCCTGGTATGAACATATCCCGCAGAGCGAAAAGATGGGCGTGCGCATCAGCCAATACACCGGCCAGCGCTTCGTCACCACCATGCCGGAGATCGGCAACCAGAATCCACACCATACGCTGTTCGCCGGCAGCCTGTTCTCGCTGGCGACGCTGACCGCCTGGGGGCTGATTTGGCTGCTGCTGCGCGAGCGCCATCTCGGCGGCACCATCATTCTGGCGGACGCGCACATTCGCTACAGTAAACCGATCACCGGCAGGCCGCGGGCGGTGGCGGATCTCGGCTCGCTGAGCGGCGATTTGGCGCGTCTGGCGCGCGGCCGCCGCGCGCGCGTACACGCCGAAGTACATCTGTTCGGCGACGAGGATAAAGGCGCGGTGTTCGAAGGCACCTACATGGTGTTGCCGGCCGAGCCGGATGTGCCGTTGGATCAGGGCGGTTCTGAAGCGCTGGAAGAATAAGGCGGCGGCCCTGCCCTGAGGGCGGGCCGCGCAGTGCATTACGGCAGTTGTTGGTTCACCGCTTGGCCGTCGCCGGCGGTGGCCTGCAGATTGCCCTTCAACGAGGCTTTGAACGGCCCGTCGCTGTTCAGCCGCCCTTTCAACTGCAGCTCAAGGTTGCCGTCGCCCGTCAGCGGCACCGGCTGCCATCCCCATTGCTGCAAAGTGTTGATCGGTACCGATCGGCCGTGCAGCGTCAGCTGGAACGGCTTGCCCGGCAGCTGATCGACGGTCGCTTTGGCCTCAAGCAACCCATTAGGCATAAAGGCGCTGAGCTCGGTGACGGCGATCTGATTGGCGTCGGCGTTCAGCGCCAGCGAAGGGCGCCGCACGTCTATCTTGTTGAAGGTCGCTTCGCTGCCGTTCAGGTTCAGCGAGCCGGACCAGATGCCCCATTGGCGATCGCGCGCCAGCAGCAGGTTGCTGCCGTAGCCGTCCAGCGCGGTGATCTGGAACGGGAATGCCGGGTTGATATCGATGATCAGATTGCGGTTGGTGGTCAGTTTAGTGACGTACACCTCCGCCAGCCAGTCCGGCAGCGGTTTCAGCCACAGCTCGCGCCAGTCGATCGGCAGGGTGTACTCCAGCGCCGCCATGGCCACTTCATCCAGCTGCAGGCGTTTGCCGGCGCGCAGCCAGTTGCCGGAGGTGCGCAGCAGCCCGCCTTCCCAGCGGGTGGTGAATTGCTGAATGGCGATGCCAGCGGAAGAGAGCCGCAGGGTGGCGATCGGATCGATCAGGTGGAAACTGCCGTTGATCACGTCACCGGCGTTGACGTTGAGCGAGCCGTCTTCGCTGCGCCAGTCGCCTTTTTCGATACTGACGTTTTGCAGCGACAGATCGAGATCGTTAAACGCCCATGCCTTGCCTTCCAGGCGCGCGTCGATCAGATCGAAACGCTTGAAGGTGACCGGCGGCAGCGTGGTAAAGCGCTGCATGAATTCCGCCAGCGTCAACGGGGTCTGCATGCGTACGCCGCTCAGCCGCAGGCGATCCACCTGCCAACTGCCGTCGGCGGCGCGGCTGGCCACGCCGGTCAGGTCGCCCTGCGCCAGATTGGCGCCGAAGTTGTTCAACAGCAGCTGGCCCTGTTTTTGCTCCCCCTGCACCAACACCTTCGAGGCGGGTATGCCGTTCAGCGTCATCGAACCGGCGCTGAACTGGAACTGGTTGTTGTCCCCCAGCAGATGGCCGGCCAGCGGGCGCCACGGCGTGATGCCGGCAGTGACCTGCTGCGCGTTGAGCTGCCACTCGCTATCGTTGGACTGCAACGCCATGTTGCTCAGCTGCAGCACGTCGGCCTGTACAGGCAGCGCCGCCGCCTGCGGCTGCACGTTCAACGTGCCGTCGCGCAGCGTGACGCTGTGGAAATAGCGCGGTTCGGTGATTTGGCGCAGGCTGAGGCCGAGATCGACGCGTTTGGCGACCAGCGCCTGCGGCTGGCCGTTGCGCGCCAGCTGCACGTCTTCCAGAGCGATCTGGTCCGGCTGGCTCCACGAATGGGTGATTTTTCCTATCGACAGGCGGTATTCGCTGTTGTCGCTGATCCAGGCGCTCAGGCGGCCTGCCGCCCAGCGAGTTTGCCCCACCAGGTACAGCACCACCACCGCCAACACGATCAGCAGCAGCAACGTCAGCAACAGCTTTCCGATAAATTTCATCGTCTACATCCGCATCGGTCAAAAAAGATACCCTGTTTATGCCGCAATTGGCCGGGCATCTCAAGGGCAATGGTCTGATAGACAATAAAAAACGGCCGCAAGCGGCCGTTTGAACATCAATGGACGGGTTACTTTTTCTCGTGTTCCTGCGGGAACACCAGGTTCAGCACGATGGCGGTAATACCGCCGGCGGCGATGCCGGAAGAGAGCAGGGTTTTCAGCCAGTCCGGCGCGAACTGCAGGATCAGCGGCTGCTGGGAGACGCCCATGCCGACGGCCAGCGACAGCGCCATGATCATGATGGCGCGGCGGTTCAGACGCTCGCGCGACACGATGCGCACGCCGGAGGCGGCGATGGTGCCGAACATCACGATGGTCGCGCCGCCCAGGACCGGCTCGGGAATGTGCTGTACGAAGCCGGCCACCGCCGGGAACAGCCCCAGCGCGATCAGCATCAGCGCCACCACGAAGCCGACGTAGCGGCTGGCGACGCCGGTCAGCTGGATCACGCCGTTGTTCTGGCCGAAGCAGGAGTTGGGGAAGGTGTTGAACACTGCCGACAGCATTGAGTTCAGGCCGTTGGCCAGCACGCCGCCCTTCAGGCGCTTCATGTACAGCGGCCCGCTGACCGGCTGTTCGGAGACGTCGGAGGTGGCGGTGATGTCACCGATGGTTTCCAGCGAGGTGACCATAAAGATCAGCATCAGCGGCAGCAGCAGGTTCCAGTCGAAGCCCAGGCCGTAATAGAGCGGCGTGGGGATGGTGATCGCCGCCGTGGGGGCCGCCGGTGCGTCGGCGGGCAGCATGTCCATCGCCCAGGCCAACAGATAGCCGACCGCCATGGCGATCACCAGCGAAGCCACGCGCAGATAAGGGTTGCGCTGGCGGTTCAGCAGGATGATCACCGCCAGCACCGCGCCGGCCAGCAGCAGGTTTTTCGGCGAGCCGAAGCTGTGATCGTTCATCGCGGCGTAGCCGCCGCCGATCGAGGTCAGGCCGACCTGAATCAGCGACAGGCCGATGATCATCACCACGATGCCGGAAACCAGTGGGGTGATGATGCGGCGCGCCAGATGCAGCACGCGCGACAGCAAAATTTCGGTGCAGGAAGCGACCATCAGGGTGCCGAACAGCGCGGCCATCATGGTCGGCACGTCGGCGCCGCCGTTTTTCAGCGCCAGACCGCCCATGATCAGCGGCGAAACGAAGTTGAAGCTGGTGCCCTGAATCGACAGCAGCCCGGAACCCACCGGCCCCCAGGTTTTGATTTGCAGAATGGAAGCCAGACCGGAGGCGAACAGCGACATGCTGATGATGTGCTGGGTATCCTGTGCCGGCAGGCCCAGCGCCTGGCAGATCAGCAGGGCCGGAGTGATCACCGCGACGAACATCGCCAGCAGATGCTGGCCGGCGGCAAACAGCGTTTGCGGCAGCGGCGGGCGATCTTCCAGGCGATAAATCAGTTCACTGGCGCGGGGTTCTGAGGCGGCTTGGCGCGCGGCATCAAGCTCGGAGGATGACATGCTCATGGTGTGGCGTTTCCAGATACGGCAAAGCAGGCATTTTAATGCTCCGCCCCGCAAAAGCAAACGGTTGCGCGTAAATATTATGTTGCCGACTTTCTCGCTTATGTCGCATTTTCATTCATTTTTTCTTGTCATCTCAGCGTTTTTTACTTTTAATCCTGCACTCATCAAGTTTAAAAACTAAGTGGTTTTCTATAACTTATTATTTTTATTTGGATCTTTTCCCTTACATGGAGTACCTGGATGTTTCATCTTGATACTTATGGCACGTTAGTCGCGGCGACGCTGGTTTTGCTCCTCGGGGGCAAGTGCGTCAGAACCATTCCTCTGCTGCGAAAATATACCATTCCTGCTCCCGTCGCCGGCGGTTTGCTGGTGGCTCTCCTGCTGTTAGCCCTGAAAAAGCTCGTCAACTGGGAAATCAGTTTTGACATGTCGCTGAAGGACCCGCTGATGCTGGCCTTCTTCGCCACCATCGGCCTGAACGCCAACCTGGCGCGTTTGCGCGCCGGCGGCAAGGTGCTGGTGGTGTTCCTGTTCGTGGTGCTGGGGTTGCTTATCGTGCAGAACGCCATCGGCATCGGGATGGCGAAAATGCTGGGGCTGGATCCGCTGATGGGCCTGATCGCCGGGTCGATCACTCTGTCGGGCGGGCATGGTACCGGGGCGGCCTGGAGCAAGCTGTTCATCGAGCGCTACGGTTTTGAAAACGCGACGGAAGTCGCCATGGCCTGCGCCACCTTCGGGCTGGTGCTGGGCGGCCTGATCGGCGGCCCGGTGGCGCGCTATCTGGTCAAGCACTCTTCCACGCCGGAAGGCACCCCGGAAGACAGCGTGCAGCCGAGCGGCTTCGAGAAGCCGGAAAGCGGCCGCCTGATCACTTCGCTGGTGATGATCGAAACCATCGCCATGATCGCCATCTGTCTAAGCCTGGGGCAGCTGATTGCCGGCCTGCTGAGCGGCACGGTGTTTGAACTGCCGAACTTCGTTTGCGTGCTGTTCGTCGGGGTGATCCTCAGCAACACGTTGGCCTTCACCGGTTTTTATACCGTGTTCGAGCGGGCGGTATCGGTGCTGGGCAACGTCAGCCTGTCGCTGTTCCTGGCGATGGCACTGATGAGCCTGCGCCTGTGGGAGCTGGCCTCGCTGGCGCTGCCGATGCTGGCGATCCTGGCGGTGCAGACGCTGGTCATGGCGCTGTACGCGATCTTCGTTACCTACCGGGTGATGGGTAAAAACTACGACGCGGCGGTGCTGGCTGCCGGCCACTGCGGCTTCGGCATGGGC
This sequence comes from Serratia sp. A07, assembly GCF_058725505.1. Lineage (NCBI taxonomy): Bacteria > Pseudomonadati > Pseudomonadota > Gammaproteobacteria > Enterobacterales > Yersiniaceae > Serratia > Serratia sp. A07. The sequence continues at coordinate 21,479 of NZ_JBZXDO010000015.1, forward strand.
GCCACGCCGACGGCGATCGCCAACATGCAGGCGATCACCGATCGCTTCGGCCCGTCGCACGTGGCGTTTTTGGTAGTACCGATGGTGGGGGCGTTCTTTATCGATATCGCCAATGCCATCGTCATCAAGCTGTATCTGCTGCTGCCGGTGTTCCCGGCGGTGGGGTGATATCGCGAGTCATAATGAAAAGGGCGCCTGCGGCGCCCTTTTTTATGCGTTGGAGTAGCGTGCCTTCTCCGGCAGCCAGCGTTCTATCAGCGCCTGGGCGTGCTCCGGATAGTGCTGATGGAGATGGCGAGCGACGCGCTGCACTTCGGGGATCATCGCCTGGTCGCGCAGCAGGTCCGCCACCTTGAATTCGGCGCTACCGGTCTGGCGGGTGCCCAGCAGCTCGCCCGGGCCGCGGATCTCCAGATCGCGCTGCGCGATGACGAAGCCGTCGTTGCTGTCACGCAGCACCTGCAGGCGCGTTTGCGCAGTCTTGCTCAGCGGCGTTTTGTACAGCAGCACGCAGTGTGAGGCCACGGCGCCGCGTCCTACGCGGCCGCGCAACTGGTGCAGCTGCGCCAGGCCCAGCCGCTCCGGGTTTTCGATGATCATCAGGCTGGCGTTCGGCACGTCGACGCCGACTTCGATCACCGTAGTGGCGACCAACAGCTGCAGCTCGCCCTGTTTAAACGCCTGCATCACCGCCTGCTTTTCCTGCGCTTTCATGCGGCCGTGCACCAGCGCCACCTTCAGCTCCGGCAGCGCGGTTTTCAATTCTTCCCAGGTGGCTTCCGCCGCCTGCGCTTCCAGCAGTTCGGACTCTTCGATCAGCGTGCACACCCAGTAAGCCTGCCGCCCCTCTTCCAGACAGGCGCTCTTCACCCGTTGAATGATGTCGGCGCGGCGGGTATCGGGAATGGCGACGGTGGTCACCGGCGTGCGGCCCGGCGGCAGCTCGTCGATGACCGAGGTATCGAGATCGGCATAGGCGGTCATCGCCAGCGTGCGTGGGATCGGCGTGGCGGTCATGATCAGCTGATGGGCGTGGAAGCCCTGTTCTTCGCCTTTCTCCCACAGCGCCAGCCGCTGATGCACCCCGAAGCGGTGCTGCTCATCGATGATCACCAGCGCCAGGCCGTTAAATTGCACCTGCTCCTGGAAGATGGCGTGGGTGCCGACCACCATCGACACCTGACCGCTGGCGATGGCCTCCTGCTGCGCGATGCGCGCCTTGCCTTTCTGTTTGCCGGCCAGCCAGCCGACCTCCAGCCCCAGCGGTTCGAACCACTGGCGGAAATTGTTGGCGTGCTGCTCGGCCAGCAGCTCGGTCGGCGCCATCAGCGCCACCTGCTTGCCGTGCGCGATAGCGCGCAGCGCCGCCAGCGCCGCCACCAGCGTTTTGCCGGAGCCGACGTCGCCCTGCACCAGTCGCATCATCGGGAAGTCTTTTTGCATATCGGCTTCGATGTCGGCCACCACGCGCGTTTGCGCGCCGGTCGGCGAGAACGGCAGCTGGGCGAGAAAACGGTTTTTCAGCCGATCGTCTGGCAGCAGCGGCTGCGCCTGGTAACTCTGGGCGCCGGCGCGCACCGCCAGCATGCTGAGGTTATGCGCCAGCAGCTCTTCGAGGATCAGGCGTTTTTGCGCCGGGTGTTTGCCCAGCTCCAGATCCGCCAGCTGGATGTCCGGCGGCGGGCGATGCAGGGTGTGCAGCGCCTGCGGCAGGCTCATCAGGCCGCCGCTCAGCTCCGACGGCAGCAGTTCGGCGATGGCGCAGGTATCCAGCAGCTCCAGCGCCTGATCGGTCAGCTTGCGCAGCGTGGCTTGCCGCACCCCTTCGGTGGTGGGGTAGACCGGCGTCAGCGACTCCTGCAGCTCGACTTCGCTGGCTTCGCCCTGAATGCGGTATTCCGGATGGATGATCTCCGCGCCGTGGTTGCCGCGTTTGATCTCGCCGTAGGCGGTCACGCGGCGGCCGGTGGCCAGGCTGTTCTTCATCGCGGCGTTGAAGTTGAAGAACCGCATGGTGAGGATGCCGGTACCGTCGCTGATCTGGCAGGTCAGCATGCGGCGGCGGCCGAAGCTGATGTCGCTGCGCAGCACTTCCCCTTCTACCGTGGCGTAGATGCCCGGCAGCAGATCGTTGATCGGGTAGAGGCGAGTGCGGTCTTCGTAGCGCAGCGGCAGGTGCAGCAGCAGATCCTGAATGGTCTCGAGGCCAAGCTTGGCCAGTTTGCCCGCCTGGCTGGCGCCAACCCCGGAAAGCGTGGTGAGTGGGACAGCATCCAGCAGGCGGCCTTTCATTTGCGCACCGTCGCCTGCATGGCCGCCCACCATTCGGCGCTGGCGATCACCTGGCCCTGCTCGTCAATCTGCGGGCGTGGCAGCCCTTTGCGCTTGGCCACGTTGGCCAGCACCGGGTAGCCACCTTCGAACAGCAGACGCTGCTGCTCTTCTTCATCCAGCATGCTGTTGTCGCGGCGATACAGGCCGGCGTTCTGCCGCTGGCGCTGCGCTTCATACAGGATCAGTGCCGAGGCCACGGAGACGTTGAGCGATTGCACCATGCCGATCATCGGAATGACGATGTCCTGATCGGCCAGCGCCAGCGCTTCTTCGGTGATGCCGGTTTTTTCCTGGCCGAGCAGCACGCAGGTGGGCCGGGTGTAATCCACCTCGCGGAAATCGACCGCGCGCGCAGACAGATTGGTGGCCAGAATTTGCATGCCCTGCGCTTTCAGGTGACCGACCGCGTCGCCGATGGAGCGATGGGTTTTGACGCTGACCCAGCTGTTGCTGCCGGCGGCGGAGGAAACCAGGGTGCGCATGCGGGTGGTGGGCCACACGGCGTGGATCTGATGCACGCCGACGGCGTCGGCGGTGCGGATAATGGCGGAGACGTTATGCGGTTTGTGCACTTGCTCCAGGCAGACCGTCAAATCCGGCTGCCGGGTCGCGAGCATTTCACAAATCCGCGCATAGCGTTCAGGACTCATAAGCGCTAGTTTCGGTTGCGGTTAACTTTGATCACATCCGGCATGATACGGATTTTACGCATGATGTTTGCCAGATGGATGCGATCGCGGGTGGTCAAGCGGATAAAGGCGCTATAAACCCGACCGTCTTTCTCTTCGGTGTTCAGGCTCTGAATATTGGACTCGGCTGCGTTGATCGCCGCCGTCAGGTTGGCCAGCGCGCCCTGGTGGTTGAACATGTCCACCTTGATCTCGGCGATGAACTCCTGCTCGGTCTCTTTATCCCACTCGACCGCCATGAACTTCTCAGGCTCTTTCTGATAGCCGCGAATATTGCGGCAGGATTCATGGTGGATCACCAGCCCTTTGCCCGGGCTGACGTGAGCGATAATCGGGTCGCCCGGAATCGGACGGCAGCACTTGGCGAAGGTGATCAACACCCCGTCGGCGCCCTTGATGGCCAGGTTACGCACGCCGGAGGAAGCGCCCAGGCTGGACTGATCGCCCTGCAGGTTCTTCGCCACCACCACGCTCATGGCGTTGCCGAGGCCGATTTCCGCCAGCAGATCGTCCAGCGTCGCCAGCTTCATGCGGTCCAGCTCGTGCTGAATGTTTTCCTGCGGGATTTCGGCCAGCTTGCGGCTGCCGCCCAACGCGTGGTTGAGCAGACGGCGGCCGAGGCCAACGGAGTCGTCGCGCTTGAGATTCTTCAGCATCTGGCGAATTTTGGCGCGCGCTTTCGAGCTGACTACGAAGTTCAGCCAGGCGGCGTTGGGCCGTGCGCCCGGTGCGGTGATGATCTCGACGGTCTGGCCGCTGGTCAGCGACTGCGACAGCGGGTATGGCTGACGATCGACGCGCGCGCCGACGCAGGCATGGCCGATATCGGTATGCACCGCATAGGCGAAATCGACCGGCGTGGCGCCGGCGGGCAGCTCGACGATGCGGCCTTCCGGGGTGAAAACGTAAATCTCATCCGGGAACAGATCGGATTTGACGCTCTCGATAAATTCAAACGAACTGCCGGCGCTTTGCTGCAGCTCCAGCAGGCTTTGCATCCAGCGCTGGGCGCGGATCTGCGCCGTGGTGCCGGTTTCGCCCTGTTCTCTTTCCTTGTAAGCCCAGTGCGCGGCCACCCCCATCTCAGCCATCTGATCCATGTCTTCGGTGCGGATCTGCACTTCGACCGGCACGCCGTGCGGGCCGATCAGCGAGGTATGCAGCGATTGATAGCCGTTGGCCTTGGGAATGGCGATGTAATCTTTCACTCGCCCCGGGCGTGGTTTGTACAGGCTGTGCACCTGGCCGAGCACGCGGTAGCAGGTATCGACCTCTTTCACGATCACCCGGAACGCGTAGATATCCATGATGGAATGGAAACGCTGTTCTTTGAGGTGCATCTTGAGGTAGATGGAGTAGAGGTGTTTTTCCCGCCCGCTGACGCGGCAGGCGATGCCGGCTTCGGTCAGCCGCCCTTCGATCTCGGAGAGGATTTTTTGAATCATCTCTTTGCGGTTGCCGCGCGCGGCTTTCACCACTTCCTTGATCACGCGATAGCGGTTCGGGTACAGCGCCTCGAAGCCCAGCTCTTCCAGCTCGGTCTTCAGGTGATGAATACCCAGACGGTGGGCGAGCGGGCTGTAGATTTCCAGGGTTTCACGCGCGATGCGCCGGCGTTTGTCGGGGCGCAGCGAACCGAGGGTGCGCATGTTGTGCGTACGGTCGGCCAGCTTGATCAGCACGACGCGGATATCCTGCACCATCGCCATGATCATCTTGCGGAAGTTTTCCGCCTGCGCTTCTTTCTTGTCCTGGAACTTCAGCTTGTCGAGCTTGGAGACGCCCTCAACCAGTTCGGCGACGCTCTTGCCGAACAGCTGTTCCATATCTTGATAGGTGGCTGGGGTGTCTTCGATGACGTCGTGCAGCAATGCCGCCATCAGCGTCTCGTGATCGAGACGCATTTCCGCCAGAATGCAGGCCACGGCGACCGGGTGAGTAATGTAAGGCTCACCGCTGGAGCGTGTCTGGCCCTCGTGCGCGTCGCGCGCGACGAGGTATGCCTGTTTGAGGCGCTTAATCTGCTCCTCGGGCAGGTAACGTTGAATCAGCAGATTCAGGCTTTCAAACAGGTACAAGGCGGACTCGCAGTCTAATTAACGACGACCTTCAGCAATCGCGGTAACCGCTTGAATCTCTGCGGCTTCCTGCTCTTGCTGTTCCTGGCGCTCACGCACGTCGAGGATCTGGCTGGTGATCAGGCCTTCTTCGATTTCGCGCAGGGCGATAACGGTGTACTTGTCGTTCTCTTCCGGAACCAGTGCATCTTTGCCGCCGGTCTGGATCTGACGCGCCCGACGAGCAGCGACCAACACCAGGTCAAAACGGTTACCAATTTTCTCTACAGCGTCTTGAACAGTTACGCGTGCCATATTTGTGCTACTCCACAGGTGACGAAAAGACTGGGCATGATACTGAAACTGCCTTCAGTCTGCCAATAGTTTGCTGATTAAAGCGTCATGCCGCAGCAACTGGCGGCCCAAACGCAGGCGTTCGGCGCGAATGATGGTCTTCAGATCGGACAGCGCCAGATCGAAATCATCGTTCACAATCAGGTAATCGTACTCCGCATAATGCGTCATTTCCGCCACGGCCTGAGCCATGCGCTTGGCGATTACCTCTTCGGAATCCTGCCCGCGCCCGCGCAGGCGGCGGCCCAGTTCTTCCTTCGACGGCGGCAGAATGAAGATGCTGCGCGCCTGCGGCATTTTGGCGCGGATTTGCTGCGCGCCCTGCCAGTCGATATCCAGAAACACGTCTACGCCGGTCGCCAACACTTGTTCGATGGCGGCGCGCGAGGTGCCGTAATAGTTGCCGAACACTTCGGCGTGCTCAAGAAACGCGTCCTGCTCGATCATCCGGCGGAATTCGTCTTTCGAGACGAAGAAATAGTGTTCGCCGTGATTTTCACCCGGGCGGCTGTCGCGCGTGGTGTGCGAAACCGAAACCTGCGTGTCGTACAGCGGTTGCGTCTTTAACAAAGCCTGAATCAGACTTGATTTACCTGCGCCACTGGGAGCAGAGACAATATAAAGCGTGCCTTGAGCCATGATGATGTTCGTTGATAACGGTTGATATGCCAATAACAGCGGATGTGTATTTTCTCCGCACAGTATACACGGCTAACGCGCCGGGTGCAGCGTTAGCTCGCATTTTGCCCGCCGCTTTGCGCGGAAAAAGCGGCGAATGAGCGAATTTGCGCGTCGAAGGGCAACATTTCAGCTGTTTTGGCCTCGGCGGCGAGGCCATGTCAGATTGCGGCGCGTCGGTAATGCGTGGGGCGGACGAAGGGGTTTCCCGTGCGGGGTGGCGGAGAAAGAGAAAGATAATGACGGCGGACGCCAGCGTCGTCAGGGCGAGTAGGTACAGCAGATTCTGGAAAGCCAGTTCGTAGGCGTGCTTCAGCCGTGCGGCGTCCGCATTGAGCAGGGCGGTCGCCCGCGGCATATCCCCCATGGCCAGGGCGTGCGCGCCGGCGGCGTTTGCGGTTGGGGGAGCGAGATGGCGCCCAACCAACAAGGCCAACAGGGCACCGACGATCGCCAATGCAATGCCTTCCCCCGCGACGCGAACGGTGCTGAAAATGCCGGTCGCCATGCCCGCTCGCTCTCGTGGCACGACGCTGACGGCTAAACCGTCCATCAATCCCCAGGGCAAGCTGATGCCGCAACCGATGGTCAGCATCGGCAGCAGTAACCGCGCGAGCGATTGCCCCGGCGCATAGTACGCCAGCCATGCCAGCCCGGCGGCGCAAATCAACAAGCCTAGGCTGGAAACGGCGCCGGCGGAAAAGCGGTGAGCGAATGCCCCGGTCAGCAGCGGCAGCGCCAGCATTGGTGCGGACAACGTCAGCATCATCATGCCGGTTTCCACGGTGCCGTAACCCTCGATGCCGATAAATCGGAGGGGAAGCAGCACCAGCAACACCACGTACGAATAGGCCGGCGCTGCCGCCAACAGCTGTACGCCGACAAAGCGCGGGTAGCGAAACAGCGACAGATCGAGCATCGGCCGAGCGGTGCGGCGTTCAATCAGGATAAAAGCCAGCATAAACAGCAGCGCGCCGGTCAGCGGCCTAATGACTTGCGCGCTGCTCCAGCCGCTGTCGGGCGCCAGCAGCACGGCGTAAGTCAACAGCGACAGCGCCAGCGTAAAGACGATGGCGCCGGGCCAATCGAGGCGAGAGGCGGCGGGATCGCGCGATTCGGGCATATCGCGCTGGCCGCTGAACAACGCAATGGCGCTGAGCAGCGCCAGGCAGAGAAAAAGCGCGCGCCAGCCGAAGAGCTGCGTCAGCGTGCCGGCCAGCAGCGGACCGAATGCCAGCCCGATGCCGAACGTGGTGCCCAGTAGGCTGAAGGCCTTGCTTCTCTCCGGCCCGTTAAATACCTGGGCCAGGCTTGCGGTTCCGCCGGCCAGTGCGGCCGCGGCGGAGATGCCTTGCAGCGCGCGTATCGCGTCGAAGGACATAATGTCTTGCGCCGCGCTCATGAGCAGAGCGCTGAGCGCGAGCGCCGCCAATCCACAGATAAACACGCGCTTGCGGCCAAAACGATCGGCGAGCGCTCCGGCGAGCATCAGGCTGCAACCGAAGGTCAGCATAAACGCGTTGGTGACCCAACTGAGCGCGACCAGTCCGCCGCCCAAATCTTTGGCGATTGCGGTGAGCGCGACTGCGGGGCCGGTAAAGCTCAGCGGCATGATCAGGCCCGCGAGACACACGGAAAAGAGTATGAGCCAGCGCTGCGGGGGCACATTCCGGGATGGATGAGCGTTCATGGGCGATTCCTGATGCGGTGGTTTCGATGGGTATGGATGATAAATAAGACTGAATAGGTTAAAAATAAGGCTGAATTCCACACTTTCAGGACAAAAACGCTCTAATGGGGGCCATATGGAAAGTTTGAGCGGGCTGCTGGCGTTTGTTCGCGCTGCCGAATCGTGCAGCTTTGTCGCTGCTGGGGAGCGATTGGGGGTGTCGGCCTCGGCGGTGGGTAAAAGCGTGGCGCGGCTGGAGGCGTCGTTGGGCGTTAGGCTGTTCAACCGCAGCACCCGGCGCATCAATTTGACGGAGGAAGGGGCGCTATTTTACGAACGCTGCCGGCGTATTGTTAGTGACATCGAGAACGCTGAAGCCGAGATGGCACGTATTTCAGAGGCGCCGCGCGGCAAGCTGCGCGTCAGCATGCCCGCCATCGGTTACCGCATGCTGGTGCCGCTGTTGGCTGATTTTACCGCGCGTTATCCTGAGATTGAGTTGGATGTGGACTTCAACGATCGCATCGCGGATCTGATCGCCGAGGGCGTTGATGTGGCGGTTCGCGGCGGAGAGCTGGCTGATTCCCGCCTGATGGCGCGGCGTCTTGGACCGTTTCGCCAGGTTTTGGTCGGCGCGCCGGACTACTTCCGCCGGCGCGGAACGCCGTTGAAACCGGCGGATCTGCTCGAGCATGCTTGTTTGCGTTATCGCTTCCCGGGCGGGCAGCAGTTGCAGGCGTGGCGGCTGAGCGCCGACGATGAGGCGTTGTCGTTAAGGTTGCCGGTGACGATGAGTTTCAGCGGTGTTGAGGCGCTAATCCATGCGGCGCAGCAGGGATTGGGCATCGCCTACCTGCCGGATTTCACTTTGAGCCAGGCCCTGCGCAGCGGGCAGCTGACGGCGGTGCTGCAAGACAGCACGCCCGAGCGCGGCGCGTTTTCTGCCGTGTGGCCCTCTAACCGGCACATGTTGCCGAAAGTCCGGGTGTTCGTGGATTATCTGGCGCGGTACATGCTGCCGGACGATCAGTGATCCGGATGCTGGTAGTTGAACACCGGCAGGCCGAGGCGGAAGCGCAGGGCGAGCAGGCGCGCGCTCAGGCCGGCGACCAGCGTGAGGATCACCACCAGATTGTGCGGCAGGCTGAGGTGCTGCAGGCCGATATACAGCCAGGCGGCGCTGAAGGAGATGCCGGCGTAGATCTCTTTCTGGAAAACCAGCGGGATACGGTTGCAGAACATATCGCGCAGCACCCCGCCGAAGACGCCGGTGATCACCGCGGCGATGGCGGCGATAATCGCGCTGTGCCCCATATCCAGCGCCACCTGCGCGCCGATGATGGAGAAGACGATCAGGCCGACGGCGTCGAGCACCAGGAACAGGCGGCGCAGATGGCGCATCAGGGGGGCCACCCAGGTGGTGACGATCGCCGCTATCGCGACGATGACGATGTATTCCGGGTGTTTGACCCAGCCCAATGGAAAATGCCCGAGCAGCATATCGCGCACCGACCCGCCGCCGATCGCCGTGACCGAAGCGATGATGATCACGCCGAACATGTCCATTTGGCGGCGGCCGGCCGCCAGCGCGCCGGTCATGGCTTCGGCGGTGATGCCGATGATATAAAGGATGCTCAGTAACATAAGGGATTCACAGCGTACTTGCGTCAGAATGATGGCCGGCAGGGTAATCGCCGCCGATGGCGCGCGCCACTGAGTTTTTTTCACCGATGGTGTTTCGGATTAATTTAGCTAATCCAAACTCCGTTTTTATTGCCGATAACCAGCCTTTTTTAACATCTGGCTGTTGATGAAAGCATTAGAAATTTCGCGCTGGTTTCCATCGCTGACTATGCTTTTTGCAGCTAATCCTTCAACCGAGAAACCGAGACTGCAGATGAAAAACTCCCCGAAACTGGCCGCCGGCGCCGTGGTGGCCGCCCTGCTGCTGAGCGGCTGCGTGGCGCCAGGCCATCAGGCTGTGTCGCCCGCTCCGGCTTGCCACACCGGCGATCCGATGATGCAAACAACGCTCTACTTCGGCCTGAATCGCCCGGCGGGGCCGGCGATCACCGCCGCCGAGTGGCAAACCTTCGTCGACAGCCAGGTGACGCCGCGTTTTAAAGACGGGCTGACGGTCTTTGATGCCAAAGGGCAGTGGCTGGGCCACGACGGCAAGCTGGCGCGCGAGAACAGCAAGGCGCTGCTGTTGATCCATGCGCCGGGCAAAGAGAGCGAGGCGAATATCGAGGCGCTGCGCAGCGGCTATAAGCAGCAGTTTGCGCAGGATTCGGTGATGCGGGTGGATGCGCCGGTGTGCGTGGCGTTTTAAAGCGAACTCCCGGCCATGCGGCCGGGAGTGGGGATTACAGCACCAGGCCGGCGATGGCCGCTGACAGCAGGCTCACCAGCGTCGAGCCATAAACCAGCTTCAGGCCAAAACGGGAAACTACGTTGCCTTGCTGCTCGTTCAGCCCCTTGATGGCGCCGGCGACGATGCCGATGGAGGCGAAGTTGGCGAACGACACCAGGAACACCGACAGAATACCTAGCCCGCGCGGCGACAGCTCCGCCGCGATTTTCTTCAGCTCAATCATCGCCACGAATTCGTTGGCCACCAGCTTGGTCGCCATGATGCTGCCCGCCTTCAGGGCCTCCTCCGCCGGGATGCCGATCAGCCAGGCCAGCGGATAGAACACATAGCCGAGGATCTGCTGGAAGCTGATGCCGAGCACCGCGGAGAACAGCGCATTGACGGCGGAGATCAGCGCGATAAAGCCGATCAGCATCGCCGCGATGATCATCGCAATCTTGAAGCCGGCCAGAATGTACTCGCCCAACATTTCGAAGAAGCTCTGATCTTCATGCAGTTTGTTCAGCTTCAGCTCCGGCTCGTCTTCGACCTGATACGGGTTGATGATCGACAGAATGATGAAGGTGCTGAACATATTAAGGATCAATGCCGCCACCACGTACTGCGCGTCGATCATCGACATGTAGGCGCCGACGATGGAGAGCGATACCGTCGACATGGCGGTCGCGGCCATGGTGTACATGCGGCGCGGCGAGATATCGCCGATGATGCCTTTATAGGCGATGAAGTTCTCCGACTGCCCCAGCACCAGCGTGCTGACGGCGTTGAACGACTCCAGCTTGCCCATGCCGTTGACCTTGGATAGCAGGGTGCCGACCAGGCGGATGATCAGCGGCAGGATGCGGAAATGCTGCAAAATGCCGATCAGGGCGGAAATAAAGATGATAGGGCACAAAACGCCGAGGAAGATGAACGCCAGGCCATCCTTGCTCATGCCGCCGAACACGAACTCCGATCCTTGGGCGGCGTAGGCGAGCAGGGTGTCGAAGAAGCCGGCGACGTGTTTGATCACGCTGAGCCCGCTGGCGGAGTGCAGGAAGAAATAGGCCAGCGCGCCTTCGATCACCAGCAGCTGGATGATATAGCGCAGGCGGATTTTCTTGCGATTATTGCTGACCAGCAGCGCCAGGGCGATGATCACCACCAGAGCCATAATAAATTGCAGAATTTGTGGCATAAACGGTCCGTACGGTTCACGGGCAGAGAAAAAACACATTTAGCCACAGCATCGACGTCCTTTCATTACCTTGCGTGATAATTAGAACAAAATACTTATGGCATGCGGGATATCTTGCCAAATGTCATCCACACGCGCTGTCCGGCAGTTTTTCATAAGCTTCCCGGTGAGTCGGTTCCCCAGGGGCCTGCCGGCTCGCAACCTGATGCAATCACTGTCACTCGCGTGCAAACGCCTGGAATCTGGCTCGCAACTGGTGCTTTTTCATGGCGTAAAGCGTGGTTTTCTCGAGGGAGGCAAAGAAAAATGCCTGAACAAGGCGCCACGACCGGCGCATCTTCTCGGATAAGGAGGCGAACAATGAATACCGGCACGTTGCTCAGGGCGCTGGCCAACGGGGTTAATCCCGACACCGGTGAGCTGTTGAGACCGGCTTCGGCGGCCTGCGCGCCGGAGGCTATCCGCCTGCTGTTCGCGTTGGCCAACGAGTTCGACGGTGAAGCCGAACTGCAGAAAAAAGCCCGGCTGACGCCGGAGGAGAAGCGGCAGAAGAATCTGGCCGAGGGGCGGCCGGCCAATGCCTACTTCCCTTGGCCGGAAGAGGAAAAGCTGCGGCTGCGCGAGAGCCATGTGGCCGGGGCGACGCTGGAAGCGCTGAGCGATGAGTTTGAACGCTCAACCTGGAGCATTGCGGTGCAGCTGCAGAAAATGGGGCTGATCGGTGAGGAACAGGCGGCCGCCTATCGCTGATCTGCAGCCATAAAAAAGCCCGCTTGGCGCGGGCTTGATGGCGTGCGGGGCAGGATCACTCGATGTTCTGGATCTGCTCGCGCATTTGCTCGATCAGCACTTTCAGCTCGATGGCGGAAGCGGTGACGTCGGCATTGATCGACTTGGAGGCCAGGGTGTTCGATTCGCGGTTGAACTCCTGCATCATGAAGTCGAGGCGGCGGCCGACGGCTTCTTTCTTCTTCAGGATGTTGTGCGTCTCTTTCACGTGCGCTTCCAGACGATCCAGCTCTTCGGCGACGTCGATGCGCTGCGCCATCAGCACCAGCTCCTGCTCCAGGCGGGTGTTTTCCAGCTGTACCTGCGCCTCTTCCAACTTGCTGACCAGGCGTTCGCGCTGCCATTGCAGGATGTTCGGCATCTGGGCGCGCACTTTGACCACTTCGGCGCTGACGCCGTCGAGGCGTTGTTCGATCAGCGTTTTCAGCGCGGCGCCTTCGCTTTCGCGTGCGACGATGAAGTCATCCAGCGCGCCGTCCAGCGCCTGCATCAGCTCGGCGCTGATGGCGTCCAGATCCTGCTCCTGCGCGGACATCACGCCCGGCCAGCGCAGCACGTCGATCGGGTTGATTTCCCCTTCGTCGCTCTGCATTTTCACCCAGTTGGCGGCTTCAACCAGCTGTTTGGCCAGTTTTTCGTTCAGGATCAGCGAGCTTTGCGCGCTTGGATCCAGTTCGAAACGCAGGTTGCATTCGACTTTGCCGCGGGTCAGGCGGCCACGGATACGTTCACGGATCACCGGCTCCAAGCTGCGGAATTGTTCCGGCAGGCGGATGTAGGTTTCTAAGTAGCGCTGGTTAACGGAACGCAGCTCCCAGGCTGCGCTGCCCCATTCACCCTTGATTTCACGCCGGGCGTAGGCGGTCATGCTGCGGATCATTGATGCGTACCCGTAATAGGAAAAGATGGGGCGATTATAGCGTCGCGGCTGCGGGCAGGATAGGCATTACGTCACGAAGCCCGTATAATGCGCAGCCAATAGTTGATTTGAAGCCGGAGAGAGCCCATGCGTCCTGCAGGCAGAGCACCACAGCAAGTTCGCCCCCTGACACTGACCCGTCACTATACCAAACACGCTGAAGGTTCAGTGCTGGTTGAGTTTGGCGATACCAAAGTCTTGTGCACCGCCACGGTAGAAGAGGGCGTTCCGCGCTTCCTGAAAGGCCAGGGGCAGGGTTGGATCACCGCCGAGTACGGTATGCTGCCGCGCTCCACCCACAGCCGCAATGCCCGTGAAGCCGCCAAAGGCAAGCAGGGTGGCCGCACGCTGGAGATCCAGCGCCTGATCGCGCGCTCGCTGCGCGCCGCGGTGGATCTGAAAAAGCTCGGTGAATTCACCATCACCCTCGACTGCGACGTACTGCAGGCCGACGGCGGTACCCGCACCGCCTCCATCTCCGGCGCCTGCGTGGCGCTGGCCGATGCGCTGAACACGCTGGTGGCCAACGGCAAGCTGAAAGCCAACCCGATGAAGGGCATGGTGGCGGCGGTTTCCGTCGGCATCGTCAATGGCGAAGCGCTGTGCGATCTGGAGTATGTGGAGGATTCCGCGGCGGAAACCGACATGAACGTAGTGATGATGGAAGATGGCCGCATGATTGAAGTGCAGGGTACCGCCGAAGGCGAGCCGTTCAGCCACGATGAGCTGTTGGCGCTATTGGCGCTGGCCCGAGGGGGCATCGAAACCATCTTCCAGGCGCAGAAAGCGGCGCTGGCGGACTGATTTTTTAAGGCGACTCAGAAGTCGCCTTTTTTATGCCCGGCGATCGGGCGGCAGTAATGACAAGACCCAAGCAGATTCAGACGAGGAGAAGCAGTAATGAAAGCCTATCAGCGCCAGTTTATCGAGTTCGCGCTTAACAAGCAGGTATTGAAATTCGGCGAGTTCACCCTGAAGTCCGGCCGCACCAGCCCGTATTTCTTCAATGCCGGCCTGTTTAATACCGGGCGCGATCTTGCGCTGTTGGGGCGCTTCTACGCCGAAGCCCTGATGGACTCCGGCATCGATTTCGACCTGCTGTTTGGCCCGGCCTATAAAGGCATTCCTATTGCCACCACCACGGCGGTGGCGTTGGCGGAACACCATGAGCGCGACGTGCCTTACTGCTTCAACCGCAAGGAAGCCAAGACCCACGGCGAAGGCGGTTCGCTGGTAGGCAGCCCGCTGCAGGGGCGCGTGATGTTGGTAGACGATGTGATCACCGCCGGCACCGCGATCCGCGAGTCGATGGAAATCATCGGCGCCAGCGGCGCTTCGCTGGCGGGCGTGCTGATCTCCCTCGACCGTCAGGAACGCGGCCGCGCGGATATCTCCGCCATTCAGGAAGTGGAACGCGACTATCACTGCAAGGTGATTTCAATCGTGACGCTGAAGGACCTGATTGCCTATCTGGAAGAGAAACCGGAAATGGCGGACCACCTGGCGGCGGTGCGCGCTTACCGCGAGCAGTACGGGGTGTAAGTAAAAACGCCGGGCATGCCCGGCGTTATCTTTATTGCAGCTGGGCCGCCAACAGCGGCCAGCGGGCGTCAAATTCCTGCGTTGGGCGATAGCGGAATTCCGAACGCACATAGCGCGACAACATGCCTTCGCAGAAGGCCAGCAGCTGGCTCGCCAGCAGCGTTTCATCGACGATAAAGCCTTTTCCTTCGCGCAATTTACGCTCTTTCAACACCTGGCGCAGCTGCGCCTCGATGCGTTCGAACAGCTGGTTGATGCGGCCCTGCAGGCGATCCTGTTCAAACATCAGCGCGTGGCCGGTCATGATGCGCGTCAGCCCCGGGTTGCGTTCCGCAAAGCCCAGAATCAGCAGTAAAATCAGGCGCAGACGATTAAACGTCTCTTTCTCGTCCTGCAAGATCAGGTTGATGCGGGTGATCAGGCTGTCTTCGATAAACTCGATCAGGCTGTCGAACATCCGTGTCTTGCTGGGGAAATGCCGATACAGCGCAGCTTCAGAAACACCCACGTTCGCGGCGAGCTTGGCGGTGGTGATGCGTTGGCTGCCGTCGCTGGACTCCAGCATCTGGGCTAACGCCTGCAATATTTCCTCGCGCCGATTCCTTTTCGTCTTTTCTTTTTCTGCCATGTCTGATTAGACCCTTGCTAAAACTTAACTGACGGAAACCCGCGCACCGGCCGCTGCAGAGCAGGCTCTGTGCGGCTTATGTGATAGCTTTTTTACGATGCTGGGGTCAGCGGCCTTAACGGCCTTTTTCCGCGCTGCCTGGTGTGCGCTGCAATTGTCGCGGTAAAACCTTGCCGCAGAGACATCCTTCTCCCCGGAAAGGCAAGGTTCAGGCGACGTTTCCCTGCCGGCCATCGTGCATTGGGTGGCGCTTAGTGGCGCCCCGAGTGGCCGAAGCCGCCTTCGCCGCGCTCGCTGCTGTCGAACTCTTCCACCAGGTTGAATTCGGCCTGCACCACCGGCACGAAGACCATCTGCGCGATACGTTCGCCCGGCTCGATGGTGAAGTGTTTCTGGCCGCGGTTCCAAACGGACACCATCAGCTGGCCCTGATAATCGGAGTCGATCAGGCCGACCAGGTTGCCCAGCACGACGCCGTGCTTGTGGCCCAGGCCGGAGCGCGGCAGGATCACCGCCGCCAGGCCGGCGTCGGCGATGTGGATCGCGAGGCCGGTAGGCAACAGCGTGGTTTCACCCGGCGCCAGCTCCACCGCGCTGTCCAGGCAGGCGCGCAGGTCGAGACCGGCGGAGCCCGGCGTGGCGTAGGTCGGTAGCGGGAAATCCTGACCGATGCGCGGGTCGAGGATCTTAACGTCGATTTTTTTCATCATAACGGCTGACTATCTCGTCTATTAAACGTTGGCCAAGGAGTGCCTTGTCGCTCAGCGCCAGGCGCTTTTCTCCATCCTGCCAAAAAAGATGCAGGGCATTGGTGTCGCTGTTGAACCCGTGCTCTGCAAGCGATACATCGTTAGCGCAAATCAAATCCAGCTTCTTACGCGCCAGTTTTTGCCGCGCGTATTCTTCCACATTCTGGGTTTCGGCGGCAAACCCCACGACAAACGGTCGATTTTTGGTCATCGCCGCCACGCCGGCGACGATATCGGGGTTTTTTACCATCTTGAGGACGATTTCATCACCCTGTTTTTTTATTTTTTCATCGGCGATCTGCTCGGGGCGGTAGTCGGCCACGGCGGCGCAGGAGATGAAAATCTGCTGCTGCGCGGCGCGCTGTTGCACCGCCTGCTCCATCTCCAGCGCACTGGTGACGTCCACTCGGGTGACCGATGGCGGCGTCGGCAGGCTGACCGGCCCGGCGATCAGCGTCACCTGCGCGCCGCGGGCGGCGGCGGCGCGGGCAATGGCGAAGCCCATTTTGCCGGAGCTGTGATTGCTGATGAAACGTACCGGATCCAGCGCCTCACGCGTCGGGCCGGCGGTGATCATAACCTGTAAATGTTGCAGATCCTGCGGGGCGGAGAAATGCGCGTTCGCCAGGTCGACGATGTCCAGCGGATCCAGCATGCGGCCCGGGCCGACGTCGCCACAGGCCTGGCTGCCGCTGTCCGGCCCCCAGAGCAGCATGCCGCGCGCCTGCAGCGTTTGCAGGTTGGCCTGCGTGGCGGCGGCGCGATACATCTGCTGGTTCATGGCCGGGGCGGCGGCGATAGGGGCGTCGGTCGCCAGGCAGACGGTGGTCAGCAGATCGTTGGCCATGCCGGCGGCGACGCGCGCCAGCAGATCGGCGGTCGCCGGCGCCAGAATCACCAGATCCGCCCACTTGCCGAGCTCAATGTGGCCCATGGCGGCTTCGGCGGCGGGATCCAACAGATCGTCGGACACTGGGTAGCCGGAAACGGCCTGCAGCGTCAGTGGCGTAATGAACGCCTTGGCGGCGTGGGTCATCACCACGCGCACTTCTGCGCCCCTGTCGCGCAGGCGGCGCACCAGCTCTGGGCATTTGTAGGCGGCGATGCCGCCGCTGATGCCAAGCACAATATGTTTGCCGGAAAGTCCCGTCATCATCATTGTCCGATTGAAAGCCGAAAGATGCGCCATTTTAGCATATCCGCCGTTCAGATGAGCGATTCCGCAATGGCTGCAGGGCGTTACATTGTGCTTTGCGAAACACTTCGCAATGTTATCAAACACCTGTCGAACGCGCCGGGCAGCACATGGCATGCTGTAGCCCTTTCAGGGAGGAACACGATGAGCAACCCGATTGTGGCGTGCTGGCCGGGCGCGCTGGCGCCGCGTGAAAAGCTGTTGATGCAGGGGGCGGCGGCGCTGTCCGACGCAGAACTGTTGGCCATTTTCTTGCGTACCGGGCTGCCCGGCGTGCACGTGATGCAGCTGGCGGAGCAGCTGCTGCGCCGGTTCGGCTCGCTTTATCACCTGATGTCGGCCGATCATCAGGCTTTTTGCAGCCAAAAAGGCCTGGGGGACGCCAGCTATACGCAGCTGCAGGCGATTGCCGAGCTGGCGCTGCGCTTCTTTTCCAGCCATTTGTCGCAGGAAAACGCCATGCTCAATCCGCGCGTCACCCAGCATTATCTGCAAAGCCTGCTGGCGCATCGCGAGCGAGAGGTCTTTTTGGTATTGTTTTTAGACAATCAGCACCGGGTTATTCGCCATCAGGAGATGTTTGCTGGTACCATCAGCAGCGTCGTCGTCTACCCGAGAGAAATTGTGCGCGAAGCGTTGAAGGCTAATGCCGCCGCGCTGATTCTCGCGCATAATCACCCTTCGGGTAAGGCTGAACCCAGTCATGCCGACCGTTTGATAACGGAACAGGTGGTGAAAGCCTGTCAGTTATTGGAGATCCGAGTGCTTGATCATTTGGTGATCGGTCGGGGTGAATGCGTCTCTTTTGCCGAGCGCGGATGGCTTTAAGCGATTTTTTCGCGATCCTTGTGGGATCTTTAGCTGTTCGGGACTTGAGCACTTACGCTTCAGAGCGTATACTACGCCACCTTTGAGAATCTTGGGTTTGGCGCAAGAGCCTATCTCAGCAGGTTTCTGACCTGATGTGTGGTTTCTACCTGATGACGAGAGTCTCCTCAGTATGAAGTTTGCTGAGATGGGCTCTAAAAGCCTGACGAGGCGGCCATACCCTATACGAAGCTCGAGCTGATTTGATTTTTGGAGAATAGACATGTCCCGAGTCTGCCAAGTTACTGGCAAGCGCCCGGTGAGCGGTAACAACCGTTCCCACGCAATGAACGCGACCAAACGCCGTTTTCTGCCTAACCTGCACTCACACCGTTTTTGGGTTGAGGCTGAGAAGCGCTTTGTAACTCTGCGTGTATCTGCTAAAGGTATGCGTGTTATCGATAAGAAGGGTATTGAGACGGTTCTGGCCGATCTGCGTGCCCGTGGTGAGAAGTATTAAGGAACTGAATCATGGCTAAAGGTGTTCGCGAGAAGATCAAGCTGGTTTCTTCTGCTGGTACTGGTCACTTCTATACCACCACGAAGAACAAGCGTACTAAGCCGGAAAAATTGGAACTGAAGAAATTCGATCCAGTTGTCCGTCAGCACGTAGTATACAAAGAAGCTAAAATTAAATAATTTTAGTGGATTAATGAAAAACCCGGCCTTGGCCGGGTTTTTTGTTTTATAAAGGGTAGAAAACGTCGGAGGGGAAGCCAGATGCCTGAATTACCGGAAGTTGAGACGAGCAGACGCGGTATAGAGCCTTATCTTGTCGGCCACAGCATTCAGTATGCGGTGGTGCGCAACGCGCGCCTGCGCTGGCCGGTTTCCGAGCAGATCCTGACGCTGAGCGATCGGCCGGTGCTCAGCGTGCAGCGCCGGGCTAAATACCTGCTGATCGAGCTGGAGAACGGTTGGATTATCGTGCACCTGGGCATGTCGGGCAGCTTGCGCATGCTGCGCGAGGAAAACGAAGATGAAGCCGGCAAACACGACCACGTCGATCTGGTGATCAGCAACGGCATGATCCTGCGCTATACCGATCCGCGCCGTTTCGGCGCCTGGCTGTGGTGCGAAGATTTGGCGACCAGCAGCGTGTTGGCGCACCTGGGGCCGGAACCGCTGAGCGAAGCATTCAACGGCGACTACCTGTATGAAAAATCACGCAATAAGCGCACGTTGATTAAACCGTGGCTGATGGATAACAAGCTGGTGGTCGGGGTCGGCAATATTTACGCCAGCGAATCGCTGTTCAGCGCCGGGATCTTGCCCGATCGTCCGGCGGGATCCTTGAGCAAAGCCGAAGCGGAACTGCTGGTGAAGACCATCAAGGCGGTGTTGCAGCGCTCTATCGAGCAGGGCGGCACGACATTGCGCGACTTTTTGCAGTCGGACGGCAAACCGGGGTATTTCGCACAGGAGCTGCAGGTTTACGGGCGGGCGGGAGAACCGTGCCGCGCGTGCGGCACGCCGATCGAATCCGCCAAGCACGGGCAGCGCAGCACCTTCTTTTGCCGCCGCTGCCAGCGCTGAGCATTACTCGGCGGCGAGCTTCGCCATCAGTGCCTGGGTGACCACGTCAGGCAGGAAAGGCGCGATATCGCCGCCGTGACGGGCGACCTCCTTCACCAGTGAGGAGGAGATGAACGACCACTCTTCGGAAGGCATCAGGAACACGCTTTCCAGCGTCGGCATCAAATGGCGGTTCATGTTCGCCAGCTGCAATTCGTATTCAAAGTCAGACACCGCACGCAGGCCGCGCACCAGGATATTGGCATTTTGGTGAGCGGCGAAGTGCGCCATCAGCTCGCTGAAGCCCAGCACTTCCACATTGTCCAGATGCGAGGTGACCTGCGTCGCCAACGCCACGCGTTCATCCAGGCTGAACAGCGGCTTTTTGCTCGGGCTGGCGGCGATGGCCAGAATCACGTGATCGAACATCAGTGACGCGCGCGTCACTAAATCCAGGTGGCCGTTGGTCATGGGATCGAAGGTCCCGGGATAGATGGCTTTGCTGGTCATGATTCACTTCTCTGAGTAGTTGCGGCCCAATGCCCATAATGCGGCATATTTATTGAAGGTATATTGCGCGTTGACCACCGCTAACAGCAACCCTTGTTTGCCATCCAGGAAGCCGGCGCGCAGCAGCCAGGTTTTGACGAAGGCGCCGAGCGTGTGGGTCAGGATGGACAGGTAGCCGCAGCGCTTGCCGGCCCGGTGGCGCTGCGTGGCCCACTCTTCGGCGTAGCGCAGCTGTTTGCGCTGGAAGGCGAAGAAGTCGCGGCAGGTCAGGTGCAGCATATCGCCGCTGAGGGGGATCACTTTGGCGCCGCCGATGTTCAGCGATTCGTGCACCAGATCGTCGTTATAACGATAGCGTTGGTTGGCGTACAGGCGGTTGACGCGGTCGGGATACCAGCCGCTGTGGCGCATGAAGCGGCCTAGAAACAGGTTGCGCCGCGCACAGCTGTAGACGGCGCCGTCGTCCGGCGCATTCAACACCCGCTCGATGGATTGCCGCAGCTCGGGCGTGACGCGTTCGTCGGCGTCGATCATCAAAACGTAGTCATGGCTGGCATAGCTTTGCGCCAGCTGACGCTGCTTGCCGAACCCTTGCCAGTCGGTGTGCGTGAAGACTTTGGCGCCCAGGCCTTCGGCGACGGCGACGCTGTCGTCCTCGCTGCCGGAGTCCAGCACGATGATTTCATCGGCCCATTCGACCGAACGCAGACAGTCCGGCAACAGCCCGGCTTCGTTTTTGGCGATCATCACCACCGACAGGCTTTTGCGGCTGCTCATTCAGTGACTCCGGGGCGGCAGGTGCGGTTCCAGCAGCTGCAGCAGGCGCTGCAACGCTCCCTGATTCTGATACAACACTTCCACCGCATGGCGGCCGTAGTAGCGCCGGTAGTCTTCGTCGGTCAGCAGGGTTTCCACTTCCTTCACCAGCGAATCCACGTCGGTCACGGTGATCAGGCCTTCGGCCTGCGAGAGCTTGGCGCAGATGTCTTTGAAGTTGAAGGTATGCGGGCCCATCAGCACCGGGATGGCGTGCGCGGCGGCTTCCAGCGGGTTGTGCCCGCCGCGTTCCACCAGACTGCCGCCGACAAAGGCCAGATCGGCGATGCCGTACAGCAGCATCAGCTCGCCCATGGTATCGCCGATCACCACCTGGGTGCTGCCGGACGGGATTTCGCCGCTGCTGCGCAGGGTGTAGCTGAAGCCGGCCTTCTGCACCAGCTCTTTGGCGGTCGGGAAGCGTTCCGGGTGACGCGGCACCAGGATCAGCAGCAGGTCGGGGTGTTTTTCCAGCAGTTTGCGGTGTGCTTCCAGCAGGATGGTTTCTTCACCGTCATGGGTGCTGGTAGCGATCCACACCGGGCGGCGCGGCGCCCATTGGCGACGCAGCGTAACGGCGCGGGCGGCCAGTTCCGGGGTGACGGAGATATCGAACTTCAGGCTGCCGGTTACGGCCAGCTGCGAGCGCTTCAGGCCCAGTTCGATAAACCGATCGCCGTCTTCCTGGTTCTGTGCGGCGATCAGCGTAATGCGGCGCAGCATATCGCGCATGAACCCGCCAATTTTCTTATAGCCGGCGGCGGAGCGGGCCGACAGACGCGCATTGGCGATCACCAGGGGGATCTGCCGCTGATGCAGCGCGTTAATCAGGTTAGGCCACAGCTCGGTTTCCATGATGATCACCAGCTTGGGATTCACCTGGTCGAGGAAGCGGTTCATGGAACCGGGCAGATCGTAGGGTAGATAGACATGATGTACGTCTTTGCCGAAAGCGGACTGGACGCGTTCTGAACCTGTTGGGGTCATTGTGGTCACAGTTATCGGCAAAGCGGGGTAACGGTGGCGCAGTGCCCGTACCAACGGGATGGCCGCCAGCGTTTCGCCGACGGAGACGGAATGCAGCATGATGCCGCCTGGCACGACTTTCCCGGCGCAGAAGCCATAGCGTTCCGCCCAGCGTTTACGGTAGGCTGGAGCTTTGCGGCTGCGCAGCAATAAGCGGAGCCAGATCAGGGGTTGGATGAGGTAGAGTAGTACCTGATATAAACGCAGCAACATTCTATCAATTTCATTTATATGGGTTATTCGGAATAGTACCATAACTGGAAGGGAAAGGCGCTAATTTGGTAACCTTGGGTGTCAGTTTCAGACAACCGGCGAGCGATTTCGCCGACAGGCTCGGAATGAAGAATATTTTAATTATTCGCCGCGACAACATCGGCGATCTTGTTTGCACCACGCCTCTGATTGAAGGGGTGAAAATTGCCTATCCGGACGCTAAAGTTTATCTGCTGATCAATAAAGTCAGCCAGGACGTTGTTAAAAACAATCCTCATCTCGAGAAAGTCTTTGTCTATAAAAAGGCCAAGCACAAGGCGAAAAATGAAACGACGTTGGGCGTTTATTTCGAACGCTTGATGATCTTCCTGAAGCTGCGAAAAATAAAGTTCGATGCGGTCATTCTGGCCAACCCGGTGCCTTGCAAATACAGCCTGCGTTTAGCGAAAATGGCCGGCGCCACCCATATCATCGGCGCCGATTTGGGCACGAAAGATATTCATCGCCCGTTCCGCAAGGACGATTTCCACGGTCAACATCAGGTCGAACATACCTACAGCTATTTATCGGCGATAACCGACCAATCCATTCCGATCCCGCCGGTGCGGGTGTTTCTGACGCCTGAAGAGCGGCAATTGGCGGCGCAACGGCTACAGGAGCGTCTGCCGCCGGTCGAACGCGTATGCGCCGTGCACATCAGCAGCCGCAGCCCGAAAAGGCGTTGGCCGGTTGAACGCTATGCCGAAATCATCAACCGTCTGGTTGCCGATCCCCATACCGGCGTGCTGATCTTCTGGTCGCCGCAGGGCACGCTGGCGCCGGACGACATCGGTGACCAGCAGCGCGCCGAACAGCTGTTGGCGCTGTGCCAAAACGAACGCGTCGCGCTTTACCCGACGGCCTCGGTGCGCGAGCTGTTGGGCGGGTTCGATTTATGCGACCGGGTGCTGTGCAGCGACGGTGGGCAGATGCATCTTGCCGCCGCGCTGAATAAGGACATGGTGGTGTTCTTTGGCGATACCGATAAAGCCTCCTGGCATCCATGGACCGGCCGCCATCATATTTTGCAGAGTGAGTCGGGGCACTGTGAAGATGTTTCTGTCGATGAGGTTTGGCAGA
Organism: Serratia sp. A07; assembly: GCF_058725505.1. Lineage (NCBI taxonomy): Bacteria > Pseudomonadati > Pseudomonadota > Gammaproteobacteria > Enterobacterales > Yersiniaceae > Serratia > Serratia sp. A07. Next base: position 44,699 of record NZ_JBZXDO010000015.1, read on the forward strand.
AAATGCAGGCGCTCAGCTAACGAATAAAATAAGGCAGGTATCCCCTGCCTTATTTATTTCTCTATTATTTTTCTTTCAGCTCAATATATTGACGGCAAATAGGCTCCAGCCCATAACTCAGCAATTGCTGTTGATTTATCTGGGGCGGATTGGCGTAAATTTCCGCCATTTTTTCTGCCAGCGACGCTTCGTTTAATTCCGCCAGCGCGTTAGCCATGCCGGCTTTTTCCAGAATTTCCGCAGGGCCGCCCGGGCAGCGAGTGCTGACCACCGGCGTGCCGCACAGCAGCGATTCCACCAGCACGTTACCAAACCCTTCGCTGTCGGAGCTGAGCACCAGCAGCGAGGCATGGCGAATAAACGGGTAGGGATTGGCCTGGAAACCGAGGAATAGCACGCGCTCTGCGATGCCCAGCTCTGTCGCCAGACGTTTGACCTCGGCGACTCTGGCATCGTCCCCGGTGCCGATCAAGGCCAGCGGTGCCTGAATGCCCGAGTGCGCATAGGCTTTCAGCAGACGGTCATGCCGTTTGGTAGCGTGAAAGCGGCCGACGTGCACCAGATAGTCCTGGCCGGCCAGTTCGCAAGGCGCCGCCGCCTGTTGCTGGATGGCGTCGATGTCGAACGGGTTGTTGATGACCGCCAGCCGGCGTGGGCGAATCGGCAAGTTCTGCTGCAGATCGTCGCCAACCGCCCGTGAAACGGCGACGATATTTCTTCCTTGGTAAACGTTGGCGATTTTGCGCTGCTTCAGCCAGCGATCCAGGCCCTTGCGGTGGCCGAGATAGGAGGTGGAGAGAATGCCGTGAATGCAGAACCACAGGCGATCCGCGGCCAACCGCTTACTGCGGCTGACGATGCGATCGGTTTTATGCAGATTGGAGAACACCAGATCGAACGCGCCGCGTTGGCGCTCGTGTTCGGCTATTGCCCGATCCAGCGCGGCGGCGCGGCGCGACAGCTCGGTCAGCTTGCGCCAGGGGGCACGGCTGCGATCGGCCACCACCTGATAATCAATGCCTGACGGGATAGGATAATTGCAGACGTCGCGCAGCGAGATGAGACTGACGTCATGCCCCTGTTGCTGCATGCCCTGGCACAGGGTCAGCACCACTTTTTCCGCGCCGCCTCCCGGCAGGCCGTCGATGATCATCAGAATACGCATAGCTAATCCAGTAACCGGTTATAGAGGGAAATCAGCTGTTCGGACAGATGCGCCGGCGTAGCCGTCATAATGCGCAATCTCGCCGCTTCGCCCATGGATGATCCCAGCGCCTGGCGCGGCAGCGCCCGAATGGCCTCCGTGATGGCCGGTACGTCGAGCGCGTCGGTCACGAAGCCGTTCTGGCCGGGGGTGATAAACTCGGCGCCGCCGCAGGTGGTGCTGGTGATAACCGGCAGGCCGCACGACATCGCTTCCAGAATCACATTCGGGAACGGATCGTACAGCGTCGGCAGGAGCAGCGCGTCCGCGGCCTGATAGAACGGCAAGGTCTGCTTCTGCACGCCCATAAAGTGAACCCGCTCGCCGCAGCCCAGCGACTGTGCCAGCGCTCGATAGCGTTTTTCGGCCTTGTCTTTGCCGACCACCAACAGATGGCTGTCGGTCGCCGCCACGGCGCGGATGGCGGCGGCCAGCCCTTTGCGCTCGAAACCGGAGCCGACGAAGATCAGGCAGTGCGCCCGTTGTGGGATCTGATACTGCTCGCGCAGACGTTGGCGCAGGGCCTCGTCGGCGGGCGGGAATTTTTGATTGTCGATGGCGTTATAGATCACCGTGATTTTGTCGGCGGGCACGCCAAAGTCGGCGATGATTTCCTGCTTGATCATCTCGGCGTTGCAGATGACGGCTTTCAGCTCCGGCGCGGCGTACATGGCGCGTTCGGCGCACATCACATAGCGGTGATAGCGATTGGAGAACAGCCATTTGCGGCGCCATTCCGGCAGCAGACGCGCACGCTGCAGCAACCAGCGGCGGTGTACGCCGTCGCCGGCGCGGTAGATGTCGCAGCCGGGAATGCGCTCGTGGCTTTGCACCAGATCGAAACGCTCTTTCTGCCACAGCGCCCTGGCTGCCACGGCGAAGCCTCGCTCGCGGCTGATGCGGCCGAGTTTTAACGGGTTGCACAGGTGGATATGCCAGTTGGGATTGGCGTCACCCTGCCATTCGCGGGTGATGACGTTCAGATCGAGATCCTGTTGCTCCAGCGCCTCCAGGGCGCGGGAAACGAAACGTTCGGCCCCGCCGTCCGGGCGGTATTTTTGGCGAACGATCGCCAAACGAAATGCTTTCATGCCAGCGTGCTCCGCGCGGCTGCAATCACCGCGTCTGTAGGAATAAGGTCGAGATACCGTTCGTCGGTGCCGGTATCAATGGCGTCCGGATCGGGCAGTTCGCCGAAGTCGCCGGCCCAGATCACGGCGCCGGTAGCCTGCCATGGCCGCCAGAAAGTCAGCTTGGAAGGGCCGAACAGCGCCACACACGGCGTTTGCAGCGCGGCGGCCATGTGCATCGGCACCGAATCCACGCCGATAAACAGCTTGGCGTGGTCGATCAGGGCGGCCAGCTGGCGCAGCGTCAGCTGGCCGGCCAACGAGATCACGCCCTGCGGCGGGCAGAGCGCCAAAATGCGTTCTACCATGGCTTGTTCTCTGGCGTCGGGGCCGGAGGTGATCACCAGCTGGTGGCCATCGGCCTGCAAGGCGGTGAGGGTGGCGGCCATTTTCTCTTCGCTCCAGCATTTGAAGAACCAGCGCGAGGTGGGCTGCACCACAATATAACTGCCGGCGACGCCCTGTTTCTGCAACCGTTGCTCACAGGCCTGCCAATCCTGCGGATCGTAACTCATGGTCACATGATCACTGAGCGCGGGCAGGTTCAGCGGCGCCAGCAGCGAGAGATTTTGTTCGACGGTATGCAGGTGGGCGTGATTGTCAACCGGCACCAGCTGCGTATGGCAGTGGCGCCACAGGAAGCCGCGGCGTTTGGGGAAATCGAAGCCCAGACGGATGCGCGCGCCGGTCAGGCGCGTGATAATGGCGCTGCGCCACTGATCGGCCAGGTTGACCACCAGATCGTAGCGCTGCGCCTTCAGGCGGCGCAACAGCGCCAGCTCGTGCCCCAGATGCGCGCGGGTGCCCTGTTTTTTCCATTGGCGGTCGATGGCGAACAGCGTCGACAGTTCCGGATTGCTGGCCAGCATCTCCTGCGTTTCCTGATACAGCAGCACATCGATCTGCGCCTGCGGGTAGTTTTGCCGCAGGCTGCTGATGACCGGCGTGACCAGCAGCATATCGCCGTGATGGCGCAGTTTTATGATCAAAATACGCTGTACGGATGGGGCGGAAGTTGGGGCTGGCGCGTCGTTCATCATGAGTCGCTTTCTGGGAAACCAATCTTTGATTCTAAATGACCCGATCGCATGTGGCTACTGTTGCAAGGTTTTCTTGCCGGGCCGCAAAAAAATCGCCGGGCCGGGGACGAATGCGCTTCAACGTTGTCCAAACCAGGCAGCAAAGTCGTTTGCCCTGGCGAAACGGCCTGCGTAACATAGTGTATTCTGTTGATATCAGGCTCGATATTCATGACTAAACCGGCGTTTCTCATCACCATTGATACCGAAGGCGATAATCTGTGGCAAAACCACGATCGCATCGCGACCGAAAACACGCGTTTTTTGCCGCGCTTTCAGGCCTTGTGCGAAAAATACGCCTTCAAACCGGTTTATCTCACCAACTATGAAATGGCGATGGATCCGGCTTACGTCGAGTTCGCGCGCGACGTGATCGCCCGCGGCGCCGGTGAAGTGGGCATGCATTTGCACGCCTGGAACAGCCCGCCTTTGACGCCGCTGACCGACGACGACTGGCGCCACAAACCCTATCTTATTGAGTATCCTGCCGACCAGATACGCGCCAAGGTCGATCACATGACCAAGCTGCTGGAAGATGCCTTTCAGACCAAAATGCTCAGCCATCGCGCCGGCCGCTGGGCGTTCAACGAATATTATGCCTCGCTGCTGCTGGAATACGGCTATCAGGTGGACTGTTCGGTGACGCCGCGGGTCAACTGGCAGTTTTCGCCGGGCAATCCGCAGGGCAACGGCGGCACCGATTACACCCGGTTCCCGTCGCAGGCTTATTTTATCGATCCGCAGAACATTGCCAAACCGGGCGCTTCGCCGCTGTTGGAAGTGCCGATGAGCATTCAGTACAAGCACTCGGCGCTGATGAACGCGTTCAAGCAAGGTTATGACCGGCTGCGCGGCAAGCGGCGTTCGCCGTCCGTCAACTGGCTGCGGCCGAGTGGTGGCAACGTGGCCAAGATGATAAGCGTGGCTGAGGCGTCGCTGGCGCAGGGGCATGACTACGTCGAATTTATGCTGCACTCCTCCGAATTTATGCCGGGCGGCAGCCCGACGTTCAAAACCGAGCAGGATATCGAAGGGCTGTACCGCGATCTGGAGCAGCTGTTTGACTGGCTGCAGCAGCGTACGGTGGGCATGACGCTGGCCGAGTATTATCAACTTAAAGCGAACTAAGCACGCACATGTCGAAGAAATGGAAAATCAAGGTTGCCGACTGGTTCTTGCGGCGCTATACGGCGAAGTACGGCCGTTTTCAGGACAAGGCGACGTTCGACGGCGCCCAGCAGTTTGACAATATCGTCATCTATTCCACCACGGCGTTGGGCGACTTCATGTTCAACACGCCGGCATTGAGGGCGATGAGGGAACGCTACCCCAATGCGCACATCACGCTGGTGGTGCACAAGAAAAACCGCGAGCTGGTGGAAAACGGCCGTTATTACGATCGCGTGGTGTATTGGGACAGCAAGATCAAGACGATACGCCCATTGCTGAAATCGCTGCGCGAACATCAGCCGGATTTGGCGCTGATTCTGCACTCCCACCTGCCTTATGACATCATCAGCGCCGTACTGGCCGGGGCGAAGTACATTATCAGGGATAACTACAGCTCGGGCATTTGCGGGCTGGAGCCTTGGCTGACCAACTATATCTTCCATTATTACGGCCACTTTGTACGCCGCAAACTGGAGCTGATTTCCATCTTAGGCTGCCGCAGCGACGATCCGACGATGGAAATTCCCGTGGATTATCAGCGCGGCGTCAAAAGCAGCGAGCATCCCACCATCGGTTTTCAGCTGGGGGCGTCAACAGAGTCGCGTTGCTGGCCGGTTTCGCACTATGCGCGGCTGGCCGATGAGCTGGTGGCGAAGCACTCCAATGTGCGCATCGTGCTGATTGGCGCACCGTTCGACGACGGCAAGGCCAAACAGTTTATGAGCCTGATCGGCCCGCAAACGCAGGCCTGCGTGGATAACCAGATCGGTAAAACGGGGCTGCAAGGCTTGCTGACGTTGATCGACAGTTTCCATGTTCTGGTCACCGGCGATACCGGGCCGCTGCATCTGGCAGTGGCGTTGAAGGTGAAAACCATCAGCCTGTTCGTGACCGCCGACTCACGCTCCACCGGCCCGATTCAGGATGCTGAACTGCACCGCATCATTCAGGTGTCGCGTACCGGCTATACGATGCCGCTGGAGGCGGAAAGCCCGATGGGGGTCATCCAGCCGCAGCGGATTTATGAGGAGCTGGTCGCGCACGTGCCTTTAGCGCACTGAGGGAGCGACGACGCATCGGCCGCCCGGCCGATGCGGTTAGTGCGGCTTGCGCCCGCGCAGCTTCGAAAGAAAGGTATCCACTCGCGCATAGCGCATCTGGCGGACTTTTTTGCCCGGCACGTCGCTGTTGCGGCAGATATCGGCGGCGCGGCGCAGGATGTGCAGCGTTGCCGGCGCGTAATGATAATAGCCGTATACCGCCTTCGACATGCTTTTCACCTCGGAAAAGCAGTTGGCCAGCATCAGGGCGGCCAACCGGCGCAGCGGCTCATCCCCGGGATGCTGCGCCACAAAACGCAGCATCTTCTCCATGGCGAACAGCAGATCTTCAATATCTTTGGGTTTGATATTGCGAGTGATGCCTTGGCTGTTATCCCGATAGAAATAGAGCTCGCAGTCCAGATGGGCGATGCGGCGGGTTTTGAAATACTGAAAAGGCGTGAAAATCACGTCTTCATAGCGCCTGCCGTCTTCGAACGTTTCCCCTTCCAGCAGCGTGCGTTTATACACGCGGCTCCAGAGATGCCACATCGAGCGTGCGAACAGCGGTTGCAGGCAGCCGAGCCCCAACTGTGAAAAGTCGTAGGTTACGGGCTGAGTCGCGCGGTTATCCGGAGTCGGCGGTTGTTCGGTGAACTTCTGATAATTAAAGTCGATCAGGTCATTTTCACCGGCGGTAAGCAGGGGCCGCAGGATCGCCAGATAGTCGTCGCTCAGCAGATCGTCGCCGTCGAGGAAAGTGAGATAGCGGCCGGTGGCCAGCCGTAAGCCGACGTTGCGGGCGTGCGCAATGCCGCCGTTGGGCTGTGAAGTAAAGACCACGCGCGGGTGCCGCCGCTGCGCCAGATATTGGCTGACCAGCGCACCGGAGGCGTCGGTGGAGCCATCATCGATGATCACCACCTCGATATCGTCGCTAATCTGCGCAAATAACGAATCCAGCGCAGCGATAACGAACGCTTCATTATTATAAAACGGCACGATAACGCTGAGCAGCGGCTCCTGAGGATTCACGGGGTGGGCTCCTGAACAGGGGGCTGTTTCGTGACGGAAAGAACGGCGGCGATCAGCGCCAGGCAGAACATGGCGGTGCCTTCCGTGCTGAAGAAGATGACGTCGCTCAGGCCGTAAACGAACAGGCTGACGCTAACGCTCAGCAGCAGCGCGTTGCGCTGTGGCCGGAACGAAGAGAAGAACAGACAGACATAGAGCGCCAGCAGCAGCAGTACGCCCCAGACGCCCTTGAGCGAGTAGGTTTCCAGCAGCTCGTTGTGCAGGTGGACGTTGATGTAGGGCATGACGCCAGACAGGCGAGGTTGCTGTGCGACCATTGCACGGATCTCTTCGCCGCGCTGTTCGGCGGATTGGCCCCAAGGGGCTTGTGAACCGGTGCGCCATGCCAGCGTTTGCATCGACAGCCGTGAAATGATCGAGTTTTCAGTCTGTGGCTGATCCATCAGACGCATATCGGTCTCAAAGGCCTGAATGCGTTCTTCTATCTGCGGTTTAAACACCAGGCCGCAGGCTACGAGCAGCAGCGGTACCGAGGCCACCAACGCGAGTTTGTGTTTCCTGGAAACCAGCTGCTTGGTCGCCAGCAGCGACAGGCAGACCGCTACCGGGTAGACCAACATGGCCGCGCGCGTGCCGGTGAGCACCAGCGCAGAGAAGGACAGCAGGAACGCAGCGATGTACAACGCCAGGCGGTAGCGGGTGCGCAGCATCAGGATGGCTTGCATCATCACCAGATCGATGGCGGTCATCAGGTAGGCGGCGACCGTGGCGCGATCGAAGTTGAGCTCTACGCGCGGGATATCCAGCCGCAATCCCTGATAGAGGGAATAGGCGTTGACCGCCAAGCCGGTGGCGAGAGCCACGACGATCAGCAGGCGCTGCATGCACAACCGCTCATTGAGCGCGATCAGCAAAATGAAAGCGGTCGCGAGCTGCAGTTTGCCGGTCGACATATAAGAGCGATAAATATTGATGTACTCACCCGGCTGTTTGAAGTGATGCATCCAGAGGATGGTTCCCATGCCCACGCTGAACATCAGCGCGGGCAGCAGCAGATTTCTCGCGTTGCTGAAGTAGTAGCGCGGGTACAGGCAAACGGCGATAAAGGCGATGTAGCTGGAAACGTAAAACAGATTGCGTCCGGTCGCGGAACCGAAAGGGATGGTGCAAAAAGCGATGGCGCACCCCAGATAGATCAGATAGCTGAAGGCAGGGTGCGGCGTTCTGTGTTTTAGCATCGGGCGTGTTTTCCGGCTCACGTTTCAATTAAGCGATAAAGGATCGCAGCGTGTCGTCGAACTCAGCTTTGAACTGAGCATAGTTGAAATGTTCCGCAGGGTAGCGCTGCGCATTTCGGCTCAGAGTCTGGTAGGTTTCGCGCGCCAGCAATTTCTCAACGGCATCCGCACAGTCGAGATGCGACAGCAGCTTGGGCGCCACCAGGCTGTCGGTCAACGGATCGTAGACCTCATGCGGGAAGTCGACCTCGATATCGGTGAGCTGCCGGTGTTGTGCGACGGTGACCGACGGCGTCAGGCCAATGCCGCAGACGCCGTCCTTGACCGCTTCCGGCTGGCCGTCAACCTGCGGGAAAATGACCGGCACGCCGAAATAGAGCGATTCCATGCAGGACAAGCCGAACGGCTCGGTGATCGGCGTGCTCATGTAGATGTGCGTGCGATTGAAGAAGCCAGCGACGTCATCCTGATAACCGCTGAAGGTGACGCGGTCGCCGAGCTGAAGCCGGGCCGCCAGCGCCTCGAACGCCGCGCGATCCGGCCCTTTGCCGGCCACTTCCAGCGTGACGTCATGCCCGCGCCGCAGCAGTTCCTGCATCATCAATAATGAAACGCTGATGCCTTTCAGGCTGACCAGGCGTGAAGCGGTGCCGATCCTGACCGGCTGCGACAGCGTTTTCGGCGCAGTGTCGATCCCCGCCGGCGTCTTGATGCGGTTGATCACCACGTGATTTGGGCAAGGCAGATTAAAACGCAGCTCCATCACCCGCTTCGACGCGTGCGAGGCGGAAATGACGCCGTCCTGCATGGCGAAGAAACTCAGCGTCTTTTTATTCTTGGGGTAACGCCAGGAGCAGCCGTGATCGTAGTAAACCAGCTTGCCGCGTTTGGGTTTGGCCGCCAGCCCCGGCACCAGGTCCCAGACGATCACCACGTCGGCGTTCGCCCGCTCGATTTTCCACTTCAGCAAAAATTTGCGCAGGAACTGCGGGCAGCGTAACGGCAGCACATTGATCAGGCGGTTGGCGAAGGTGACGGGCTGATGCGCAGGCAACTGGCGGCGGATCTCTTCGCCAATGTCGCCGCTGATGCACAAGACCTGGTTGCTGCCGTCGGTGGTATCGTTGATGTACTGCAGGAACAGGCGTTCGACGCCGCCCATTTTACCCAGGTTGATAATATGCAGTTTTTTCATGCTATAACCTTTTGCAACGCCTGCCATGCCGTATCGGCGTCGATTGTCGCCATGCTTTTTTCCGGCGAAATCAGCGAGTGCTGATTTTGCCCGTAGCCGCCGATCAGGCCGGGATCGGTCGGCCCGAACAGCGTGATGTTGGGTTTGTCGAGCGCGGCGGTCAAATGGCTGAGCCCGGTGTCGACCGAGACCACGCCCTTGGCGCCGGCCAGCACCTCGGCCACCTGCTGCAGGCTGAGCTTCGGCAGCACTTCGACATGTGAAAAACCTTCCGCCAACCGCAGCGCGCGCTGATGTTCATGCTCTGCGCCCCACGGCAGTTTGATCTTCAGCCCGCTGTCGGCCGTCAGCGCGATCAGCTCGCGCCAGTTCTGCTCCGGCCAGTGCTTGTCGTCACGCGTCGTCGCGTGCAGAAACACCAAATACTGCCCGGCATCGGCCGGCGGGCGGCTGAGAAAGCGCGCGGCGATGGCGTAATCGCCGTAGCTGCCCGGTTTGTCGTAACCGAGGCTTTTGGCGAACAGCTCACGGGTGCGTTCCACCGCGTGCTGCTGTTTGTCTATCTCATGGCGCACGTTGTAGAACCAGCTGGCGAACGGCTCGCGCGCGCTCTTGCAGTCCGGGCCATGTTTGTTGCCTTTGGCGATGCGCGTGATCAGCGCGGCGCTTTTGATCAGGCCCTGCGCGTCGATCACCACGTCGTAACGGCGTTCTTGCAGCGCGCGCTTGAAGTCGCAGCGCTGTTGCCGGGTGTCGTTGCCGAACCAGTTCTTGCGCCAGCGGCGAATGGCCACCGGGATCACGCGATCCACCGCCGGGTGCCAGGTGGGGATTTGGCTGAAGCCTTCTTCCACTACCCAGTCGAAGCGGATATCGGGAATGGCCTGCAGCGCGTCGGTCAGGGCGGGCAGCGTATGCAGCACGTCCCCCATCGAGGAGGTTTTTACGATTAACACCTGCATGACTATTCCTCGCTGGCGACAAGTAACGGCGTCAGCGCGTCCAACACTTGCTGCGGCTGAATATCGATCAAACTTTGGTGGTACCCCTGCTCGGCATCGCCCTTACGCACCTTGTGGTAGCCGCTGATCAAGCGAATGACCCGCGCCTTGTCGGAGAGCGGCGGCGTGAAGTCGGGGCTGCTTGGGCCGTACAAGGCTATCAGCGGTTTGTTCAACGCTGCGGCAACGTGCATTAAGCCCGAGTCGTTGCTGACCACTGCCCGGCAGGCCGCGATCAGGATCACCGCCTGCTCCAGCTGGGTTTTTCCGGCCAGGTTAAGGCAGAAATCGCGCGCGTCTTCCTGCAGCGCGGCGCGGATCTGTTCGCCGGCCTCGTGGTCTTTCGCCGAACCGAACAGCGCTATTTGATAGCCGCTCTCGATCAGCCGCTGAGCCAGTGCCGCGTAGTGATAGTGCGGCCAGCGTTTGGCGGGGCCGAACTCTGCGCCCGGGCAGAAGCCGACGATCGGTCGGCTGCCGGTCAGGTTGAACGCTGCGGTGGTGTCGGCGATTTCTTCGTCGCTCACCTGCAGCTGCGGCCACAGCAGCGGCTGCGGCAGATCGTCGGCGCGCTGAATGCGGCCTTTATCATAGGCCAGCGCCACGTAGCGCTGCACCATCAGCGGGAAGGCCGCCTTGTCGAGCACGCGGACGTCGTTCAGCAGGCCGTAACGCATTTCGCCCCGCCAGCCGGTACGCTGCGGGATATCGGCAAAGAAAGGCACCAGCGCGGATTTGAACGAGTTGGGTAGAACGTAAGCGCGATCGTAACGGTTGGCGCGCAGGGCCCGCCCCAGGCGGCGACGCTCGCCGAGCCCCAGCGCGCCGTGGCCCAGCGGCATCGCCAGCGCCTGATTGACTTCCGGCATGCGCGCCAGCAGCGGGCGGCACCAGGCCGGCGCCATCACATCGATCTCCGCCGACGGGTATTCGGCCTTCAGGGTGCGATAGAGACTTTGCGACATCATCATGTCGCCAACCCAAGAAGGGCCGATAACCAGTATTTTCATACCCAGCGTTAATTCCTTCAGCTTATGCGGTGCGGTTCAACCAGGCCATGTACTCTTTCACGCCTTCGGCGACCGTTTTGAACGGTGCGTCGTAGCCGGCGGCGCGCAGCTTGGTCAGATCGGCCTGGGTGTAAGCCTGATAGCGGCCCTTCAGCTTCTCCGGGAACTCGATGTATTCCACCGCGCCCTTCTGGTGGAAGTCCACCACCGCGTCGGCCACCGCCTGGAAGGTTTCCGCCCGGCCGGTGCCGCAGTTGAAGATGCCGGATTTGCCGGTTTCCCAGAACCACAGGTTAACCGCCGCTACGTCGCCGACGTAGATGAAGTCACGCTTGAAGTTTTCGCTGCCGGCGAACAGCTTCGGGTTTTCGCCGCGGTTGATCTGGGTATTCAGGTGGAAGGCGACGCTGGCCATGCTGCCTTTGTGGCCTTCGCGCGGGCCGTAAACGTTGAAGTAGCGGAAGCCACAGATCTGCGAGTCCGCTTCCGGCAGAATCTCGCGCACGTACTGGTCGAACAGGAATTTGGAGTAGCCGTACACGTTGAGCGGCGCTTCATACTCCCGCTCTTCGATGAACTCTTCGCGGCCGCCGTAAGTGGCGGCGGAGGAGGCGTACAGGAACGGGATTTCGCGATCCAGGCAGTAGTGCAGCAGGTCTTTGGAGTACTGATAGTTATTGTCCATCATGTACTTGCCGTCCCACTCGGTGGTCGCGGAGCAGGCGCCTTCGTGGAAGACCGCTTCGATATCGCCCAGATCGTCGCCGGCCACGATGCTGGCGACAAAGTCTTCTTTATCGATATAGTCAGCGATGTCCAGATCGACCAGGTTGACGAACTTGGTGCCGTCTTTCAGGTTATCCACCACCAGGATATCGCGATATCCCTTGTCGTTCAGTGCCTTAATGATGTTGCTGCCGATCATGCCGGCGCCGCCTGTGACGATAATCATTGGGTTACCCCTGCTAAGCTGCTGGTGGAGCACAATGCCCCACGCTCAATGGCGGTTATCATAGCATTTCATGCCGCGGCAAACAGCGGAAGGGCTCCGAATATCCCGCATTGCCATTGAAGCCCGCCTTTTGCCGTGATATCTGCTGCAATTTTAATATTCTCTCCCGCGCATTCTCGTCAGTTTGGTTACAAATCAGTAAAATATGCCGCAAATAGCCCAATCCTGGAGATAACCGAATGTCAGCGTCTTTTTATCAGCAGTTGGAACAACAGCTTGCCGCCACTCGCAGTGAAGGGCTGTTCAAGGAAGAACGCATCATCACCTCCGCGCAACAGGCGGATATCGCCGTTGCCGACGGCAGCCATGTGATCAACTTCTGCGCCAATAACTACCTGGGTTTGGCCAATCATCCGGCGCTGATCGCCGCCGCCAAGTCGGGAATGGACAGCCACGGTTTCGGCATGGCGTCGGTGCGCTTCATCTGCGGCACCCAGGACAGCCACAAGCAGCTGGAACAGAAACTGGCGGCTTTCTTGGGCATGGAAGACGCGATCCTGTACTCCTCCTGCTTCGACGCCAACGGCGGGCTGTTCGAAACCCTGCTGGGCCCGGAAGACGCCATTATCTCCGATGCGCTGAACCACGCGTCGATCATCGACGGCGTGCGCCTGTGCAAGGCCAAGCGCTATCGCTACGCCAATAACGACATGACCGAGCTGGCCGCACAGCTGAAGCAGGCCAAAGCCGACGGCGCGCGTCACATCCTGATCGCCACCGACGGCGTATTCTCGATGGACGGCGTGATCGCCAACCTGAAAGGGGTTTGCGATCTGGCGGACGAGTATCAGGCTCTGGTGATGGTGGATGACTCCCACGCGGTGGGCTTTGTCGGCGCCAACGGGCGTGGCACCCATGAATACTGCGAAGTGATGGGCCGCGTCGATATCATTACCGGTACGTTAGGCAAAGCGCTGGGCGGCGCTTCCGGCGGCTACACCGCCGCCAAGAAAGAAGTGGTGGAGTGGCTGCGCCAGCGTTCGCGCCCGTACCTGTTCTCCAACTCGCTGGCGCCGGCGATCGTCGCCGCGTCGATCAAAGTGCTGGAACTGCTGGAAGAGGGCGACGCCCTGCGCGATCGCCTGTGGGCCAACGCGCGTCTGTTCCGCGAAAAAATGACCGCCGCCGGCTTCACATTGGCCGGCGCCGATCACGCCATCATCCCGGTCATGCTGGGTGAGGCGAAGCTGGCGCAGGAATTCGCCAATGCGTTGCTCAAGGAAGGCATCTATGTGACCGGTTTCTTCTATCCGGTGGTGCCGAAAGGCCAGGCGCGCATCCGCACCCAGATGTCCGCCGACCACACCCCGGAGCAAATCGAACGCGCAGTGGCGGCGTTTACACGTATCGGTAAGGATCTTGGCGTTATTGCATAAGGTAAAACCATGAAAGCACTGTCAAAACTGAAAGCGGAAGAAGGGATTTGGATGACCGACGTGCCTCAGCCGGAGCTGGGCCACAACGACATCATGATCAAAATCCGCAAAACCGCGATCTGCGGCACCGATGTGCATATCTACAACTGGGACGAGTGGTCGCAAAAAACCATTCCGGTTCCGATGGTGGTCGGCCATGAATACGTGGGCGAAGTGGTGGCGATCGGTCAGGAAGTCAAAGGTTTCAGCATCGGCGATCGCGTGTCCGGCGAAGGCCATATCACCTGCGGCCACTGCCGCAACTGCCGCGGCGGCCGCACGCACCTGTGCCGCAACACCGTCGGCGTGGGCGTGAACCGTCCGGGCAGCTTCGCGGAATACCTGGTGATCCCGGCGTTCAACGCCTTCAAGATCCCGGATAACATCTCCGACGAACTGGCTTCGATCTTCGATCCGTTCGGCAATGCGGTGCACACCGCGCTGTCGTTCGATCTGGTCGGGGAAGACGTGCTGGTCTCCGGCGCCGGCCCGATCGGCATCATGGCGGCGGCGGTGTGCAAACACGTCGGCGCCCGTCATGTGGTGATCACCGACGTTAACGAATACCGTCTGGAACTGGCGCGCAAGATGGGCGTGACCCGCGCGGTGAACGTCAGCAAGGAAAATCTCAACGACGTGATGGCTGAGCTGGGCATGACCGAAGGGTTCGACGTCGGTCTGGAAATGTCCGGCGCGCCGCCGGCGTTCCGCACGCTGCTCAATGCGATGAACCACGGCGGGCGTATCGCCATGCTGGGCATTCCGCCTTCGGACATGTCGATAGACTGGAACCAGGTTATCTTCAAAGGGCTGTTTATCAAAGGGATTTACGGCCGCGAAATGTTCGAAACCTGGTACAAGATGGCGGCGCTGATCCAGTCCGGGTTGGATTTGACCCCGATCATCACCCACCGCTTCTCGATCGACGAGTTCCAGCAGGGCTTCGACGCCATGCGCTCCGGCAAATCGGGCAAAGTGGTGCTGAGCTGGGATTGATCTCGGCAAACGTGAAAAGGGCCGGCATGCCGGCCCTTTTTTATGCTTGCGGTTTGGCTTGCGTCCAGTGCTGCCAATGACGCTTGATGAAGGTCACCGGCGGCGAGCTGGCGATGCTGTCGGCGATGATGCCCAGTGCGGTACCGGCGTTGGTTTTTTCCTTCGGCGGTTTGACCTTGCACTGCTTGATGCCGCCGCTGAACGGGTTGTTCGGCTGCGGTTTTTGCGGTTTGACCGGCGGCGGGACGTAGCTGCCGCCAGCGTTGCCCTGCGGTTCGTTCAGCAGCGCGCTCGGTTTGACCAGCACGATATCGGCGGGCAGCGATGGCAGCATCTGCTGCAGCACCTTTACCGTCGCCGGGCGCGGGTGGCCGATGGCGATGGCGGAGCCGTTGCGCCGCGCCAATTCGACCGCGCGGTTGAACTGGCGGCGGATGTCGGCTTCGTTCGCGGTATCGTCGAGAAACACCTTGCGTTTGATCACTTTCACGCCGGTGCCGGCCGCGGCGCGGGTCGCCTGGCTGCTGCCGATGGTCATGCTGTCGAGGAAGTACAGGCGGTAGCTTTCGAGCGCCTGCATCACTTTCTGCATGCCCGGCAGGCTGGAGGTCATGGCGCTGCCCATGTGGTTGTTCATGCCGACCGCGTAGGGCACGTTGTTCACCGCATTGCGGATGATGCGCTGGATCTCGTCGCTGCTCATGGAAGGCTGCAGGGTATCGCGCTCCAGCGGCTGCTTGCTGAGCGGCGCCATCGGCATGTGGATCAAGACTTCGCGGCCCTGGCTGTGGGCGCGGGTGGCCATCAGGCGGGCATGCGGCGCGTTGGGCAACACCGCGACCGAGATCGCCGTCGGCATTTGCAGCACCGCGTTTTCTTCGTGAGGGCGGTAGCCCACGTCATCGATGACGATGGAGAGTTTTCCTGCCTGCGCAGCGTAAACCTGCAGCAGACAGCCTATTAACAGAGCTGTTCGGGTTTTGACATAGCGCAAATCTATCTTCCCAACCACGGCAGTGGGTTAACCGCCTGTCCCTGACGACGGATTTCGAAATAGAGCGACGGCGTTCCCTGGCCGCCGCTGGTGCCGACCAGAGCGATCGGCTGGCCGGCGCGCACCTGCGCCCCGACGTTGACCAACGCGCTTTGGTTGTAGCCGTACACGCTCATGTCGCCTTTACCGTGTTCGACCACCACCATCAGGCCATAGCCTTGCAGCCAGTCGGCCAGCAGCACGCGGCCATCGGCGACGGCTTTCACTTCGCTGCCTTCGCGGGCTTCGATCACCATGCCTTTCCAGCGTAGCTCGCCCTGCTGCTGTTCGCCAAAGCCGTGCAGCGTGCGGCCGCGCACCGGCCACATCAGCTGGCCGGCCGGACGACCGAGGCCGCCGGTTCGCGCCATCAGCGAGCGATCGGCTTCGCTAGGTTTGTAGGTCGTGCCGGTTTTCTTCGCCTGCTGCTCCTTGATGCGCACCTGTTCGCGCACCTTGGCCGCTTCACGCGCTTCGCGTTCGGCGCGCGCACGGGCTTCGCGCTCCGCCCGAGCGATCTTGTCGCGCATGCGGGCTTCGTTCTGGCGCAGTTCCACCAGGCGTTGTTGGTCTTTTTCCAGCGAGGCTTCCAGCGCGGTCAGCGTTTTCTTGCGGGCGCCACGCGCCTGCTCCAGCTTCTGCTGCTGCGTCTGTTGCTCGCCCAGTAAGGATTTTTGCTGGCCCTGTTTGGCCACCAGCGTGGTTTTTTGCTTCGCCAGCTCGGCGCGGGTCTGCTTCAGCTCTTCGATGGTTTTCTGACGCGCTTCGTTCAGATAGCCGAAATAGGCCAGAATACGTTCGCTGCGCTGGCTTTCTTCACCGCTGAGGATCAGCTGCACGGCGCTGTGCTGCCCTTGCCGGAAGGCGGCGTCGAGCTGTTTGGCGAGGAGGTTTTGTTGGGTCGATTGCTGCTTTTGCAGTTTGGCTATCGAGGCGTTCAGGCCGGAAATGTCTTTGCCCAGCTGGGTGAGCGTGCCCTGGGTGTCGCGCAACTGGCGGCTGGCCTGGGCGATGGTTTTTTCCTGCTGACGCAGCTGATCCTGCAGCGAGCTGCGCTGCTGTTGCTGCTGCTTCACCGCTTTTTCTTTCTCGGCGATGCTCTGCTGGATGTCTTTCAGCTGGGATTTATTGTCTTCCGCCGCCTGGCCGGCGAGCGGCAACAGCAAGACGCCAGCGCAAAATACGCTGGCGCACATGGCGGTGAACGTCCTTGGCGCGGTGCGTTCAGGCAGCGGTCGGCTGCCTGCGTTTGCGCTTCGGGTTACCCTTGATAGTGCAAAAAACGCCTTCTCCCTCATGGAGAAGGATTATTCCACGATGAACAGCGGCTTACCAGTCATCTCTTGCGGGATTTCCATTCCCATCAGCGTTAACAGGGTTGGCGCGATGTCCGAAAGCTTGCCGCCTTCGACCGCCCGCGCCGGTTTGCCGACGTAAATCAATGGCACCGGCAGGCTGGTGTGGGCGGTGTGCGCCTGGCCGGTGGCCGGATCGCGCATCTGCTCGGCGTTGCCGTGATCGGCGGTGATCAGCAGCTGGCCGTCGACGTCGCGCACTGCATCAACCACCTGGGCGATGCAGGCGTCCAGCGTTTCCACCGCTTTGACCGCCGCTTCATACACGCCGGTATGCCCTACCATGTCGCCGTTCGGGTAGTTGCAGATAATGGCATCGTATTTGCCGCTGCGGATGGCGCTCAGCAGCTTGTCGGTCAGCTCGGCGGCGCTCATCTCCGGCTGCAGATCGTAGGTGGCAACCTTCGGCGAGTTGACCAGCACGCGGTCTTCGCCCTTGAACGGCGTTTCCACGCCGCCGTTATAGAAGAAGGTGACGTGGGCGTATTTTTCGGTTTCCGAGATGCGCAGCTGGGTTTTGTCGTGCTTCATCAGCCATTCGCCGAAGGTGTTGGCCAGCGACGCCGGCGGATAGGCGCAGGCGGTTGCGATGTCGGCGGCGTATTCGGTCAGCATCACGAAATCGCCGAACTGCACCTGTTTGGCGCGTGGGAAACCGTCGAAATCCGCGTTCACGAAGGCGCGGGTGATCTGGCGCGCGCGGTCGGCGCGGAAGTTCATGAAGATCAACGCGTCGCCGTCCTGCATTGCGGCATCGGCCTCACCGGCGGCGCGGATCACGGTCGGTCTGACGAACTCGTCGTTTTCCCCGCGCTGATAAGCGGCCTGCAGGCCGGCGATCGCATCCTCGGCCACGGCGTCGCCTTTGGCCGCGGTCAGCAGGTCATAGGCCAGCTGCACGCGATCCCAGCGGTTGTCGCGGTCCATCGCGTAGTAGCGGCCGATCAGCGAGGCGATGCGCCCGACGCCCAGCGCGGCGAAAGCGTCGCGGCAGCGTTGCAGCGGGGCTTCGGCGCTGCGCGGCGGCGTGTCGCGCCCGTCGAGGAAGGCATGCAGATAAACGGCTTTGGCGCCGCGTTGGGCGGCCAGCTTGATCATGGCCAGGATGTGCTCGTCGTGGCTGTGCACGCCGCCCGGCGACAGCAGGCCCATGATATGCACCGCCTTGTCGGCCGCTACGGCCTTATCGACGGCGGCGGTCAGCACCGGGTTGGCGAAGAAGTCGCCGTCGGCGATCGCTTTGTCCAGTCGGGTCAGATCCTGGTACACGATGCGCCCGGCGCCCAGGTTGACGTGGCCGACTTCGGAGTTGCCCATTTGCCCATCGGGCAGGCCGACATCCAGCCCGGAAGCGGCGATCAGCGTATGCGGCTGCTCCCGCCACAGGCGATCCATCACCGGGGTGCCGGCGTTCAGGATCGCGTTGTCCTGCCGCTCTTCACGATGGCCGTAACCGTCCAGGATCACCAGTACCATCGGTTTTTTGTTGCTCGACATTGCATTGACCTCTTATGAACTTTTTAAGCTGCGAATAGCCATGCGCCCGCCGCAGGCATGGCTATTCACCCTCGAAAAAACCGGCTGATTTTACACCGCCGGCGGCGATAAATAGCCCAAAGAGATCAAGGTTGCGGCAAATCGCGCGGGCTTTTATGCTCTGACGTCGGGAATTTCTCAGCGCAGCCCGCAGTTTCTACAATCGCGCTTGCTTATTGGCTGTATTTGCCGCACTCGGCAGGTATACTCTGGAACCTTGACTTATTTATCCCTTAACTGACGGGAGTTGTTACACCCCATGCTGCAAGAAATTATGCCATTCGTAAGCAGACACCCTATTCTGAGCCTGGCTTGGATCGCTCTGCTGGTCGCCGTGATCGTCATGACCTTCAAAAGCCGTTTCTCCAAGGTCAAAGAGATCGCCCGCGGTGAAGCTATTCGCCTGATCAACAAAGAAGAAGCCGTGGTGGTCGACACCCGCAGCCGCGACGATTTCCGCCGTGGTCACCTGGCCAACGCCATCAACCTGACCGCCAGCGAAATCAAAAACGGCAGCCTGGGCGAGCTGGAAAAACACAAAGCGCAGCCGATCATCGTCGTGTGCGCCAACGGCACCGCCTCCCGCGAGCCGGCGGAGAACCTGAGCAAGGCCGGTTTTGAAAAGGTGACTATGCTGAAAGACGGCATTTCCGGCTGGAGCGGAGAAAACCTGCCGCTGGTGCGCGGTAAGTAACCGTTTAACCTATTTGAGGTGGCAATCCATGGCTAACATTGATATCTACACCAAAGCGACCTGTCCGTTCTGCCACCGCGCCAAGGCGCTGTTGAACAGCAAGGGCGCGGCGTTTAACGAGATCGCCATCGACGGCGATAACGCCAAGCGCGAAGTGATGATCGAGCGCAGCGGGCGCACCACGGTGCCGCAGATTTTCATCGATGGCCGGCATATCGGCGGCTGCGATGATTTATATGAACTCGATGCTCGCGGCGGCCTGGATCCGCTGCTTTAAGCAGCTTGCCGGTTCACCGAGTGTCAATAAGGACGTTTAACCAAGGGTATTACTCACATGTCAGAACAAAACAGCACCGAAATGGCTTTCCAGATCCAACGTATTTATACCAAGGACATCTCCTTCGAAGCGCCGAACGCGCCGCAGGTTTTCCAGCAGGAATGGCAGCCGGAAGTTAAACTTGATCTGGATACCGCGTCCAGCCAGCTGGCTGACGAAGTGTATGAAGTGGTACTGCGCGTAACCGTGACGGCGAGCCTGGGCGAAGAAACTGCGTTCCTGTGCGAAGTGCAACAGGCGGGCATCTTCTCGGTAGCAGGCATCGAAGGCACGCAGCTGGCGCATTGCCTGGGTGCATACTGCCCGAACATCCTGTTCCCGTATGCGCGCGAGTGCATCACCAGCCTGGTTTCCCGCGGTACATTCCCGCAGCTGAACCTGGCACCGGTCAACTTTGACGCGCTGTTCATGAACTATCTGCAGCAGCAGGCGGAAGGCGAAGGTGCCGCACCACATCAGGATGCCTGATGAACACCGTCAATGCTTCAATGACTGTCATCGGTGCCGGCTCGTACGGCACCGCATTGGCCATTACGCTGGCGCGTAACGGCCACTCCGTGGTGCTGTGGGGGCACAACCCCGCGCAAATTCAAACGTTGCAGCAAGATCGCTGCAATCAGGCGTTTCTGCCCGACGTTCCCTTCCCCGACACCCTGCTGCTTGAAGCCGATTTGGCGCGTGCGCTGGCGGCCAGCCGCGACGTGCTGGTGGTGGTGCCGAGCCACGTGTTCGGCGACGTGCTGCGCCAGCTGAAGCCGCATCTGCGCCCGGACGCCCGCATCGTGTGGGCCACCAAGGGGCTGGAAGCGGAAACCGGCCGGTTGCTGCAGGACGTGGCGCGTGAGGCGTTGGGCGAGACGATCCCGCTGGCGGTGCTCTCCGGGCCGACGTTCGCCAAAGAGCTGGCCGCCGGTTTGCCAACGGCGATCGCGCTGGCGGCGACCGATGCGCAGTTCGCCGACGATCTGCAACAGCTGCTGCACTGCGGCAAGAGCTTCCGCGTCTACAGCAATCCCGACTTCATCGGCGTGCAGCTTGGCGGCGCGGTGAAGAACGTGATCGCCATCGGCGCCGGCATGTCCGACGGCATCGGTTTCGGCGCCAACGCCCGCACCGCGTTGATTACACGCGGGCTGGCGGAAATGAGCCGTCTGGGTTCTGCGCTGGGCGCCGATCCTTCGACGTTCATGGGCATGGCGGGGCTGGGGGATCTGGTGCTAACCTGCACGGACAACCAATCGCGCAACCGCCGCTTCGGCATTATGCTGGGGCAGGGCAAAGGCGTGCAGGAAGCGCAGGACAGCATCGGCCAGGTGGTCGAGGGCTATCGCAATACCAAAGAGGTGTTGGCGCTGGCGCAGCGGCACGGCGTGGAAATGCCGATCACCGAACAGATTTATCAGGTGCTTTACTGCCATAAAGACGCCCGCGAAGCGGCGCTGAGCCTGCTGGGGCGAGCCCGAAAGGACGAAAAACCCAGCGCGTGACATAAAACGATATGCCGGGGCAGCGTGCTGACCCCGCAAATGACCTGGGCCGCTTCGCGCTACCGTGTGAAGCGGCCCGTTTGGCAAGGCAGAGGGGAATGTGATGTCGTCAGAAGAGTTGGAGCAGGTCTGGAACAGCATTAAATCAGAAGCGCGAGCACTGGCTGATTGTGAACCGATGCTGGCCAGCTTTTTCCATGCGACGTTGCTCAAGCACGAGAACCTGGGCAGCGCGCTCAGCTATATGCTGGCCAACAAGCTGGCGACGCCGATCATGCCCGCCATCGCGGTGCGCGAGGTGGTGGAAGAGGCCTACAAGTCAGACAACCAGATGATCGTTTCGGCGGCGCGCGATATCCTCGCGGTGCGGCTGCGTGACCCGGCGGTCGATAAATATTCCACGCCACTGCTCTACCTGAAAGGGTTCCATGCGCTGCAGGCTTACCGTATCGGTCACTGGCTGTGGCAGCAAGGGCGGCAAGCGCTGGCTATCTACCTGCAAAATCAAATTTCCGTCGCCTTCGGCGTGGATATCCATCCGGCGGCGACCATCGGCTGCGGCATCATGCTCGACCACGCCACCGGCATTGTGATCGGTGAAACAGCGGTGGTGGAGAACAACGTCTCTATCCTGCAGTCGGTCACCCTGGGCGGTACCGGTAAAACCAGCGGCGACCGTCACCCGAAAATTCGCGAAGGGGTGATGATTGGCGCCGGCGCCAAAATTCTCGGTAATATCGAAGTGGGCAAGGGCGCGAAGATCGGTGCGGGTTCGGTAGTCTTGCAGGCGATACCGCCGCACACCACCGCCGCCGGCGTACCGGCGCGCATCGTCGGGCGTCCAGAGAGCGATACGCCGTCGATGGATATGGATCAATACTTCAACGGCACCAATCACGGCTTTGAGTACGGCGACGGCATTTGAGTGCCGTCTGCGCAGCCATTCAGGGGGAGCTTCGGCTCCCCCTGTGTTTTTCCGGCGGCGGTCAGCCCTGTTTCGGGAAGTTGGTGATATCGGTAACGATGTCGTCGATCGCCGCCTTGACGTCATCCGCCGTGACCGGCGTGCTGTTGTTGTTGACGGTTTTGCCGTAAGCCTTGCGTACCACTTCCATCACCGTTTTACCGGTGTCCTGATCGATCAGCTCGCCTTCGATATACAGCGCGGTATTTTGCGTCCGGTGCCCGGTCGCCGCCATGGTGCTGGCAACGACCGCCGCGACCGGTACCACCTCATAGAACTTCATGTCTTCGTTTTCGGCGGAAACGGCGGTGATGGCGAGTTTGGCTACTAACACACGTGAGCCTGCCGGGCTGGGCAGAATGGTGAAGCGGTTCTGCAGCGCGGCTTTAATCCGCTGGGTCGCATACGCCTTGATTTTGTTCAGCGTGTCCTGGCTGACGCGCGTGGTCGGTTTTTCCGCCGGGAAATAGACCACCGGTTGGAAATAGAGGCCGCGGTAGTTGGATTCCTTGTAGTTTGGATCTATCCAGCGCAGCGTTTTATGGCCGCTTGGCGAGGTGGTTTCCTGCAGTTTGCTGTAATCGGACAAGAAGCCCGAATATTGAGACGTTTGGGTGACTTTGGACGAACAGCCCGCCAGCAACAAGCCCGCTGCCAGAACCGCCATGGCAACGCTCAAGCGTTGTTTCTTCATATGGTTTCCTATGATGAGTGGTGATTACCCTTACAAAACATAGCGCATTATCTGTGCCTCATCGGGCATTTTCGGGGCCGGGTGTGCCCTGCCGCGGCCTTTTTTCAGGAGCGTGATGCGCCGCCGGTTTTCGCCGCCAGCGCCGGTGATAAGGCGGCGAGTAGGGTATCCGCTCTGGCCAGCGCCTGGTGTTGCTCAACTTGCCATAGGGGCAACAACGGCCAGAGATCCGCCTGATGCTCGGCCTGCAGGCACCAGACCTCCCGATCGTGCCAGTCGCCGAGGGCGTTTTGCGCCGCTTTGAGGCCCGCCGTCGCTTCGGCAGAGAGGGGAAGGCGTTGCGGATAGGCTTCGGCGGCGTAACGCAGGCGTTTTATCAGCAGCCGCAGACGGTGGCGATCGTAGCCGGTATCGGCCAATGCCCGGCGCAGCTGCCGCTGCTGGCGCTGTAGGCGCCGGTTCAGGCGGTATTTGGCGGTGCGTCGCGCGGTGCGGCGGAAGCGGCGCGGCCAGGCGTGCAACAGCAAGGGAAAGTCGATGAGCTGCGGATGGGCGAGCAGTTGACGGCAGCGAGCCTGAAGATCGCTCCGGCGCACGTTGGCCTGCCAATCGAGGCGATGGCGTGCCAGTTCGGCGATCAGCACCTCGAGATCGCGCAGCGGCGTCGTGAGCCGCCCTAACTCGGCGGCGGCCCGATCGAGCCGGGTTGCGCCGGGGCAGCCGCGCAACGGACGCAGCAGGTTGCGAATGCGGCGCAGGCAGACGCGCAAGTCGTGCAGCGCTTCGGTGTCTTGCGCCTGTTGCAGCCGCAGCAGCGCCTCGTTCAGCGCCGGTTCGAGCCGGCGAAGCTGGGTGACAATATCTGCGACGAAAGCCATATGCCGTGCCTGGAGAGGTTAACCCTTTCAGTATGGCGCGTCGTCGCGGATTATGCCTTGATCAGCGCGCCGGCATAGTCCAGCTGCCGCCAGGCCTCATACACCACCACCGATACGGCATTCGACAGGTTCATGCTGCGGCTTTGCGCCTGCATCGGGATGCGGATTTTTTGCTGCGCAGGCAGCGCATCGAGGATGTCGGCGGGCAACCCGCGCGTTTCCGGGCCGAACAGCAGGTAGTCGCCGGCCTGGTAGCTGACGGCACTGTGCGCCGGCGTGCCCTTGGTGGTGAGGGCAAACAGCCGCTGCGGGTTTTCGGCGGCCAGAAAGGCGGCGTAATCGGCATGGCGGCTGACGCGGGTGAACTCATGGTAGTCCAACCCGGCGCGGCGCAGGCGCTTGTCGTCCCACGGGAATCCCAGCGGTTCGATCAGGTGCAGGTTAAAGCCGGTATTGGCACACAGGCGGATGATATTGCCGGTGTTGGGTGGAATTTCGGGTTCAAATAAAACGATGTTCAGCATGTTGCAGGCCCCTCGTGAACGAGGGGCGCAGGATAGCAAACTCTTACTGTTCTGTCTTAGTCGATAGACGTTGATGATGCAGCGGCAGCCACAGCACCAGCCGCAGGCCGCCAAGCGGGCTGTCTTCGGCCTTCACCCAGCCGCGATGCTGGTTGACCGCCGCTTCGACGATCGCCAAGCCGAGGCCGGTGCCGCCGGATTCGCGGTCGCGCGCTTCATCGGTGCGGTAGAACGGACGGAAGATCTGCTCGCGATCTTCGGCGCTGACGCCGGGGCCGTCGTCGTCAACCTGGATGGTCACGCCCTGATTGTCGGCGCTGAACGCCACGGCAATGCGGGTGTGCGAATAACGCAGGGCGTTGCGCACGATGTTTTCCAACGCGCTATCCAGCGCACTCGCGTTGCCGAACAGCGTCCACGGGCCGGGCGGCGCGGTGATCTCCAACTGCTTGCCCATCTGTTCCGCTTCGAAACGGGCGTTGTCCAGCACGTCGGCCCACAGGTCGTTGGCCTTCAGCTGCTCGCGCGCCAGCTCGCCTTTTTGCTGCCCGCGCGACAGCGCCAGCAGATCGTTGATCATCGAATCCAGCCGCTGCGCTTCGGTTTCGATGCGCGCCAGCTCGTGGCCTTCACCATGGCGGCGACGCATCAACGCGGTGGCCAGCTGCAGGCGCGTCAGCGGCGTGCGCAGCTCGTGCGAGATGTCCGAGATCAGCCGTTGCTGCGCGTTCATCATGCGCTCTAGCGCGCTGACCATCTGGTTGAAGCTGGCGCCGGTGGCCAGAAACTCCTGCGGGCCGGCCTCCAGTTCCGGATGCTGCTTCAGGTTGCCACGCGCCACGTCATCGGCGGCGTTCTTCAGCTTGCGTGCCGGTTTCGCCAGGCTCCAGGCCAGCCACAGCAGCAGCGGGGCGCTGATCAGCATGGTGACGATCAGCAGCAGCAGCGGCCGGTCGAACATCAGGTTGATGAAATCGGATTGCGG
This sequence comes from Serratia sp. A07, assembly GCF_058725505.1. Classification (NCBI taxonomy): domain Bacteria; kingdom Pseudomonadati; phylum Pseudomonadota; class Gammaproteobacteria; order Enterobacterales; family Yersiniaceae; genus Serratia; species Serratia sp. A07. Next base: position 69,711 of record NZ_JBZXDO010000015.1, read on the forward strand.
GCTGTTGGCGGGGCGGATCAGGTACAGCTGGTAGTTGTCTTCGCCGTCGCGTACCGCGAACGGCCCGACCAGTTCGACGCGTCCGTACTTTTTCTTCTTCGGATGATCTGAATTATCGGATTGGCCGATGAAGTTGCGGACGATCTGCATTTCATTGCGCTGCGCGCCGATCACCCGGCCTTCGCTGGTGACCAGCAGCAGGCGTTGGCCCGGCGGCGCCCATTTGTCGATGGCGCGGAACAGGCGGCGCCACCACATCAGATCGTTGGCCGGATCGTTTTGCAACTCGGCCTCGACGTGCTGTTCCAGCATCAACCCCTGCCGCTGCTCGCTGTCGAGCAGCGAGGTCATTTGGCGGGAGTCGAGCTTGGGCACCATCAGCACCAACATTAGCACCAGGGCTAACGTGAACCAGAAAATGGCGAAGATGCGTGCCGTCAAACTGTTGATCATGTTGCAGATACCATCAAATAACCCCGCCCGCGCAGGGTTTTGAACCACGGATGCCCGTCTTTGCGATCCGGCAGCTTACGCCGCAGGTTGGAAATGTGCATGTCGATGGCGCGATCGAACGGGGTCAGGCGTTTGCCCAGCACTTCCTGGCTCAGCAGTTCGCGCGACACCACCTGGCCGAGATGCTGCGCCAGCAGGTAAAGCAGGGTGAATTCGGTGCCGGTCAGATCCAGTACCTGACCGTCGAAGCTGGCCTCCTGGCGGCCGGGGTTGAGCTGCAGGCCATCGACATCCAGCGTCGGGGCGCCGCTGTCGACCTGCTGCTGCTGTTCGCTCCAGTTGGAACGGCGCAGAATGGCGCGAATGCGCGCGACCAGTTCGCGATCGTTGAAGGGTTTCGGCAGGTAATCATCGGCGCCCAGCTCCAGGCCCAGCACGCGGTCCAGTTCGCTGCCGCGCGCGGTCAGCATGATGACCGGCGTCTGGTGATGTTGGCGCAGTTCTTTCAGCGTATCGATACCGTTTTTCTTCGGCATCATGATGTCGAGCAGCAGCAGGTCGACGGAGCTGTCCAGCAGCGACAACGCCTGCTCGCCATCGTGCGCGACGACGATATTAAAACCTTCCATTTCAAGCAGTTCTTTTAACAGCGAGGTCAACTCGCGGTCGTCGTCAACTAACAGAATCTTGTTCATTATGATTTACCTCCAGACGCAAAATACGTCATCAACTGTTGCCATTCCATGACTTTACGTAGTTTTACATGCACTGACGCAGGTTTTCAGGTGTAGCGGTACACTGCTCCTCGTTGATTCGCAAAGTGAGAAAGCTTGAGGAGTTGAAATGCGTAAGGTGACCGCATTAGTTATGGCATCACTGCTGGCAATTGGTTCGACCGCTGCCTTCGCTGCCGACACTATACCGGACACAGCCCAACCTCCCGGCAACGACGCGATGACCCGAATACCCGGCCAGCACCATATGTTCGACGGTGTCAGCCTCAGCGAACAGCAGCGCCAGCAAATGCGCGATTTGATGCGCCAGGCCCGGCACGATCTGCCTGGTGTCAATGTAGCTGAAATGGAAGCCATGCATAAACTGGTGACCGCAGAGAAATTTGACGAAGCCGCCGTGTATGCCCAGGCGGAAAAGATGGCCCAACAGCAGGTCAAGCGCCAGGTCGAAATGGCCCGGGTGCGCAACCAAATGTATAACCTGCTGACGCCAGAGCAAAAAAGTGTTTTAGACCAGAAACATCAGCAGCGTATGCAGCAGATGGAGCAACAAATTTCTGGTTTGCAGCAAGCTTCTGCCCAGAAGTGAAGTACGACTGAGTAGTCCCCTGTTTTTCCTTGCCATAGACACCATCCCTGTCTTCCCCGCCATGATGGCGGGGTTTTTTTTATCCGACATTTCGCTATATTGAGCGCCACACCTTTTGACCGGGATCCCTTCATGGAACAGCGCTATGCACGCCTGGTAAAGTCCGCTGCGTTGGCCGCTACCGCGCTGGCGTCGTCGCTGCTGTTGATCAAAATCGTCGCCTGGTACCACACCGGTTCGGTCAGCCTGCTGGCGGCGCTGGTGGATTCGCTGGTCGATATTGCCGCCTCGCTGACCAACCTTCTGGTGGTGCGCTATTCGCTGCAGCCGGCCGATGCCGAGCACACCTTTGGCCACGGCAAAGCGGAATCGCTGGCGGCGCTGGCGCAAAGCATGTTTATTTCCGGCTCCGCCCTGTTTCTGTTCCTCACCGGCTTCCAGCATTTGTATGCGCCGCAAACGCTGCGCGATCCCGGCGTCGGGATCGTCGTGATGGTGATCGCGTTGATCAGCACCCTGATTCTGGTCACCTATCAACGTTGGGTGGTCAGAAAAACGCGCAGCCAGGCGGTGCGCGCAGATATGCTGCATTATCAGTCAGATGTCATGATGAATGGTGCTATTCTTATCGCTCTTGGGCTAAGCTGGTACGGCTTCCAGCGGGCGGACGCGCTGTTCGCGCTGGGCATCGGCGTTTACATCCTGTATAGCGCGCTGCGCATGGGCTACGAAGCTGTGCAGTCGCTGCTGGATCGGGCGTTGCCGGATGACGAACGCCAGGCGATTATCGAGGTGGTTTCCTCCTGGCCCGGGGTGAAAGGCGCGCACGATCTGCGCACGCGGCAGTCGGGGCCGACGCGTTTCATCCAGCTGCATCTGGAGATGGAAGACACGCTGCCGCTGCGTGAGGCGCATCGGTTGGCCGATCAGGTGGAACAGGCGTTGCGGCACCGTTTTGCGGGGGCGGACGTCATCATTCACCTGGATCCGTGCTCCGTGGTGCCACCGGGTAGGCAGGGGCATTGGGAGCTATAATCAGATAGAGGCATAGATCGAAGTATTATCATGAATATCTGAGTTAGCTCAGCGTGCCATGCGGTGTTTTTACCGTTATATTGCGTGACTTGAATCAATTCAGCTGGGTGTTTTTGATATAATATCCAGCAATAAGCCGTAAAGCTGGTTTTCTGCAGCCGGAGAGGTTTCAAGACGATCGGCGGAGACAGAATTCTTAAGAAATTGCATCTACACAGTTCAGAGGTAGTCATGATCAAGAAAATCGGTGTACTGACGAGCGGCGGTGATTCGCCGGGTATGAACGCTGCAATCCGCGGCGTTGTGCGTTCTGCGCTTTCAGAAGGTCTGGAAGTTTTTGGTATTTACGATGGCTACCTTGGCTTGTACGAAGATCGCATGGAGCAGCTGGACCGCTATAGCGTGTCCGACATGATCAACCGCGGCGGCACCTTCCTTGGCTCGGCCCGCTTCCCGGAGTTCAGGGATGAAAACGTGCGCGCCAAGGCGATTGAAAACCTGAAGAATCGCGGCATCGACGCGCTGGTGGTGATCGGCGGCGACGGTTCCTACATGGGCGCCAAACGCCTGACGGAAGAAGGCTTCCCGTGCATCGGCCTGCCGGGCACCATCGATAACGACGTTGCCGGCACCGACTACACCATCGGTTACTTCACTGCGCTGGAAACCGTGGTGGAAGCGATTGACCGCCTGCGCGATACCTCCTCTTCGCACCAGCGTATCTCCATCGTGGAAGTGATGGGCCGTTACTGCGGCGATCTGACGCTGGCGGCGGCGATTGCCGGCGGTTGCGAATTCATCGTGCTGCCTGAAATCGAATTCAACCGCGAAGACCTGGTGTGCGAAATCAAGGCCGGTATCGCCAAGGGTAAAAAACACGCCATCGTGGCGATCACCGAGCACATCTGCGATATCGATGAGCTGGCGCGCCACATCGAGCAGGAAACCAAGCGTGAAACTCGCGCTACCGTGTTGGGCCACATTCAACGCGGCGGTTCGCCGGTTGCCTACGACCGCATCCTGGCCTCGCGCATGGGCGCCTACGCCATCGAGCTGCTGCTGCAGGGTTACGGCGGCCGCTGCGTCGGTATCCAGAACGAAAAAATGGTGCATCACGACATCATCGACGCGATCGAAAACATGAAGCGTCCGTTCAAGGGTGACTGGCTGGAAACGGCGAAAAAACTGTACTGATATGCCGCTCACCGCACGACAAAAAAGCCTCCGCTCGCGGGGGCTTTTTTATGCCCGTCGGCGATATATTCCGGAATCATCTATCCCAAAATTTTTTATTCTTTAATTGCCGGGAAAGTTTCTGGCAGGCTCTGATGCTAAATCAACCGATTGAGGTTGCGCTTAATTTTCTGGGAGAGCCTGTCGATGCGTAAATGGGGTGTTGGTCTGACATTGGTGCTGTTGGCGTCCGGCGCCATGGCGAAGGATATTCAACTGCTGAACGTGTCATACGATCCGACGCGTGAGTTCTATCAGGCTTACAACACGGCATTCAGCAAGCACTATCAGGCGGAAACCGGCGACAAGGTGACGGTGCGCCAGTCGCATGGCGGCTCCGGCAAACAGGCGACCTCGGTGATCAACGGCATCGAGGCCGACGTGGTGACGCTGGCGTTGGCCTATGACGTCGACGCCATCGCCGAACGCGGGCGTATCGAGAAAGACTGGATCAAACGCCTGCCGGACAACTCGGCGCCTTACACCTCGACCATCGTCTTCCTGGTGCGCAAAGGCAACCCGAAACAGATTCACGATTGGCCCGATCTGCTCAAACCGGGCGTGTCGGTGATCACCCCGAACCCGAAAACCTCCGGTGGCGCCCGCTGGAACTACCTGGCCGCCTGGGGCTACGCGTTGCACCACAACAACAACGATAAGGCCAAGGCGCAGGACTTCGTCAAAAACCTGTACAAGAACGTCGAAGTGTTAGATTCCGGCGCGCGCGGCGCGACCAACACCTTTGTTGAGCGCGGTATCGGCGATGTGCTGATCGCCTGGGAAAACGAAGCGTTGTTGGCGGAGAAAGAACTGGGCAAAGACAAGTTCGAGATTATCACCCCGAGTGAATCGATCCTGGCCGAACCGACGGTGTCGGTAGTGGATAAGGTGGTCGATAAACGCGGTACCCGCAACGTGGCGACCGCCTACCTGAAGTATCTGTATTCGCCGGAAGGGCAGACCATCGCGGCACAGCACTATTACCGTCCGCGCGATGCGGCGGTGGCGGCCAAGTTTGCCGGGCAGTTCCCGCAGCTGAAGCTGTTTACCGTGGATGACACCTTCGGCGGCTGGACCGAAGCGCAGAAGGTGCACTTCGCCACCGGCGGCGTGTTCGACGAGATAAGCAAACGCTGATGCCGTCTGAGCGGCAATAAAAAACCCCGGCAAGCCGGGGTTTTTTTATGGCAAGCCTAAGGTAATCAGGCTTTTTTCGCTGCGGCAGCGGCTTTGACGATCACGGCGAAAGCGTCGGCTTTCAGCGAAGCGCCGCCAACCAGCGCGCCGTCGATGTCCGGCTGAGAGAACAGCTCTGCGGCGTTCTTGTCGTTCACCGAACCGCCGTACTGGATGATGATTTCAGCGGCAACCGCGGCATCGTGTTTGGCGATGTGGTCACGGATAAATTTGTGCACGGCCTGCGCCTGCGCAGGGGTAGCGGACTTGCCGGTACCGATGGCCCAGACCGGCTCATAGGCGATCACGGTGCCTTTCATCGCCGGTGCGCCCAGCGTTTTCAGCACGGCGTCGATCTGGCGCGCACACACTTCTTCAGTTTTGCCCGCAGCGTTTTCCGCTTCGGTTTCACCGATGCACAGTACCGGGATCAGGCCGGCTTCTTTCAGCACGGCGAATTTCTCGGCGATGACTTCGTCGCTCTCTTTGTGGTAGGTGCGACGCTCGGAGTGGCCGATGATGATGTACTGGGCGCCGACGTCTTTCAGCATGTTGGCGGAAACTTCACCGGTGAAGGCGCCGGACAGGTTAACGTCCACGTTCTGCGCGCCCAGCGCGATGCGGCTGCCGGCCAGCGCGTGCTTGGCCTGATCCAGATACATCACCGGCGGGGCGATGGCGACGCCACAGCCGTCAACGCTGCTCAGCTCATTGCGCAGGCCGGCGATCAGTTCGTTGACCATGTGGGTGCTGCCGTTAAGCTTCCAGTTACCCATAACTAATGGATGACGCATGTTTTTTCCTCCAACTAGAAAACGCGAGAGTCGAAATGACAACTGCCGGACCGGCAGTTTACCTGCCCAACAGTATAGAGATCATTAAGCGCGAAGGCTTTGCTTTTCGTCATTAAATGCCGCGCCGTTACGGCTCGGAAAGCGCCAGCTTAATCGGTTCAACCGCGAAGGTTACGCCTTTATCGCCGTTGTCCGAGACGACATAGCGAATGGCGCCGACCTGCTGTTGGTAAAAGCGCGACCCTTTGCCTTTTTCCAGCAGGCTGTTCACCTTGTTCTGGCTCTGTTCCACCGTCAACGCCGGTTCGAACTGGCGCATCAGCGCCGCCATGTAGCTGATGGCGATGGCGCGCGCGGCTTTTTCTTCATTGGCCTGCTGCAGCGGCAGGTGAGTGATCTGCAACGTTTTGATTTTACCGGTGCCTTTCTCCAGCGCGGTGGAGGCGTACAGGTTTTCGTTGAGTTTGCTGGCGGCGCGCGTCAGCAGCGGCGAATCGTCTTCGGCGGCGGGAATGGCGCGGAATTCGCCAATCGGCAGCTTCGGGTTATCGCGGTTGTATTTTTCGCGGAATTTGACCACCGTCAGATCGAACGTCGGTGCCCCGGCCAGCAGGTAAGGTGCGGCGGGCGTCGCATCGGCGGGCGGCGGATCGGCCCAGGCGCTGGCGGCCACCTGCAGCAGGCAGGCGATGACGAGGGTTTTTCTCAGCATGGCGTATGGCATCAAGGACAAAGATGGCTCCGATTAAAGCGATAACCCGCGGGGCTTGTCAAAGATCCCACGCCATTATCGGTTCGCTGACGAGAAAGCTGTGCGGCGCACCGCGTTATGCGAGGCGGAAAACTCGGCCCGGCAGCGCCTATGTTACACTGCGGCGCAGAATATGGGCAGGCTTAGAGCGCAGGAATCGATGACGTTACAACAGTGGTGTTTTTCTTTTAAGGGCCGCATCGGGCGGCGCGACTTCTGGATTTGGATGGGGCTGTGGTTGGTGCTGATGGCGGCGGCGTTTACGCTGGCCAATTATCAGCTGGTCGCCATCCAATCCATCGCCTTCTTTATCGTGGCGCTGCTGTGGCCGACGGCGGCGGTGCTGGTCAAGCGCCTGCACGATCGCAACAAGGCCGGCTGGTGGGCGCTGCTGCTGATCCTGGCGTGGATGCTGGCGGCGGGGAACTGGCAGATGCTGGCGCCGATCTGGCAATGGGGCGTCGGGCGCTTCATTCCGACGCTGATTATCGTGATGATGATGATCGATCTGGGGGCCTTCGTCGGCACGCCGGGAGATAACCGGTTTGGCCCGGAAGCCGAACCGGTGAAGTTCCGCTGACCCTCGCCGGGTTACCAGTAGTGTTCGCTGGTGATGTGGCCCGGCTTGCGGCGCAGGTGCTTGCGCATCTGGCGGTGGTCTTTCAGCGTTTGCTGGGTGTCCCGCACCATTTGCGGGTTGCCGCACAGCATCACGTGGCTGGTTTCGGCGTCGATAGTCAAACCGATCGCCGCTTCCAGCCGGCCGTCCTCGATCAGCGCCGGTACGCGGCCGGTCAATGAGCCGGGCGCCTCTTCGCGGCTGACGACGGTCTGGATGCGCAGCTTGCCATTGTAGCGCTGCTGCAGTTGCTGCATCAGCGGCAGGTAGCTCAGGTCACGCGCAAAGCGCGCGGCGTGCACCAGCACCAGGTTGTTGAAGCGCTCCAGGCCGGCGCCCTGCTGCAGAATCGATAAATAGGGGCCGATGGCGGTGCCGGTCGCCAGCATCCACAGCGTATCGCAGTCGGGCACCTCGTCCAGCACGAAGAAGCCGGCCGCTTCTTTGGTTACCATCACGTCCGAGCCCGGCTGCAGCTGACTGAGGCGCGGGCTCAGCTTGCCTTCCGGCACGGTGACCAGATAGAACTCCAGATTGGCGTCGTCGGGGGCATTGACGTAGGAGTAGGCGCGTTGCACCCGTTCGCCGTCGATCTCCAGCGCCAGCTTGGCAAATTGCCCGGCGGTGAAAGGATCGATGGGGGCATTGACCACCAGGCTGAACAGCCCGTCGGTCCATTGTTTTACCTGCGTAACCTTGCCGTTTACCCATTCAGCCATACTCTAAAGCTCCCGTGGTCGAATCAAATAAGCACAATGTCGTGAGCCGGAAATGGCGTGCGCGGTGCGCTCTACCCGGTAGTCGTTGCCGAACAGGCGGTGAAACAGCTGCAGCTCGGAATTGCACAGGCTGCTGCAGCTGGAACCGGCCACGCCGATCGGGCAGTGGTTTTCCACCAACAGCGCGCCGTGCGGGTGGTCGAACAATTCGGCCATGTAACCGTCGTGTTGCCGCAGGCGCACCAGGCGGGCTAACCGGTCCTGATGGCTGCGCTCGGCGGACAGCTCTTCGGCATAACGCAGATAAAGCTGCTCTTCGCGCGCGTTGAGCAACGGCTCCACCCCGGCGCCGCCAAACAGCTGCAGCGCGGATGCCCGCAGCCGCTCCTGATCGGCGGCGGCAAAGGCGTGCCCTCGCTCGGTCAGCGACCAGTAGCGCGTCGGGCGGCCGACCTTGCTGCGCGCTTCTTCGTAACAAACCAACTCACGTTTTTCCAGGGATTGCAGATGTTGTCGGATGCCCATCGGCGTAATGTCCAGACGCTCCGCCAGCATTTTGGCCGAGTGCGGGCCGAGAGCCTTTAACTGCAATAAAATCAGCTCAGGTGTTTTCATGAACCAAATCCCTATGGTGTTATTTTATTTCAAGTTGATGAAAAGAATTATCGATTAAATGCTAAAGCGCGGCTACTGCAAGGGCGCTATTTTTAACTCCAAAGCGTTAGACGTACAGTTTAATTTACGAGCCTGGTCGGGTTTGCTGCCAGTGTGACCTGGATCAATATCTGCCTGAAACTCGCTAAAAAAATCAGATTTGATTAGTTTATGCCGCCATAGAGGGCTGCTCGCCGTTCTGGCTGCTGCAACGGCCATACCGGGACGCTGTGACGAGTTGAAACGTTAACGAAGATAATGAGAAAACTAGAGAATTTTCACCTGCTGGTGATGCTTATCCTGTTGGTCGCCGTCGGTCAGATGGCGCAAACCATTTATGTTCCCGTGATTGCTGATATCGCCCACGATCTGTCGGTTCGCACCGGCGCCGTGCAACGGGTGATGGCGGCGTATCTGCTGACCTACGGTTTCTCCCAGCTGATTTACGGTCCGATATCGGACCGTATCGGACGTCGTCCGGTGATCCTGACCGGCATGATGATCTTCCTGGTCGGTGCGCTGGGCGCGCTGCTGTCCACCAACCTGACGATGCTGGTCGCCGCCAGCGCGATTCAGGGCATGGGCACCGGCGTGGCGGGCGTGATGGCGCGCACCATGCCGCGCGATCTGTATGCCGGCACCGCGCTGCGCTACGCCAATAGCCTGTTGAACATGGGGATTCTGGTTAGCCCGCTACTGGCGCCGGTGATCGGCGGCGCATTGGCAATGGTGTTCGGCTGGCGCGCCTGTTATGCCTTCCTGTTGGCGCTGTGCGCCTGCGTCGCCTTCGCCATGTTTCGCTGGTTGCCGGAGACCCGCCCGGTGCAGACGGAAAAACGCCGCATGCTGGCCAGTTTTCGCCAGCTGCTGGGCGACAGCACCTTCAGCTGCTATCTGGTGATGCTGATCGGCGCGCTGGCGGGGATTGCGGTATTCGAGGCCAGCTGTGGCGTGTTGATGGGCGGCGTATTGGGGCTGAGCGGTCTGACCGTCAGCATCCTGTTCATTCTGCCGATCCCGGCGGCGTTTTTCGGCGCCTGGTACGCCGGGCGCGACGGCAAGACCTTCCACACGCTGATGTGGCATTCGGTGATTAGCTGCCTGCTGGCGGGGGCGATGATGTGGATCCCGGGCTGGTTCGGCGTGATGAACATCTGGACGCTGATCGTGCCGGCCGCGCTGTTCTTCTTCGGCGCCGGCATGCTGTTCCCGCTGGCGACCACCGGGGCGATGGAGCCGTTCCCTTACCTGGCCGGCGCGGCGGGCGCGTTGGTGGGCGGCATGCAGAACATGGGATCGGGGCTCGCGACCTGGCTTTCCGCCATGCTGCCGCAAACCGGGCAGTTCAGCCTCGGATTGCTGATGTTCGCGATGGCGCTGCTGATCCTGCTGTGCTGGTGGCCGCTGTCCAACCGGATGCAACATCAGGGGCATACCGCATAACCCTCTTCCTGAACCGGCGCAGGCCTTAGTCTTGCAAGACGACTAAGGTCCTGCCGCCGGTTTGACCCAGGTTATTACTGCGCTGAGGCGATCGGTATACACTTTACCGACAGTATTTTTCCGGGTTATTCGCTATGTCATCACTGCAGTGCATTCAACGTGTTCCCGTCGGCTTCTTTGGGATGGTTCTGGGGGTTTTCGGCCTCGGCAGCGCCTGGCGATACGCCGCCACGCTCGGCTATGGGCCCGGCTGGCTGGGTGAGTCGCTCATCTTTCTCGGCAGTGCTATCTGGCTGGCGTTGGCGCTGATCTATCTCTGCCGCTGCCTGATTGACCCACGCGCGGTGCGTGACGAGTTTCGCAGCAACACTCAGTTCAGTTTTATCAGCCTGCTTCCGGCAGGCGGCGTGTTGGTGTCCATCGGTCTGCACCCCTATAGCCTGCCGCTGGCGAATGGGCTGATGGTCGCGGGCTCCGTCGGCCAGCTCATCTTCTCGGCCTGGCGCTGTGCGCCGTTGTGGCGCGGCGAGTTCGCGTCGGAGGCCACGACGCCGGGATTCTACCTGCCGACGGTGGCCGCTAACTTTATCTGCGCGATGGCGTTTGGCACCGCCGGCCACCCTGATATCGGCATGATGTTTCTTGGCGCCGGTTTGATTTCATGGCTGACCCTCGAACCCGCCATCATCCACCGTCTGCGCACCAAGGCCGCGCTGCCGGCCGCCGCCCGCGGCGTTATCGGTATTCAGCTGGCTCCGGCCTTTGTCGCCTGCTACGCGTGGTTATGCGTCAATGGCAACGACTTCGATACGTTCGCCTTAATCCTGTTGGGCTACGGCCTGCTGCAGCTGTTTTTTATGTTCCGGTTGGTGCGTTGGTTTTTTGCCGGTGGCTTCAGCCCGGGCATGTGGGCTTTCTCGTTCGGCTTATCGGCGATGGCGAACGCGTCGCTGCGGTTGTTGCAGAGCCAGCGCGGGGCAGATATGCAAGTGCTGGCCTGGGGGCTGTTCGCGTTGGCTAACCTGCTGCTCGTCGGCCTGATGGTGAAGACGCTGTGGCTGCTGTTGCGTGGGAAACTGCTGCCCGCCAAAACGCCGGTGGCGGGATGAACCCGCCCTCAGCGGCTGCTGGGGGCGGTCTCTTGTCGGCTTACAGCAAAAACTCGTGCAGCGCCGGGTCTTTGCGATCCAGATAGTGGGTCGAACGGATGCGGCGGATGGTGCGCGACTTGCCGCGGATCAGCAGGGTTTCGGTCGTGGCCATGTTGCCCTGGCGGCTGATACCTTCCAGCAGATCGCCCTTGGTGATGCCGGTGGCGGAGAAGATCACGTTGTCGTTGCGCGCCATCTGGTCCATGCGCAGCACCTGACCGGCCTCGATACCCATTTCCCGGCAGCGTGCCAGTTCCTGTTCGCCGATGCGGCGGTTCTCGGCGCTGTCGCCTTTCACCTCATGGCGCGGCAGCAAACGCGCCTGCATGTCGCCGTCCAGCGCGCGGATCACCGCAGCTGAGATCACCCCTTCCGGCGCGCCGCCGATGCCATACATCACATCGACCTCGCTTTCCGGCATGCAGGTGAGAATGGAGGCCGCCACGTCGCCGTCAGGAATGGCGAACACCCGCACGCCCAGCTGCTGCATCTGCGCGATGACGCCGTCGTGGCGCGGTTTGGCCAAGACGATCACCGTCAGCTGCGACAGCGGTTTGCCCAGCCGTGCGGCGACGTTCTGCAGGTTCTCCGCCAGCGGCAGGTCGAGATCGATGGCGCCGCGCGCCGCCGGGCCGACCACCAGCTTCTCCATGTACATGTCCGGCGCGTGCAGGAAGGTGCCGCGATCGCCCACCGCCAATACCGCCAGCGCATTGGACTGGCCCATGGCGGTCATGCGGGTGCCTTCGATCGGATCGACCGCGATGTCGACCGCGTCGCCCTGGCCGGTGCCGACCTGTTCGCCGATATACAGCATCGGCGCTTCGTCGATCTCGCCTTCGCCGATCACGATGCGGCCATCGATATCCACTTTGTTGAGCATGATGCGCATGGCGTGGACCGCCGCGCCGTCGGCGGCGTTCTTGTCGCCGCGTCCCAGCCATTTGTAGCCCGCCAGCGCGGCGGCTTCGGTAACGCGGGAAAATTCGATGGCTAATTCACGTTTCATGGCAAACCTGTCTGTGAGAAAGGGAAGAAAATATCGGCAAAGTCTATCACAGCACGGTGGCGGCGGGGCGGGGCAAAAAAAAGCGCCGCCCGCAGGCAGCGCTTGTTGGAGAAACGGCAGCGTCGAGATTACTCGTGATCTTCCCATGCCTGAGCACGAGCCACCGCTTTTTTCCAGCCGCTGTAGCGGTAGTTGCGTTCGGTGGTTTCGATGCTTGGGCGGAATTCGCGCTCAATCACCGCTTTGCTCTTCACTTCATCCAGATCGTTCCAGTAGCCGATGGCCAGGCCCGCCAGGAACGCGGCACCCAGCGCCGTCGATTCACGCACCTCAGGGCGTTCTACGCGGGTGCCGAGGATATCGGACTGGAACTGCATCAGGAAGTTGTTGGCGACCGCGCCACCGTCCACGCGCAGCGATTGCAGGCGGGTGTTGGCGTCGGCCTGCATGGCGTCCAGCACGTCACGGGTCTGGAAGGCGATGGATTCCAGCGTGGCGCGGATGATGTGGTTGCTGTTGGCGCCACGGGTCAGGCCGAAGATGGCGCCGCGGGCATACGGATCCCAGTAAGGGGCGCCCAGGCCGGTAAAGGCCGGCACCACATAGACGCCGTTGCTGTCTTTCACCTTGGTGGCGAAGTATTCGGAGTCGGCGGCGTCGCTGATCAGTTTCAGCTCATCGCGCAGCCACTGGATAGACGCACCGCCGATGAACACCGCGCCTTCTAGCGCATAGTTCACTTCGCCGCGCGGGCCGCAGGCGATGGTGGTCAGCAGGCCATTTTTCGAGCGCACCGCTTCTTTGCCGGTGTTCATCAGCAGGAAGCAGCCGGTGCCGTAGGTGTTCTTCGCCATGCCCGGTTGAACGCACAGCTGGCCGTACAGCGCTGCCTGCTGGTCACCGGCGATACCGGCGATAGGAATACGCGTGCCGCCTTTACCGCCGATGTTGGTCTGGCCGTACACCTCGGAGGAAGGACGGACTTTCGGCAGCATGGCGCGCGGGATATCCAGCACTTCCAGCATGCGCTCATCCCAGTCCAGCTCGTGGATGTTGAACATCATGGTGCGTGAGGCGTTGGTGTAATCGGTAACGTGTACGCGGCCCTGGGTCATTTTCCACACCAGCCAGGTATCGACGGTGCCGAACAGCAGTTCGCCGCGCTTGGCGCGCTCGCGGGCGCCTTCGACGTTGTCCAGGATCCACTTCACCTTGGTGCCGGAGAAGTACGGGTCAACCACCAGGCCGGTGTTGTGACGGATGTACTCTTCCAGGCCGTCGCGCTTGAGCTTCTCGCAGATGTCGGCGGTGCGGCGGCACTGCCAGACGATGGCGTTGTAAATCGGCTTGCCGGTCTCTTTTTCCCAGACGATGGTGGTTTCGCGCTGGTTGGTGATGCCAATGCCGGCGATCTGATCGGAACTGATGTCGGCTTTCGCCAGCACTTCTACCAGCGTCGAGCTTTGCGACGCCCAGATCTCCATCGGGTCGTGCTCAACCCAGCCGGCCTTTGGATAGATCTGCGGGAATTCACGCTGCGATACCGCAACGATGTTGGCGTCGTGATCGAGCACGACGGCGCGTGAACTGGTGGTCCCTTGGTCGAGTGCGACAATGTATTTTTTTTCTACAGTCATGGTAATTATCCTGCTGTTGTTAACCGTGTAAAACTGCACCCATCACGCTTTGCGCTGCTGGGTCTTGGCATCAGGCTCTTCTTCCGTCACGCAGACGTCGCACGGCAGGTGGCGGCCAATCAGCGCACGGTAACCGAAAGCGCCCAGGCCACAGCCGACGATAGGGGCGAAGATCGGCACCAGGAAGTACGGGATGTCCCGTGCGCCGGTGAAGGCGACTTTGCCCCAGCCGGCCAGGTAGGCAAACAGTTTCGGCCCGAAGTCACGCGCCGGGTTCAACGCAAAGCCGGTCAATGGTCCCATGGAGGCGCCGATCACGGCAATCAGAATACCGATCAGCAGCGGGGCCAGCGGGCCGCGCGGAATGCCGTTGCCGTCGTCGGTCAGCGCCAGGATCAGGCACATCAGAATGGCGGCGATCACCGTTTCTACCAGGAAGGCCTGGCCGACGGAGATGTGCGCGTTAGGGTAAGTCGAGAAGATGCCCGCCAGTTCGAGGCTTTCGTTGCTGCCGCGCACCATGTGGTGAGCCGCTTCAAAGTCGAAGAACAGGTTGTAGTACAGCCCATAGACCAGGGCAGCGGCGCAGAAGGCACCGGCGACCTGTGCAATGATGTAAGGCACCACTTTGCGCCCGTCGAAGCAGGCGAACAGCCACAGAGCGAGGGTGACCGCAGGGTTGAGATGCGCGCCGGAAATGGCGGCGGTCAGATAGATGGCCATGGCGACGCCCAGGCCCCAAATGATGCTGATTTCCCACTGGCCGAAGCTGGCGCCCGCCAGTTTCAGCGCGGCAACGCAGCCTACGCCAAAGAAGATCAGCAGCGCCGTGCCGAGGAACTCGGCGATGCACTGGCCTTTTAATGTCGGACTGGTGGTTTGGCTCATAATGTTGTTGTCCTGCAAAACGGCGGTTGTTGGTTTATAGGCTCAGTTGGGTATACATCCGGCCTATGGGCACAGTTTTTTTCATCTCGTCCAATTATTGAATAAGGACGTGATGTAAATTTATCGTTAACGAACATAAACGAGAAATAGCGAAATCAAAATGTGTGTGGCGCGTCATAAAATTGAGCGATTTCGCGTCGTTTAGTGTTCTTTCTGAGCCATAAAAGTGTGATCTGACCAGTGGTTTGGCGAGGGTTGTTAACAACTCGCGGCGGTGGCGGCGGGGATTTTCAGTTTTTGCTGATGGCGGGGGCAGGAAAATTGCAACAGACTGCGCGATGATCCGGTATGTTGCTAGACAGGCGGAGACTGGCTACTTACAATCGTTTTTAACGAATCGAGACTGGCGCGCCTTCCGTAACGGCGCGCGTCACTGAGCGCGATGCAATATTCGCAGTAGCTGCAGCCGACGTTGCGGCCGCTACTTATAGATGTACGCCTTGCTATCATGAGGGGACTGAAGCATGTCATTTGAAGTATTTGAGAAACTGGAAGCAAAAGTACAGCAGGCGATTGATACCATCACCTTGTTGCAGATGGAAATTGAAGAGCTGAAAGACAAAAACAACTCTCTGTCGCAGGAAGTTCAGGCTGCCTCCGGCAACCACGAAGCGCTGGTGCGCGAAAACCAACAGCTGAAAGAAGAACAGCACGTATGGCAAGATCGCCTGCGCGCTCTGCTGGGCAAAATGGAAGAGGTCTGATTCCTCACGCCATGCAGCAACGAAAAGGGCGCCTCAGGCGCCCTTTTTCATGACCGAAAATCACTCGATGTCGAGCGGGTCTTCGGAGAGGATGATGCCGGTGTTGTCGGCATACAGGTGATCGCCGGAGAAGAAGGTGACGCCACCGAAGTTGACGCGGATATCGCTTTCGCCCACGCCTTCGCTCACGGCACCCACCGGGATCGCCGCCATCGCCTGAATGCCGATGTCGAGTTCTTCCAGATCGTCCACCTGACGCACCGCGCCGTACACCACGATGCCTTCCCATTCGTTCTGGGCGGCCAGGCGCGCCAGTTCGGCGTTGATCAGCGCCCGGCGTACCGAACCGCCGCCGTCGACCAACAGCACGCGGCCGCGGCCGTTTTCTTCAAGCAGATCGAACAACAGGCCGTTATCCTCAAAGCATTTCACCGTGGTGATCTGCCCGCCAAATGAAGTACGCCCGCCAAAATTGGAGAACAGAGGTTCAACAACGTTCACCTCTTCATGATAGATGTCGCAAAGTTCGGAAGTATCGTATTTCATAGGATTTTACGTCTGTTTGCCGCTGGAATGTTCAGTATATCCCTTTATTCGCCCTGTTGGCAAAATCATCAGTTTTTAACTGAGCGCCACGCCGATGGCGAACAGCAGGTTGGCCAGCAACGCCGCCTTGACCATGTGTTCCAGCATCGGCCGCATGCCGACCGGCGTCGGATCGCGCAACACGCGCAGGCCGTGGCGCACCAGCAGCGGGATCGCCAGCACGAACAGCCAGCCCCACGGGCTGTGGAGATTGAACAGCGTAAACAGCGCGAAACACAGCACCGCGCCGCCGAGCAGCAGGGCATGGTAAATGCGCGCCTTGTGCGGGCCGAGGCGCACCGCCAGCGTGTTCTTGCCGTTTTCGCGATCGCTCTCGATATCGCGCAGATTGTTGATGTTGAGCACCGCCGTCGCCAGCAGGCCACAGGCGGTGGCCGGCAGCATCACGACGCTGTCGAAGGTGTGCGTTTGCAGATAGTAGGTGCCGGCCACGCTCAGCCAGCCGAAGAACACCAGCACCGAGATGTCGCCCAGCCCCAAATACCCGTAGGGCTTGTTGCCGACGGTATAGGTGATGGCCGCCACGATAGACAGCCCGCCCAGCACCAGGAAGCCCACCACGTCGCTGGGTTGCTCGCAGGCGACTGCGATCAGCGAACAGCCGGCGAGGGCGATCAGCACCACCGTCACCACCAGCGCCCGTTTCATCTGCGCCTGGGTGATCATGCCTTTTTGCATGCCGCGCAACGGCCCGATGCGATCTTCTTTGTCGCTGCCTTTGACCGCATCGCCGTAGTCGTTCGCCAGGTTGGAGAGGATCTGCAGCAGGCCGGCGGTCAACAGCGCCAGCAGCGCCACTTCAGGTTTCAGGCTGCCGTGCCAGGCGGCGATGGCCGAGCCGACCACGATGGAGGCAAAAGCCAACGGCAGGGTGCGGGGGCGTAGACTTTCCAGCCAGGCGGAGATCGGGGTGGTGGAGGTTGATGAGCTCATGTTTCGCTTCTGTCAGTGAGTTGCGGTGTCCGTTAGAAATAATTGTGGGAGGCAATGCCTCCCACACAGATGACTGACAAGACAATGATTGAGCGATTATAGGATAAAACGACTCAAATCTTCATCCGCCACCAGTTCATCCAGATGACTGCGCACGTAATCCGCATCAATTGTAATGGATTGGCCATTAATTTCACTCGCATCGTAGGAAATATCTTCCATCAGACGTTCCAGCACGGTGTGCAGACGACGCGCGCCGATATTCTCGGTGCTTTCGTTGACCTGCCACGCGGCTTCGGCGATGCGGCGGATGCCGTCGGCGGTGAACTCGATGTTGACGCCTTCGGTGCCCATCAGCGCTTTGTACTGCTCGGTCAGCGACGCGCTCGGCTCGGTCAGGATGCGCTCGAAGTCTTCGGTGGTCAGCGCCTGCAGCTCAACGCGGATCGGCAGACGGCCCTGCAGTTCCGGGATCAGATCCGACGGATTGGCGGTCTGGAACGCGCCGGAAGCGATGAACAGGATGTGGTCGGTCTTCACCATACCGTGCTTGGTCGATACGGTGCAGCCTTCCACCAGCGGCAGCAGATCGCGCTGCACGCCTTCGCGCGAGACGTCCGGACCGGAGCTCTGGCCGCCGCGCTTACAGATTTTGTCGATCTCGTCGATAAACACGATGCCGTGCTGTTCAACCGCTTCGATCGCCTGCTCTTTCAGCTCTTCCGGGTTCACCAGCTTGGCGGCTTCTTCTTCCACCAGCAGCTTGAAGGCTTCTTTGATCTTCACCTTGCGCGGCTTTTGCTTCTGGCCGCCGAGGTTCTGGAACATCGACTGCAGCTGGTTGGTCATCTCTTCCATGCCCGGAGGCGCCATGATTTCCACGCCCATCGGCGCCGCGGCCAGATCGATTTCGATCTCTTTGTCGTCCAGCTGGCCTTCGCGCAGTTTCTTGCGGAATGCCTGGCGGGCGGCGGACGGCTCCTGATGCTCTTCCGGCTGGCCCCAGTTGTTCTTGGCCGGCGGGATCAGCACGTCGAGGATACGCTCTTCGGCCAACTCTTCGGCGCGGGTGCGGTTTTTCTCGATCGACTGCATGCGCACCATTTTGATGGCGGCATCGGTCAGATCGCGGATGATGGAGTCCACTTCTTTGCCCACATAGCCCACTTCGGTGAACTTGGTGGCTTCAACCTTGATGAACGGCGCGTTGGCCAGCTTCGCCAGACGACGGGCGATTTCGGTTTTACCGACGCCGGTTGGGCCGATCATCAGAATGTTTTTCGGGGTCACTTCGTGACGCAGCATCTCGTTGAGCTGCATCCGGCGCCAGCGGTTGCGCAGGGCAATGGCGACAGCGCGTTTGGCCTTGTTTTGGCCAATGATATAGCTGTCCAGTTCGCTGACGATCTCGCGCGGGGTCATTTCAGACATGGTATTCGATCCTTACGCTTTGGAAGGCAATTCTTCAATGGTGTGGAAATGGTTGGTGTAAATACAGATGTCGCCGGCGATGTTGAGGGATTTCTCAACGATGTCGCGGGCGCTCAGCTCGGTATTTTCCAACATGGCGCGGGCTGCGGCCTGGGCGTACGGGCCGCCGGAGCCGATGGCGATCAGATCGTTTTCCGGCTGCACCACATCGCCGTTGCCGGTGATGATCAGCGAGGCGGTTTCATCGGCGACCGCCAGCAGCGCTTCGAGCTTGCGCAACATGCGGTCGGTGCGCCAGTCTTTCGCCAGCTCGACGGCGGCTTTCACCAGGTGGCCCTGATGCATTTCCAGTTTGCGTTCAAACAGTTCAAACAGCGTGAAGGCGTCAGCGGTGCCACCGGCGAAACCGGCGATCACTTTGTCGTTATACAGGCGACGCACTTTCTTGACGTTACCCTTCATCACCGTATTACCCAGGGTTGCCTGGCCATCACCACCGATGACGACCTGGCCGTTGCGGCGTACGCTTACAATTGTTGTCACGAGCAGACCCTCGTTAAAGACGGAAAGAAGTCCCCGCAGCGCCTGCTTTCGCAGACGCTACGAGGCATATTGAGAGTATAGATGGGGGGGGATTGACGCTTTTCAACCCCCAACGGAGAGGGGAATGCAACTCGACATGCCGACGCCCTTCAGGCGCGAAAGGGTTTTGTCCGCGGCGGCGCGGCTGCTGTACGGGCCGAGCACCACGCGATTCCAACCGCCGCCGGCGGTGATGCGGCTCTCGATGCCTTCGAACGCCAGGCGCGCACGCACGGATTCAGCCTGATCGGTGGCGCGGAACGAACCGCATTGCACCATCCACTTCTGCTTCGATTCCGGTTTGGTTTCCTGCTTGGCCGTTTCCTGCTTCACTTCCGGTTTGGGCTCCGGCTTCGGTTGCGGCTTCGGCTCAGGCTGTTTCACCTGCACCGGTTGCTGGGTAGTTGGTTTTGGCTGCGGGTGCGGCTGCACCGGCGCGGTAGTGGCCCCGTTGCTGAACGGGTTGCGCGGCGGCTGGCTGACCTGCTGCTGTTGCTGTACCGGCTGCTGCTGCATTTGCTGTTGTTGCATCTGCTGCTGTTGGCGGGTGCTGCGCGCGTTGGCCTGGCCCGGATCGTTATACGGCACTTCGTTCAGCTGCGTCGGGCGCTGCTGCATATCGGCCTGCATCTGCTCCAGCAACTGCCGCTGTTCGGCGGTCAGCTGAGTTTTGGAATTGAGCTCGCCGCCGGCCGTCGGTTCGGTCGGGGTTTGCACGCCGATCTGCCGATTTTCCAGCTCTTTGATGTAGCGCCAGCGCTCTTCCGGCTTCGGCGGCAGGCCGTTGCCGGGGCGCGTGGTGTGCGCAGGCAACAACGGCGCGTCTTCCGGCTTGTTGTGGGTAATGAAATAGAGGCCACCGACAAAGACAACCAGCAACGCGGCGGCTAACGCCAGCACGGTTTTGGAAACCTTCGGAGAACTGCGTTTTTTACGGCTGGGGGTTTTACGCTTAGCTCCTGCTGCGCGCCCACGGCTTACATAGTCTTTTTGTGCCACTATTATTCCGCTGTGTCCTGATGAGAGGATAAGTCCGTCATGTTACTGAACCCTAAAATATTTGACTAGCGTTTCGGGGCAGCGGTGCTGCCTCTGATAATCAATTCACTGTCCAATAGCCGGGAGCCGCTGGCCACCGTCTGGCCGTTCAACTGCTCCAACAGCAACAACATCGCCTGCTGGCCGATCTGGAAGCGCGGCTGCGCCACCGTGGTCAGCGGCGGATCGCAATACTGCGCCAGCTTGAGGTCATCAAAGCCGACGATCGACAGATCCTGCGGTATCCGCAGCCCCATTTTCTTCGCCTGGGACAGCACGCCGATCGCCATGACGTCGCTGTGGCAGAATACCGCCGTTGGCGGTTTCGGCTGCGCCATCAGCGCCGTCAGCGCTTGCGCGCCGGCTTCGTAGGTAAAATCACCCCGGGTAATATAGCTGCTTTCGACGGTAATGCCATTACGACGTAGCGCTTGAACGTAACCCTGTAGCCGATAATGGCTCAGCGGCATCTGTTCCGGCCCGGCGACGCAGGCGATCTGCCGGTGGCCCAATTGATGCAAATAATGCACGGCTTCAAAGGCGGCGGTCAGGTTGTCGATGTGCACCGTCGGCAGTTCCAGCTCGGGGGCGAACTCGTTGGCCATCACCATCGGCGGCAGGTTGCGCTGTTCTTCCTTGCTGGCGTCGAACGGCAGGTTGGAGCCCAGCAGCAGCATGCCGTCGATCTGTTTGGTGATGATCAGATTGACGAAGGTGCGCTCTTGCTGGTTTTGCTGCGCGCAGTCGCCGATCAGCACCAGATAGCCTTGTTGGGCGGCGGTCTGTTCGATCCCCTGGATCACATCGGCGAAAAACGGATCGCAGATGTCGGGCACGATCACCAGGATGGTGCGGGATTCGTTGCGCTTGATATTGCGTGACAGAGCATGAGGAGAATAACCCACGGCCAGGACGGCCTGTTCCACTTTCTGGCGCGTCGGCGTTGACACCTTTTCCGGGTTCATCAGCGCACGCGATACGGTAGCCGTTGAAACGCCCGCCATTTCGGCGACGTCTTTCATGGTCGCCATGGATAACTCTTTCTTGTGTTCCAACGCCTTTCTCCTTGCGTCAGCCCCATGCCGACGCCACTACTGCTGTTTGCTCACAATGTCCGGCATGCGGTGGCGAGATTGTTGTCATTGAGCGCCACTCGCGTTCGGGCACTCCGTCGCGCTGCGATGTGGCGACAAAATTTGCCCTCGCAGACATTCTAAACAGAATACGCCCCGCCTTTGTTACCTAATTTGCATAAAAAATGTGACCTGAGAAGGTTTTTTAGCGTTCGCTCGCAATTTCAAGGGTAAACGTTTGCACTGCGGCAGCTAAATCGGACTTTTCCGGGATCAGCTGTCGATCGGATCGACATCCAGCGTCCATTTCACCTTGCGCGTTTGCGGCAGGGTGCCGATCAGCGGCAGCGAGCTTTTCACCAGCTGTTGCAGGACGCGCCGCGTCGGGTGCTGCAGCAGCAGCTGCCAGCGGAAACGGCCGCCGCGTTTGGACTGCAGCGCCGGCACCGGGCCCATCACCCATAGCGAGTCGTCCTTCAGCGGGCTGGCTTCCAGCAGGTTGCGCAGCTGCTGCAGGAACAGCGGGGCCTGCTGGTTGTCGTGATCTTCGGCGCGCACGATGATGTGGCTGGTGTAAGGCGGCAGAAACACGCTGTTGCGCTCCGCCAGCGTCTGTTTGGCGAAGGCGTCGTAACCCTGTTGCAGCAGCACCTGCAGCAGCGGGTGCTCCGGATGGTGGGTTTGCAGCAGCACTTCACCCTGTTTGCCCGCCCGGCCGGCCCGCCCGGAGACCTGGGTATACAGCTGAGCGAAACGCTCGGCGGAGCGGAAGTCGGCGGAGAACAGCGCGCCGTCCACGTCCAGCAACGCCACCAGGGTGACGTCGGGAAAATGGTGGCCCTTGGCCAGCATCTGCGTGCCGATCAAAATGCGCGCTTCGCCGCGATGGATATCCGCCAGGTGCTGCTCAAGCGCGCCTTTACGGCTGGTGGTGTCGCGATCGATGCGGGTGATTGGCGTATCGGGGAACAGCGGCGCCAGCTCCTGCTCCAGCTGTTCGGTGCCGACGCCGACCGACACCAGGTGGGTGGAGCCGCACTGCGGGCACTGGTGCGGCACCGGCCGCTGGCTGTCGCAGTGGTGGCAGCGCAGCTGGCGCTGATGCTGGTGGAAGGTGTAGTAGTGATCGCAGCGCTGGCATTCGGCGATCCAGCCGCACTCGTGGCACAGCAGCGCCGGGGCGTAACCGCGGCGGTTGAGGAACAGCATTACCTGATTGCCGGCTTTTAAATGGTGCTGCATGCTCTTCAGCAGCGGCTGCGACAGGCCGACCTTCAGCGGCAGCCCCTTCAGATCGATCAGGTGCTGCGCCGCCGGTTTGGCGTTGCCCGCGCGCTGGGTGAGCTTCAGTTGGCGGTATTTGCCCAGCTGCACGTTGTGCAGCGTTTCCAATGCCGGGGTCGCGGAGCCCATCACCATCGGGATATCCTCTTCCCGGGCGCGGAACACCGCCAGATCGCGGGCGTGGTAGCGCCAGCCTTCCTGTTGTTTATAAGAGCTGTCGTGCTCTTCGTCGATGATGATCACGCCCAGCTGACGGAACGGCGTGAACAGCGCCGAGCGGGTGCCGATGACGATGGCGACTTCGCCGCTGCGCGCGCGCAGCCAAACCGCCAGCCGCTCGCTGTCGTTCAGGCCGGAGTGCAGTACGTCTACCGGCGCGTTGAAGCGCTCGCGAAAGCGGGCGATGGTTTGCGGCGTCAGGCCGATTTCCGGCACCAGCACCAGCGCCTGCCGGCCTTTGGCCAGCACGTTCTCCAGCACGCTGAGGTAGACCTCGGTCTTGCCGGAGCCGGTCACCCCGGCCAGCAGCCAGGCGGCGAACTGCTCATCCTCGCTTCTGATCGCCCCGACGGCGGTAGCCTGCTCAGTGTTCAGCCGCAGCCGCTCGCCGAGCACCGCGAAGTTGGGGCGCCAGTCGTGCGTATCCGCGACCTGAGCACGCAGATCGATCAGCCCTTTGGCGCGTAGCGCCTGCAGGGCGCTTTCCGTCAGCTCCAGCTGGCTGACCTGGTGGCGATAGACCGGGCGTTGCAGCAGCGCCGCCAGCGCCTGCTGCTGTTTCGGCGCGCGTTTCAGGCTTTCGGGCGGGGTGGCACGCCCCTCTTCGGTGGCGAACCATTGCCACAGCGGTGCGGCCTCGGCCGGTTTGCCTTGCCGCAGCAGGATCGGCAGCGCATGGAACAGCACCTCGCCGATGGGGTAGTGATAGTAATCGCTGGCCCAGCGCAGGATGCGCCACAGGCTGGGGGAGAACAGCGACTCGGCGTCGATCACGCTGTCGATCGGTTTGAGCTTGTCCAGCGGCAGTTCGCTGGTGTCGCTGCAGCCGGTGACGATGCCGATCGCATGCTGCCTGCCCCAAGGGACGCCCACGCGCGCGCCGGCCACCGGCTGCATGCCGGGCGGCAGCAGATAGTCGAAGGTGCGGGCGAGGGGGACCGGCAAGGCAACGTGTACGACGGGCATGATCTCATCCAAATTGAAAAAAGTGGGCATCAGTTTACACGGCGCATCGGCAAATGTACGGTTCCGATTGCGCGCCTCGACTAATGCTGTATAATTTGCCGCCTTTGGTATAATTCGATACCAAAATTCTATTATCAACCACGTGTGGTGTCTGGCGAAACAGGGCTGGATAGCGACACGGCCTTAACTGAGGTTTCCCATGAAACAAGGTATCCACCCAAAATACGAAGAAGTTACTGCTAACTGCTCTTGCGGTAACGTGATGAAGATCCGCTCCACCGTGGGCCACGATCTGAACCTGGACGTTTGTGGCGCATGCCACCCGTTCTACACTGGCAAGCAGCGTGATGTTGCTACCGGTGGCCGCGTTGACCGCTTCAACAAGCGTTTCAGCGTACCAGGCGCTAAGAAATAAGATTTCTTATCGTCCGATGAAAAAGGCGCCTTTGGCGCCTTTTTTCGTTTCTGCCGCCGGCGTTCGCCGGACGGTTCTCAATATTCCCAGGTATCGGGATCGACACCCAGTTCGCGCATCAGCACTTTTGCGGCTTCCGGGATTTCATCGCTGCGCTCTTTGCGCAGGTCTTCATCGTTCGGCAGCGGCTGGCCGGTAAAGGCATGCAGAAACGCTTCGCACAGCAGTTCGCTGTTGGTGGCGTGGCGCAGGTTGTTCACCTGGCGACGGGTCCGTTCGTCGGTGAGGATTTTCAGGACCTTCAGCGGAATGGATACCGTGATCTTTTTGACTTGCTCGCTTTTTTTACCGTGTTCAGCGTAAGGGCTGACATACTCGCCGTTCCACTCAGCCATGGGACACCTTAACTTTGTCAGAAAAATTACAAAATTCTAAAAACCGGCCAATTATGCCCGATCTTCACTGTTCTCACTAAATAAATGTCAATTTTACGCGACCAGGGTCACTGAATGCCCCGCCTGGGCCGGACATTGTGGCTTAACATCTTATCGTCATGTCATATCGGCATAATTTTAGCGGGTATTGTGCCATTGCTCAATCTATACGCAGAGAAGTTTAGATGTCCAGATGTATTGACGTCTATCAATCCTGCGATTACTCTTTAGGCCTCATTCACCGAACCGAGAGCCGAGCGAGCCCATGACGCGTAAACCAGCCACGATTGCCGTACGCAGCGGCCTGAACGACGACGAACAGTACGGCTGCGTTGTCCCGCCGATTCATCTGTCCAGCACCTATAACTTTACCGACTTCAACCAACCCCGAGCCCATGATTATTCGCGTCGCGGCAACCCGACGCGTGACGTGGTGCAACGCGCGTTGGCGGAGCTGGAAGGCGGCGCCGGCGCGGTGATGACCGGCAGCGGGATGTCGGCGATCCATCTGGTGACCACCGTGCTGCTGAAGCCGGGCGATCTGCTGGTGGCGCCGCACGACTGCTACGGCGGCAGCTATCGGTTGTTCGACAGTCTGAGCAAGCGCGGCGCCTATCGCGTGCTGTTCGTCGATCAGGGTAATGAAGAAGCCCTGCAGCAGGCGCTGGCGCAAAAGCCGAAGCTGGTGCTGATTGAAAGCCCCAGCAATCCGCTGCTGCGGGTGGTGGACATTGCGGCGATCTGCGCCGCCGCACACGCGGCGGGCGCATTGACGGTGGTGGACAACACCTTCCTCAGCCCGGCCCTGCAACAGCCGATCGAACTCGGTGCCGATCTGGTGGTCCATTCTTGCACCAAATACCTGAATGGGCATTCGGACGTGGTGGCCGGCGCGGTGATTGCCAAAGATCCCGAGCTGGCGGTCGAATTGGCCTGGTGGGCGAACAATATCGGCGTGACCGGCGGCGCGTTCGACAGCTATCTGCTGCTGCGCGGCATGCGCACGCTGTCGCCGCGCATCAAGGCGGCGCAGCAAAACGCCGAAGCGATTGTCGGCTATTTACAGCAGCAACCGCTGGTGAAAAAGCTGTATCATCCTTCCCTGCCGGAAAACCCGGGGCATGAGATCGCCCGCCGGCAGCAGCGTGGCTTCGGCGCGATGCTGAGTTTTGAACTGGACGGCGATGAAGCGGTGCTGCGCCGTTTTCTCTCTGCCCTTGAGCTGTTTACTCTGGCAGAATCGCTGGGCGGCGTAGAAAGCCTGATCTCGCATGCAGCGACCATGACCCACGCCGGCATGGCGGCGGAGGCGCGGGCAGCGGCCGGCATCTCCGAGAGCCTGCTGCGCATTTCCGTGGGTATTGAAGACAGTGAAGATTTGATTGCCGATCTGGAACGCGCTTTCCAGGCGGCGGCAACGAGGTAAGCATGAATGCAATTGCTGTAGCAGGGCCGGTGAGCGGGCGTCAACTGCACAAGTTTGGCGGCAGCAGTCTGGCGGATGTGAAGTGTTATCTGCGTGTGGCCGGGATTATGGCGGAATACAGCCAGCCGGGCGACATGATGGTGGTATCGGCCGCCGGCAGTACCACCAACCAGTTGATCAACTGGCTGAAGCTCAGCCAGAGCGATCGCCTGTCTGCGCACCAGGTGCAGCAGACGTTGCGTCGTTATCATAGCGATCTTATCAGTGGCCTGCTGCCGCCGGAAAGCGCCGAGCCGCTGATCGCCGAGTTCATTCAGGATCTGGAACGTCTGGCGGTGCTGCTGGACGGCAAAGTCGACGAGGTGTGCTATGCCGAAGTGGTCGGGCACGGCGAGATCTGGTCGGCGCGCCTGATGGCGGCGGTGCTCAACCACCTGGATATGCAGGCGGCCTGGCTGGATGCGCGTGATTTCCTGCGCGCCGAGCGCGCCGCGCAGCCGCAGGTGGATGAAGGCCGTTCTTATCCGCTGTTGCAACAATTGTTGGCCCAACATCCGGGCAAGCGCCTGGTGGTGACCGGCTTCATTTCGCGCAACGACGCCGGGGAAACCGTGCTGTTGGGGCGCAACGGCAGCGACTACTCTGCCACTCAGGTCGGCGCGTTGGCCGGCGCGGCGCGCGTCACCATCTGGAGCGACGTGGCCGGGGTATACAGCGCCGACCCGCGCAAGGTGAAAGACGCCTGCCTGCTGCCGCTGCTGCGCCTGGACGAAGCCAGCGAGCTGGCGCGCCTGGCGGCGCCGGTGCTGCATACTCGCACCCTGCAGCCGGTCTCCGGCAGCGATATCGATCTTCAGCTGCGCTGCAGCTACCAGCCAGAGCAGGGCTCGACGCGCATCGAGCGCGTATTGGCGTCCGGCACCGGCGCCAAGATTGTCACCAGCCACGATGACGTGTGTCTGATTGAGCTGCACGTCGCCGCTCAGCACGACTTCAAATTGGCGCAGAAAGAGTTGGATCTGGTGCTCAAGCGCGCACAGATCAAACCGCTGGCGGTGGGCATCCATCCTGACCGCAATCGGATACAGCTGTGCTACACCTCCGAGGTGGTCAACAGCGCGCTGGCGACCCTGCAGGCCTCGGCGCTGCCGGGTGAACTGCACCTACGCGAAGGGTTGGCGCTAGTGGCGATGGTCGGCGCCGGGGTATGCAAGAACCCGCTGCACAGCCACCGTTTCTATCAGCAACTGAAAGATCAGCCGGTTGAGTTTATTTGGCAGGCCGAAGATGGCATCAGCCTGGTGGCGGTATTGCGCCAGGGGCCGACCGCGCTGCTGATTCAGGGGCTGCACCAAAGCCTGTTCCGCGCCGAGAAGCGCATCGGTCTGGTGCTGTTCGGCAAGGGCAACATCGGGTCGCGCTGGCTGGAGCTGTTCGCCCGTGAGCAGACCAATATCTCCGCGCGCAGCGGTTTCGAATTTATCCTGGCGGGGGTGGTGGACAGCCGCAGCAGCCTGCTGAACTACGACGGGCTGGACGCCAGCCGTGCATTGGCGTTCTTTGAGGACGAGGCGCAGGAACTCGACGAAGAGTCGCTGTTCCTGTGGATGCGCGCGCACCCGTTCGACGATCTGGTGGTGCTCGACGTGACCGCCAGCGAAGAGCTGGCCGGACAGTATCTGGATTTCGCCAGCTACGGTTTCCACGTCATCAGCGCCAACAAGCTGGCGGGTGCCTCGTGCAGCGATACCTATCGCCAAATTCGCGACGCCTTCGCCAAAACCGGCCGCCACTGGCTGTATAACGCCACCGTCGGCGCCGGGCTGCCGGTTAACCATACGGTGCGCGATCTGCGCGACAGCGGCGACAGCATTTTGGCGATCAGCGGCATCTTCTCCGGCACGCTTTCCTGGCTGTTCTTGCAGTATGACGGCACGGTGCCGTTTACCGAGTTGGTGGATCAGGCCTGGCAGCAGGGGCTGACCGAACCGGATCCGCGGGTCGATCTCTCCGGTCAGGACGTGATGCGCAAGCTGGTGATCCTGGCGCGCGAAGCGGGCTACGACATCGAACCGAACCAGGTGCGGGTCGAGTCGCTGGTGCCGGCGGGCTGCGAGCTGGGCTCTGTCGATCAGTTCTTCGAGAACGGTGAGGCGCTGAACCAGCAGATGCAGCAGCGCTTTGAGGCCGCCAGCGAAATGGGCCTGGTGCTGCGTCACGTGGCGCGTTTCGACGCCAACGGCAAGGCGCGGGTCGGCGTGGAGGCGGTGCGTCCTGAGCATCCGCTGGCCTCGCTGCTGCCGTGCGACAACGTGTTCGCCATCGAAAGCCGCTGGTATCGCGATAATCCGCTGGTGATCCGCGGGCCGGGCGCCGGCCGCGACGTGACCGCCGGCGCGATCCAGTCAGACCTTAACCGGTTGGCACAGCTGCTTTAATTCTCTGCGGGCGCGGGTTCACCGCGCCCCTTTGCTTTTCCTGCCATACTTATCCCTGCCGCCGTCATGAAATTCCCTCGTTGAGCGGGTGAAGATTAATCATCTTATTCCCCTCATTTTCCTGTTGACTCTTTAGCCAACATGCGGCATTTTCTATCTAGACGTCTAAACGTATAGACGCTCATAAAAATGAAATAAAAACAGTGATCGATAAGAGGTGAGCAGGGTATGAGCTTTTTCCACGCAAACCAGCGGGAAGCGCTGAATCAGAGTCTGGCGGAGTTGAACGGCCAGATTAACGTATCATTCGAGTTCTTCCCGCCGCGCACCAGCGAGATGGAAGGGACCCTGTGGCAGTCGATCGATCGTCTGAGCATCCTCAAACCCAAATTCGTTTCCGTCACCTACGGTGCCAACTCCGGCGAGCGCGATCGCACCCACAGCATCATCAAGGGGATCAAGGAGCGCACCGGCCTGGAGGCGGCGCCGCACCTGACCTGCATCGACGCCAGCCCGGCGCAGCTGCGCGACATCGCGACCGATTACTGGAACAGCGGCATCCGCCATATCGTGGCGCTGCGCGGTGATCTGCCGCCGGGCGCCGGCAAGCCGGAAATGTACGCGACCGATCTGGTGGCGCTGCTGAAAGACGTGGGCGACTTCGACATTTCCGTCGCTGCCTACCCGGAAGTGCATCCGGAGGCGAAGAGCGCCCAGGCCGATTTGATTAACCTGAAGCGCAAGATCGACGCCGGCGCCAGTCGCGCCATTACCCAGTTCTTCTTCGACGTCGAGAGCTACCTGCGCTTCCGCGACCGCTGCGTCGCCGCCGGTATCGACGTGGAAATCGTGCCGGGCATTCTGCCGGTGTCCAACTTCAAGCAGCTGCAGCGCTTCGCCACCATGACCAACGTGCGGGTGCCAAGCTGGATGACCAGCATGTTCGAAGGGCTGGACGACGATGCGGAGACCCGCAAAATGGTCGGTGCCAACATCGCCATGGACATGGTGAAGATCCTCAGCCGCGAAGGGGTGAAAGATTTCCACTTCTATACGCTGAACCGCGCCGAGATGAGCTACGCCATCTGCCACACGCTGGGCGTGCGCCCGGTGGCCGCCGCCTGACAGGTTTGTTCCGTTGAAAAAGGGCGTCGCTTTACCGCGGCGCCCTTTTTTGTGGGGAAGACAAGACATAAAAAAACGACCCCGATAAACGGGGCCGCGATTAGGCTCACTAGCCGGTGTTGCGCATCCCGGCGGCGACGCCGGCGATGGTGACCATCAGCGCCTGCTCGACGCGGGCGTCCGGCTGCTCCTGCTGACGCGAACGATGCAGCAGCTCGGCTTGCAAGACGTTCAGTGGGTCGGTATAAACGTTGCGCAGCGCGATGGATTCGGCGATCCACGGCAGGTCTTCCATCAGGTGCGCATCGTTGGCGATGGTCAACACCACCTTGATGTCGCTTTCCAGCTGATCGCGCAGCTGTTGGCCCAGCGGCCACAGCGATTTATCCACCAGGCGCTGATCGTAGTATTCCGCCAGCCACAGGTCGGCTTTGGCGAACACCATTTCCAGCATGGCGATGCGGGTGGAGAAGAACGGCCAGTCGCGACACATCGCCTCCAGCTCCGCCTGCTTGCCGGCTTTCACCGCTTCCTGCAATCCGGCACCGGCGCCGAGCCAGGCCGGCAGCATCAGGCGGTTCTGCGTCCAGGCGAAGATCCACGGAATGGCGCGCAGGCTTTCCACGCCGCCGTTCGGCTTGCGTTTGGCCGGGCGTGAGCCCAGCGGCAGTTTACCCAGCTCCAGCTCCGGCGTGGCCGCGCGGAAGTAAGGCACGAAGTCCGGGTTTTCACGCACGTAGCCGCGATACATCCGACAGGAAGTCTCGGACAGATCGTCCATCAACGCCCGCCATTCTTTCTTCGGTTCCGGCGGCGGCAGCAGGTTGGCCTCGAGGATCGCCCCGGCATACAGCGCCAGGCTGCTGATGGTGACTTCCGGCAGGCCGAATTTGAAGCGGATCATCTCGCCCTGTTCGGTGACGCGCAGGCCGCCCTTCAGGCTGCCCGGCGGCTGCGACAGCAGCGCCGCATGCGCCGGTGCGCCGCCGCGGCCGATGGAGCCGCCGCGCCCATGGAACAACGTCAGCGCCACGCCGGCTTTTTCACAGGTTTTGATCAACGCGTCCTGCGCACGGTACTGCGCCCAGGAAGCGGCCATCACGCCGGCGTCTTTCGCCGAGTCGGAGTAGCCGATCATTACCATCTGTTTGCCCTGAATAAAGCCGCGATACCAGTCGATATTCAGCAACTGGGTCATTACGTCGTCGGCGTTGTTCAGATCGTCGAGGGTTTCGAACAGCGGAGCGACCGGCAGCGCGAACGGGCAGCCGGCCTCTTTCAGCAGCAGGTGCACCGCCAGCACGTCGGAAGGCGTGCGCGCCATCGAAATCACGTAGGCGGCGATCGAGCCCTGCGGCGCTTCGGCGATCACCCGGCAGGTTTCCAGCACTTCCTGCGTGTCGGCGCTCGGTTGCCACTTCAGCGGCACCAGCGGGCGTTTGGAGTTCAGTTCGCGGATCAGGAACGCCTGTTTATCGGCTTCCGACCAGCTTTCATAGTCGCCCAGCCCCAGATAACGGGTCAGCTCGGCGATGGCTTCGGTATGGCGAGTGCTTTCCTGGCGCACGTCGATGCGCACCAGCGGCACGCCGAAGCAGCGCACGCGGCGTAGGGTATCCAGCAGCTGACCGTTGGCGATGATGCCCATACCGCAGGCCTGCAGCGATTGGTAGCAGGCATACAGCGGCTCCCACAGCTGCTCGTTGTTCACCAGCAGGTCGTGCGACTTCAGCACGCGTTCGCCCTTCAGGCGGCCTTCCAGATAGGCCTGGGAGCTCATCAGCTGGCTGCGCAGCTGCTTCATGATTTCGCGGTACGGTTCCTGCACCTCGTCACCGCCGGCGCGGGCGCGCAGCTCCGGGGTGCATTCGGTCATCGACAGCTCGGAGACCAGCACCTGGATATCGCGGGTGAACAGGTCGCAGGCTTTCCAGCGGCTGAGCAGCAGCACATGGCGGGTGATTTCGGCGGTCACGTTCGGGTTGCCGTCGCGGTCGCCGCCCATCCAGGAGGTGAAGCGCACCGGCACCGCTTCCGCCGGCAGGCTGTAATTGATGGAGTTTTCCAACTGCTCGTTGAACTCGCGCAGGAACGCTGGCACGCCTTCCCACAGGCTGTTTTCTACCACCGCGAAGCCCCATTTGGCTTCGTCGATCGGGGAGGGGCGATGTTTGCGAATTTCATCGGTGTGCCACGACTGGGCCACCAGCTGGCGCAGGCGGCGCATGATCTTGTTGCGCTCGTAGTCGGCCAGGTCGTTGTGATCGAGCTGGCTGAGGCAGGTGTTCACCTCCACCAGCTTGTGGATCAGGGTGCGGCGGGTGATCTCCGTCGGGTGCGCCGTCAGCACCAGCTCGATGGAAAGTTGCGACACCGCATGCTGCAGCTCTTTGTCGCTGAGCTTTTTGTCTTTGAGGCGGCTGAACAGCTGCGCCAGCGCTTCCGGGTTGCTGGCGGCTTCGCCGTTGGGCGAAATGCTGTGGTACTGCTCGGCGACGTTGGTCAGGTTGAGGAACTGGCTGAAGGCGCGCGCCACCGGCAGCAGCTCGTCGTTGGACAGGTTCTGCAGGGTGGAGAGCAGCTCCTGGCGATGCGCTTCGTTGCCGGCGCGTGAAGATTTGGAAAGCTTACGGATGGTCTCAACGCGATCGAGAATATGCTCGCCCAGCGCTTCTTTGATGGTATCGCCGAGCAATTTGCCGAGCATACTGACATTACTGCGCATTGCCGAATATTGTTCGTTCATATAACCCCTGACCCAGTTCTGTATGATTTTTATCTTGTAAATAAATTTCACGCGTCAGGCGCAGACCGCCTGCCTGATCACATCGCGTTCCTGTCCAATCGTCAATTGACACTATTTTTAGCAAAAAAACATCAAAATCGGCGCATTTTCTGAAATTTAATTACGCCGCGTCGGTTATCAGCGTGGCTTATTTCGCCGTTTGCTACTTATTTTGAGGTAGGGGGAAGCATAAAACATTTCCCCTGTTAAATGTCGGGTTTATTGCCGGCAAAAGTGATTGACCAGCTGGCCCAACAGTTTGCGCGTCGGTTCGATAAACGCGGTGTCGATGTATTCGTCCGGCTGGTGGGCCTGATCGATGGAACCGGGGCCGAGCACCAACGTCGGGCAAACCTGCTGCACGAACGGCGCTTCGGTGCAGTAGTTGACCACCTGCGTGCGGGTGCCCAGCAGTTCCTCGATCACCGCCACCATGCGGTGGTCGGTCGGGCATTCGTAACCCGGCACCGACGCGTGCAGCTCTTCGATGGTCAGGCGGCCCGGCCAGCGTTGGCTCACCGGCTCCAATGCCTGATGCATCAGCTCGTTGATGTTGTCGAGCGTCATGCCAGGCAACGGGCGGATATCCAGGTGCAGCTCGCAGCAGGCGCAGATGCGGTTGGCCGCGTCGCCGCCGCTGATATGGCCGAAGTTCATGGTGGGATAAGGCACGGCGAACGCCGGGTTGTTGTAGCGCTCCTGCAGGGTTTTGCGCAGCTCCATCAGGCGGCCGATGGATTCGTGCATCAGATCGATAGCGTTGACGCCGCGCGCCGGATCGCTGGAGTGGCCGGACTGGCCGACGATGCGAATGGCGTTGGCCATGTGGCCCTTGTGTGCGCGCACCGGCTGCAGCGAGGTTGGTTCGCCGATGATGGCGAAATCCGGCCGAATGGCGGTGGAGGCGGCGAAATAACGTGCGCCGGCCATCGTCGTTTCTTCATCTGCGGTAGCCAGAATGTACAGCGGCTTGGTCAGTTTGCTCGCGTCGATGTCGCGCACCGCATCCAGAATAAAGGCGAAGAAGCCTTTCATGTCGGCGGTGCCCAGGCCGTAGAGCTTGTTGTCGTGCTCGGTCAGGGTGAACGGATCGCGCGTCCAGCGGCCTTCGTCGTAAGGCACCGTATCGGTATGGCCGGCCAGCAGCAGGCCGCCGCTGCCTTCGCCGATGCTGGCCAGCAGGTTGAATTTGTGGCGCGATTCCGGCACCGGCTGTACGTCGACGCGAAAGCCCAGGTCGGCAAACCATCCGGCCAGCAAGTTGATTAACGCCTCATTGCTCTGATCGAGGCCGGCATCGGTGGCGCTGATCGACTTCGTTGCGATCAACGCCCGGTACAGCTCAATAAATGGAGGTAATTTCATCTTCACTGTTGACAGCCTTTGGTTAGGATAGTATCAATATTCATGCATTTATTTTGAATAAAAATACAGTAAGCCGAAGCGTAAGGGAACCCGATACCCGGATGTTTATAAAAGCATCAACGCCAGGCTCCGTGGGTGAACGGCGCAACAACGCTGGCTAGCCCTGTTACCTGGGTCGCAAGCGACCGCACGTCAGTTTAGAAGGTGAAAGGCCACATGTTGAATACGCTGATCGTTGGTGCCAGCGGTTACGCCGGAGCGGAGCTCACGGCTTACCTGAATCGCCACCCACACATGAACATAACCGCTTTAGCGGTTTCAGCGCAAAGTGCAGATGCAGGAAAGTTGCTTTCCGATCTCCATCCCCAGTTGAAAGGCATCGTCGATCTGCCGCTGCAGCCGTTGACCGACGTTGCCAAGGCGGCGCAGGGCATCGACGTGGTGTTCCTCGCCACCGCCCATGAAGTCAGCCACGATATCGCACCGGCCTTCCTGGCGGCGGGCTGCGTGGTGTTCGATCTGTCGGGCGCCTTCCGCGTGCAGGACGCCGGTTTTTATAGCCAGTACTACGGTTTCGAACATCAGCATGGCGCCCTGCTGGAGCAGGCGGTGTACGGCCTGGCGGAGTGGCAGAGCGACAAGATTAAACAGGCGCAGCTGATTGCCGTGCCGGGCTGTTACCCGACGGCGGCGCAGCTGGCGCTGAAGCCGTTGATCGAGAAGCAGCTGCTGAACCTCGACCAGTGGCCGGTGATCAACGCCACCAGCGGCGTCAGCGGCGCCGGTCGTAAGGCCAGCATGACCACCAGCTTCTGCGAAGTGAGCCTGCAGCCGTACGGTATTTTCACTCATCGGCACCAGCCGGAGATCGCCGCGCACCTGGGCGTGCCGGTTATCTTTACGCCGCACCTGGGCAACTTCCCGCGCGGTATCCTTGAAACCATCACCTGCCGCCTGAAGGCCGGCGTGACCGCGCAGGACGTCGCGGCCGCCTATCATGCCGCCTATGACGACAAACCGCTGGTGCGGTTGTACGACCAGGGCGTGCCGGCGCTGAAAGCGGTGGTGGGGCTGCCGTTCTGCGACATCGGTTTTGCGGTGCAGGGCGAGCATCTGATCGCCGTAGCGGTGGAAGACAACCTGCTGAAAGGCGCGGCGGCGCAGGCGGTGCAATGCCTGAATATCCGTTTCGGCTTCCCGGAAACCCAGTCACTCCTTTAAACCAGCGTGAGTAAACAGCAATGAACCCGTTAATTATCAAGTTAGGTGGCGTGTTATTAGACAGTGAAGAAGCGCTGGAGCGTCTGTTTACCGCGCTGGACAGCTACCGGCAGCAGCATCAGCGCCCACTGGTGATCGTGCACGGCGGTGGCTGCGTGGTGGACGAACTGATGAAGCAGCTCTCTTTGCCGGTGGTGAAAAAGAACGGCCTGCGGGTCACGCCGGCCGATCAGATCGACATCATCACCGGCGCGCTGGCCGGCACCGCCAACAAAACGCTGCTGGCGTGGGCGATTAAACACCAAATCAACGCCGTCGGCCTGAGCCTGGCGGATGGCGGCAGCGCGGTCGTGACCCCGCTCGATCCGGCATTGGGCCACGTCGGCAACGCGCAGCCCGGTTCGCCCGCGCTGCTCAATACCCTGCTGAGCGCCGGCTACCTGCCGGTGGTCAGCTCCATCGGCATCACCGCCGAAGGGCAGTTAATGAACGTGAACGCCGATCAGGCGGCGACGGCGCTGGCGGCGACGCTGGGGGCGGATCTGATCCTGCTGTCGGACGTCAGCGGCATCCTCGACGGCAAGGGGCAACGCATTGCGGAAATGACGGCGCAAAAAGCGGAACAACTGATCGCGCAAGGCATCATCACCGATGGTATGGTGGTGAAGGTGAATGCGGCGCTCGACGCGGCCCGCACCCTCGGCCGCCCGGTGGATATCGCCAGCTGGCGCCATGCCGATCAGCTTCCTGCTTTGTTTAACGGCGTGTCGATTGGCACCCGGATCCTCGCTTAATTTTAGAATTAGAAAGGAATAGATCATGCAAAACCAAGGCATCAAAAAAATCGTTCTGGCGTACTCCGGCGGCCTGGATACCTCGGCCATCATTCCATGGCTGAAAGAGAACTACGGCGGCTGTGAAGTGGTGGCGTTCGTGGCGGACATCGGTCAGGAGCGCAGCGATCTGGAAGGCGTGGAGCAAAAAGCCCTGCAGTCCGGTGCCTCTGAATGTCACGTGGTGGATCTGCGTGAAGAATTTATCCGCGATTACGTTTATCCGGTGCTGCAGACCGGCGCCCTGTACGAAGGCAGCTACCTGCTGGGCACGTCGATGGCGCGGCCGATCATCGCCAAGGCGCAGGTCGAGCTGGCGTTGAAAGTGGGCGCCGACGCGCTGTGCCACGGTGCGACCGGCAAAGGCAATGACCAGGTGCGTTTCGAGACCACCTACACCGCGCTGGCGCCGCAGCTGAAAGTGGTGGCGCCGTGGCGTGAGTGGAACCTGCGTTCCCGTGAAGCGCTGTTGGATTACCTGAAAGAGCGCAACATTCCGACCACCGCGTCGCTGGAAAAAATCTACAGCCGCGATGAGAACGCCTGGCACATCTCCACCGAAGGCGGCGTGCTGGAAAGCCCGTGGAATGCGCCGAACAAAGATTGCTGGGTGTGGACTGTCGATCCGCAGGAAGCGCCGGATCAGCCTGAGCAGGTGACCGTTACCGTTGAGAAAGGCCGCGTTGTGGCGGTTAACGGTAAAGCGCTGTCGCCTTACCAGTGCCTGGAAACCCTGAACGCGCTGGGTGCC
The DNA here is from genome assembly GCF_058725505.1 of Serratia sp. A07. NCBI lineage: Bacteria > Pseudomonadati > Pseudomonadota > Gammaproteobacteria > Enterobacterales > Yersiniaceae > Serratia > Serratia sp. A07. Next base: position 106,285 of record NZ_JBZXDO010000015.1, read on the forward strand.
AAGCACGGCGTCGGCCGTATCGACATCGTGGAAAACCGCCTGGTGGGCATCAAATCCCGCGGCTGCTATGAAACCCCGGGAGGCACCATCATGGTGGCGGCGCTGCGCGCCGTCGAACAGCTGGTGTTGGATCGCGACAGCTTCAAATGGCGCGAGCAGCTGGGCCTGGAGATGTCCTATGTGGTGTACGACGGCCGCTGGTTCGCGCCGCTGCGCCGCTCGCTGCAGGCTTCTGCCGAAGCGCTGGCGGAAGAGGTGAACGGCGAAGTCGTGCTGCAGCTGTACAAAGGCCAGGTGACGGCGACCCAGAAGAAATCGGCCAACAGCCTGTACTCCGAAGAGTTCGCCACCTTCGGCGAAGACGAAGTTTACGATCACAGCCACGCGGGCGGCTTTATTCGCCTGTTCTCTCTGTCTTCACGCATCCGCGCGTTGAACGAGAAAAAGAATAAATAATCGATTGGCGTGACTCTGCAAGGGCGCAGCATGCTGCGCCCTTTCGCATAAAAATTCAGGAGTAAGATATGGCACTTTGGGGTGGACGGTTCACTCAGGCGGCGGATCAGCGGTTCAAGCAACTCAACGATTCGCTGCGGTTCGATTATCGCCTGGCGGAGCAGGATATCGTGGGCTCGGTGGCCTGGTCGAAGGCGCTGGTGACCGTTAACGTGTTGACGGCAACGGAGCAACAGCAGCTGGAGCAGGCGCTGAATGCGCTACTGACGGAGGTCCAGGCCGACCCTTTGGCGATCGTCCAAAGCGATGCCGAAGACATCCACAGCTGGGTGGAGCAGAAGCTGATCGAGAAGGTCGGTGATTTGGGCAAGAAGCTGCACACCGGCCGCAGCCGCAACGATCAGGTCGCGACCGATCTGAAGCTGTGGTGCAAACAGCAGATCGGCGATCTGCATCAGGCGATCGTCCAGCTGCAGCAGGCGCTGGTGGAGACCGCCGAAGCCAACCAGGATGCGGTGATGCCGGGGTATACCCACCTGCAACGCGCGCAGCCGGTGACTTTCGCGCACTGGTGCCTGGCCTATGTCGAGATGCTGGCGCGCGATGAGAGCCGTCTGCAGGATACCCTGAAACGGCTGGACGTTAGCCCGCTGGGCAGCGGCGCGCTGGCCGGCACCGCTTATCCTATCGATCGCGAGCAGCTGGCCGGCTGGCTGGGCTTCGCCTCGGCGACCCGCAACAGCCTGGACAGCGTATCCGATCGCGATCACGTGCTGGAGCTGCTGTCCAACGCCGCCATCAGCATGGTGCACCTGTCGCGTTTCGCCGAAGATCTGATCTTCTTCAACAGCGGCGAAGCGGCGTTTGTCGAGCTGTCCGACCGCGTGACCTCCGGCTCTTCGCTGATGCCGCAGAAGAAAAACCCGGACGCGCTGGAGCTGATCCGCGGTAAGTGCGGCCGCGTACAGGGCGCGCTGACCGGTATGATGATGACGCTGAAAGGCCTGCCGCTGGCGTATAACAAAGACATGCAGGAAGACAAAGAAGGGCTGTTCGACGCGCTCGACACCTGGATGGACTGCCTGCAGATGGCGGCGCTGGTGCTGGACGGGATCCAGGTGAAACGCCCACGCTGTCAGGAAGCGGCGGAACAGGGCTATGCCAACGCCACAGAGCTGGCGGATTACCTGGTCGCCAAGGGCGTGCCGTTCCGCGAAGCGCACCATATCGTCGGCGAGGCGGTGGTAGAAGCGATTCGCCAGGGTAAACCGCTGGAAGCGCTGCCGCTGGCGGACTTGCAGCAGTTTAGCGCGACGATCGGTGACGACGTTTACCCGATCCTGGCGTTGCAATCCTGCCTGGACAAGCGTGCGGCCAAAGGCGGCGTCGCACCGCAGCAGGTGGCCGCGGCAATCGCCGCAGCGAAACAGCGTTTGGCCTGACGACGACAAGGGCGGCCCGGCGCCGCCCTTGAACCTTTACCCCGCCAGACGTGCACACAGATAGCGGTTCAGGCTCACGCCTTCCTCCATCGCGCCGATCGCCAGCCGGCGATGCTGTTCCGGCGTCATGCGCAGCACCAGTTTTCCGCTGAAGTTTTTTTCCGCCAGCGCCTGCGGCGGCGTTTCGCCTTGCGCCAGCATATCGGCGATCGTTTCGCTCACGAATTTTTCGATACCCTCCAGTGCGCCGGTACGCGTGGCCGCCAGCCAGGACAACGAGGGGAATTCGGCGCACAGCCCGACATATTCACGATCTTCCGCTGACCAGGTGATGCGATAGGTATAGTGTTCATGCCTTTCCATGTTCTTCCTCCATTCTGGCTCCTTTCTTCATTTTAGTATCAGTAATGGTATCATTTCAATGTCGACGCATAAAAAATGAGCGCAGAAGGGCCGTGAGGCAAGAGGAGGGAGGTAAATGTGGAAAGTGCTGCGCAAAAAACCGGGCCTGAAGGCCCGGTGGGTATGAGCGGAGAATGAGAGGTTATTCGCCCGGGCAGCGCTGGCAGCGCTCGATTTCGGCCGTGCCGAGTTTGAGCTTCGCCTGCAGATCGCGCAGCGCGGTGCGCAAGCCTTCTTCGATCACCGGATGATAGAACGGCATGTCCAGCATCTGATCGACGGTCATCTGTTGCTGGTGCGCCCAGGCCAGCAGGTGTGCGATGTGTTCGGCGTCCGGGCCGATCATTTCCGCGCCGAGGAAGCGGCCGGTGCCTTGCTCGCCGTAGACGTGCAGAATGCCTTTGTTGCGCAGCATCACCCGCGAGCGGCCCTGATTCTCAAACGAGACGTTGCCCACTTCAAAGCAGCCGCAGGCGCTGAACTTCTCGCTCAGCTCGCGGAAGGTTGAGCCGACCATGGCGATCTGCGGATCGGTGAACACCACCGAAATCGCGCTGCGGCGCAGGCCCGGATTGATCTCCGGGAAGCTGCCGGCGTTGGCACCGGCGATGCGTGCCTGATCGCTGGCCTCATGCAGCAGCGGCAGTTGGTTGCTGGCGTCGCCGGCGATGAAAATATGCGGCACGCTGGTTTGCATCGTCAGGCGGTCGGCCAGCGGTACGCCTCGGGCGTCAAGCTGTAAGCCGGTGTTTTCGAGGCCCAACCGATCGACGTTGGGGCGGCGACCGGTGGCGGCCAGCACGTAGTCCACCAGGATCTCCTGCGGTTGGCCCTGCAAGTCCTGATAGCGAATAAATACGCGGTCGCCTTCGCGCTGCATCATCTCTACTTTCACGTCGGCGTCGAGGTAGAACTCTTCCCCCAGTGCTTTGGCGGCGTAATCGCGCACGGCGCTGTCGGTCAGCGGCCCGACGGCACCGCCGATGCCGAATACCTTGGTGTCGACGCCGAGGCGGTGCAGCGCTTGCCCCAGCTCCAGCCCGATGACGCCGGGGCCGAATACCGCGACGGACTGCGGCAAATCATCCCAGTTGAACAGGTCGTCGTTGACGATCAGACGATCGCCCAGTTCGCTCCACGGCGCCGGCCAGCTGGGGCGGGAACCGGTGGCGATCACAATGCGCTGCGCCACGATGCGCGTATGGTCATCGACCTGCAGCGTGTTGTCGTCGATAAAGCGGGCATAGCCCTGAATTTTGTCGCCGGCCGGGATCTCGTCCACGCCTTCCAGCACGAAGCCGACGAAGCGATCGCGTTCGCGCTTGACGCGTGCCATCACTTCACGTCCGTCGATGCGGGTTTGACCGGTTGGGTGCACGCCAAAGCCCGGCGCGCGTTCGATTTGATGCACTGCTTCGGCAGCGGCGATCAGCAACTTGGATGGCATACAGCCAACGCGCGCACAGGTGGTGCCGTAAGGCCCGCCTTCGATCATCACCACGCTGGGGGTAGACAGTTTGGCCGCGCGATAGGCGCCGAGCCCTGCGGTGCCGCCGCCGATGACCGCGACATCAACGTTCAACAGTTTCATATCCGCTCCTGAAAGGTAAAAAAAGGGCGGGCCGTAGCCCGCCAAAGTTCACGTTGGCTTTGTTATTACTTATTAAGCTGACAGGAAAGTTTCCAGATCGTCGCTGCCACCGATGTGACGGCCGCCGATGAACACTTGCGGCACCGTGGCGCGGCCGCTGACGGCGCGCAGGCTGACGGTGGTGGCGTCTTTGCCCAGCACGATCTCTTCATACTGAATGCCGCGTTCTTGCAGCATCTGTTTGGCTTTGGCGCAGAATGGGCAGCCTGGTTTGGTGAACAGGGAGACCGACTCCTGCACTTTGAATTCCGGCGCCAGGTATTTCAGCATGGTGTCTGCGTCGGACACCTCAAACGGGTCGCCCGGTTTGTTCGGTTCGACGAACATTTTCTCGACCACACCGTCGCGTACCAGCATCGAGTAGCGCCATGAACGAGGGCCAAAGCCCAGATCCGCTTTCTCGACCAGCATGTTCATGCCTTTGGTGAATTCACCGTTGCCGTCCGGCACGAAGGTGATGTTTTCCGCATGCTGATCGGCTTTCCATGCGTTCATCACGAAGGTGTCGTTCACCGAGACGCACAGAATACCGTCGACGCCGTGCTGTTTGAATACGCTGGACAGCTCGTTGTAGCGCGGCAGATGGCTCGAAGAGCAGGTCGGCGTGAACGCGCCCGGCAGCGAGAACACGATGACCGTTTTGTTTTTGAACAGGTCATCAGTGGTCACATCAATCCATTGGTCGCCCTGACGGGTGTGGAAAGTAACCTGAGGAACTTTCTTGCCTTCTTGACTGGTAAACATTGATTAACCCCTTAATTAGGAAAAGTAATTTTTAGCATTTAGCGCGATATCGCTTCGTTGGGACACATTATTGTCGCTGGGGCTTGATAGATCTAATCGCTCATTGCTATCTTATCTATCGCCATGAGCTATCATGGAATGGAGGGAAACAATGAATATTCGTGATTTAGAGTATCTGGTCGCCTTGGCCGAGCACCGGCACTTCCGCCGTGCGGCCGATTCATGCCATGTGAGCCAGCCCACGCTGAGCGGGCAGATCCGCAAGCTGGAAGACGAGTTGGGCGTCATGCTGCTCGAGCGCACCAGCCGCAAGGTGCTGTTCACCCAGGCGGGTCTGTTGCTGGTGGAGCAGGCGCGTACCGTGCTGCGCGAAGTGAAAGTATTGAAGGAGATGGCCAGCCAGCAGGGCGAAGCCATGTCCGGGCCGCTGCACATCGGCCTGATCCCGACCGTGGGGCCTTATCTGCTGCCGCAGATCATCCCGACGCTGCACAAAACTTTCCCGAAACTGGAAATGTACCTGCACGAAGCGCAAACCCAGCAACTGCTGGCGCAACTCGACAGCGGCAAATTGGACTGCGCCATTCTGGCATTGGTGAAGGAAACCGAGGCGTTTATCGAAGTGCCTCTGTTCGATGAACCGATGAAGCTGGCGGTGTATTCCGATCACCCGTGGGCGCAGCGCGAGCGCGTGGCGATGCCGGATTTGGCGGGAGAGAAGCTGCTGATGCTGGAAGATGGCCACTGCCTGCGCGATCAGGCGATGGGCTTCTGCTTCCAGGCGGGCGCGGATGAAGATACTCACTTCCGCGCCACCAGTCTGGAAACGCTGCGTAATATGGTCGCGGCCGGCAGCGGCATTACCCTGCTGCCGTCACTGGCGGTGCCGCCGCAGCGCGAACGCGACGGCGTCTGCTATCTGGATTGCTACAAGCCGGAACCGAAGCGCACCATCGCGTTGGTGTATCGCCCCGGTTCCCCACTGCGCAGCCGTTATGAGCAGTTGGCCGAAGCGATCCGCGAGCACATGCAGGGCTACATCGACAACGCGTTAAAACAGGCGGTTTAAGCCGTTAAGCGCCGCCACCCGGTAGGCTTCGGCCATGGTCGGATAGTTGAAGGTCGTATTAACGAAATACTCGATAGTATTGCCTTCACCTTTCTGTTCCATGATCGCCTGACCGATGTGGATGATCTCCGCCGCACGCTCGCCGAAGCAGTGGATCCCGAGGATCTGCAGGGTGTCGCGATGGAACAGGATCTTCAGGCTGCCGACGTTCATCCCGGCGATCTGCGCACGCGCCAGATGTTTGAACTGGGCGCGGCCCACTTCATACGGCACCTTCATCGCCGTCAGTTCCTGCTCGGTTTTGCCGACGGAGCTGATTTCCGGAATGGTGTAGATGCCGGTCGGGATATCTTCGATTAAGTGACCACTGGCTTCGCCGGAAGCGATCGCCTGCGCGGCGATGCGGCCCTGATCGTAGGCGGCGGAAGCCAGGCTCGGATAGCCGATCACGTCACCGACCGCGTAGATGTGCGACAGCGCGGTTTGGTACATGCTGTTCACCTTCAGCAGCCCGCGGCTGTCCGATTCCAGGCCGACGTTTTCCAACCCCAGCGAATCGGTGTTGCCGGTACGGCCGTTGGCGTAAAGCAGGCAGTCCGCTTTCACCTTCTTGCCGGACTTCAGGTGCACGATCACGCCGTCTTCGGTGCCTTCAATCTTCTCGAACTCTTCGTTGTGGCGGATCACCACGCCGTTGTTCCAGAAGTGGTAAGAGAGCGAATCCGACATCTCCTGATCGAGGAACGCCAGCAGGCGATCGCGGGTGTTGATCAGATCCACCTTGACGTTCAGGCCGCGGAAGATAGACGCATACTCGCAGCCGATCACCCCGGCGCCGTAAATGATCACGTGGCGCGGTTCATGACTCAGCTCGAGAATGGAATCGCTGTCGTAGATGCGCGGGTGATTGAAATCGACGCTGGCCGGATGGTAAGGGCGCGAGCCGCAGGCGATCACGATGTGGTCGGCGCGGATGGTGTCCTGGGTGCCGTCCATGTAGCTGACGCTGACGGTGTTGGCGTCGATGAAGCGCGCGTCGCCGGCGAACAGTTTGCACTGGTTCCGCTCATAGAAGCCTTGGCGCATGCGGGTCTGCTGGCTGATGACGTTATCGGCGTGGCGTAAAATGTCAGGGAAGGTCGCGCTGAGCGTGCGCGAGTTGTTGTAAAGCGGGTTCTGGTTGAATTCGATAATGCGGCTGACGGCGTGGCGGAGGGCTTTGGAAGGGATGGTGCCCCAGTGGGTACATCCGCCGCCTACGTTGTTGTACCGTTCGATAACGGCCACGCGGGCGCCCTGTTTCACCAGCCCCATGGCGGCACCTTCACCACCAGGGCCCGAGCCAATCACAATGGCATCAAATTGATAGTGCTGTTGCATGTAGGAGAGACCTGTTTTTTTATACAAGATTACAACGGTATCTTAACATCATAGCGCTGCTCACCCAATCACCATTAGGCTTTTTGAGGCAAAGCACAATCGGCTCAGGGCGGAAGTGTGATAGAGCGCGTTAGTATAAATGCTGTTGCAATAAAATTTGCTATATTGCCGAGTCTAGGGCGTTAGACTGAGAGAATGGAACCTATCCGGATATGCATATGGGCGTCAGAGCACAACAAAAAGAACGGACTCGTCGTTCCCTGATCGAAGCCGCATTCAGCCAGCTGAGCGCCGAACGCAGCTTCGCCAGCCTGAGCCTGCGGGAAGTTTCACGCGAGGCGGGCATCGCGCCCACGTCATTTTACCGCCATTTCCGCGATGTGGATGAGCTGGGGCTGACCATGGTGGACGAAAGCGGCCTGATGCTGCGTCAGTTGATGCGCCAGGCGCGCCAACGCATCGCCAAGGGCGGCAGCGTGATCCGCACTTCGGTGTCCACCTTTATGGAATTTATCGGCAACAACCCGAACGCCTTCCGCCTGCTGCTGCGCGAGCGCTCCGGCACGTCGGCGGCATTCCGTGCGGCGGTGGCGCGCGAGATCCAGCATTTCATCGCCGAACTGGCGGACTACCTCGAGTTGGAAAATCACATGCCGCGCAGCTTTACCGAAGCGCAGGCGGAAGCGATGGTCACCATCGTGTTCAGCGCCGGCGCGGAAGCGCTGGATATCGACGTCGAGCAGCGGCAGCAGCTGGAAGAACGGCTGGTGCTTCAGCTGCGGATGATCTCCAAAGGGGCGTATTACTGGTATCGTCGCGAACAAGAAAAAGCTTCTGTGTCCCACGTATAAAAAAGGTAAAAAATGATGGAAAAACCAGGCCGTGAAAATGGCACCTTACTGCTGGCGTTGATTGCCGGCCTTTCGATCAACGGTTCCTTTGCCGCGCTGTTCAGCTCGGTGGTGCCGTTTTCGATCTTCCCGCTGATCGCGTTGGTGCTGGCGGTGTACTGCCTGCATCAGCGTTACCTGAACCGCGCCATGCCGGACGGCATGCCGAAGCTGGCGGCGGCCTGTTTCCTGCTGGGGCTGCTGATGTACAGCGCCATCGTGCGCGCAGAATACCCGCAGATCGGTTCCAACTTCCTGCCGTCGGTCATCTGCGTGGCGCTGGTGCTGTGGATCGGAGTCAAACTGAAGGCGCGCAAGGCGCCGGATGCGCCGACTCAAGAGTCGTAATGCAACGGGGCGCCATGATGGCGCCCCTGTTGTATCAGCAGCGCTTTTCCAGCAGCACGCCGCATTCCATGTGATGGGTATACGGGAACTGATCGAACAGCGCCAGGCGGCTGACCCGGTGCGTGGCCTGCAGCGTTTCCAGGTTGGCGCACAGCGTTTCCGGGTTGCATGAGATATACAGAATGCGCGGGTAGGCCTGCACCATCTTCACCGTTTCATCGTCCAGCCCGCTGCGCGGCGGATCGACGAAAATTGTCTCGCAGTTGTAACCGCTCAGATCGATGCCCTTCAACCGGTTGAATTCGCGCACCCCGTTCATCGCCTGGGTGAAATCTTCCGCCGCCATGCGGATGATCTGCACATTGTCGATATGGTTGGCAGCGATGTTGTATTGCGCCGCCGCCACCGACGGTTTGGCGATCTCGGTCGCCAGCACGCGCTCGAAATTGCGCGCCAGCGCCAGCGAGAAGTTGCCGTTGCCGCAATACAGCTCCAGCAAATCGCCTTTGGAACCGGCGGTCACCGCCAGCGCCCATTCCAGCATCTGCACGTTCATGGCCGCGTTGGGCTGAGTGAAGCTGTTTTCCACCTGGCGGTAGATCATGTCGCGGCCGGCGACCGGCAGCACTTCGTCGACATAATCCTGGTCGAGCATGATTTTGGTCTTCGACGCCCGGCCGATCAGCTGCAGATCGAAACCCTGAGCGCGCAGTTCGTCACGCAGCTGCTCGGCGCGCCGTTGCCAAACGTCATCCAGCTTGCGGTGGTACAGCAGCGAGGCGATGATTTTGCCGCTTTGCGTCGACAGATAATCGATCTGGAACAGCTTGTGGCGCAGGATCGGCTCCGGTTTCAGCGCGGCGATCAGGGCGCTCATCAGGCGGTTGATCAGTTCGCTGGCGGCCGGGAATTGATCGACGCGAATACGCTGCTTGGTCTGCTGATCGAACATGATGTGGTACATGTCGTCCGCGTCGTGCCAGATGCGGAATTCGGCGCGCATGCGGTAGTGGTCGATTGGCGAGCGGAACACTTCCGGCTCGGGCGCCGCGAACGGTGACATCAACGTCTTCAGGCGGGCGACTTTCTCCGCCAGTTGGTCATCGTAACGTTCAATAGGCAAATTCTCGGGCGTCATGTGTGTCTTCTCGTCAGGCAAATTTGATCAGCGGGGATTGTAGGGAATCAGCCCGTGAAGTCCAGTTTTGTCGCGTTTATTATTTGTAACATTAGTAGCAGTCTAGACATCTATTTTCATTGATCGTAGCATTGCCGTCCGGCCTCAAGCAGCGAGTGAAAAGGGAATCCGGTGTGAATCCGGAGCTGACGCGCAGCGGTAAGGGGAAGTCACGGCGATAGCGTTTCGACGCAGACACTGTCCACTGCAGGATGGGAAGTCATCGCCCGTTGCCGGTCGCACCCCGCGGCCCGCAAATCCCAAGCCCGAAGACCTGCCGGTGTTACGTCGCAATGTCCGTGGCCGTCGCGAACTACCGGCCATGATCCTGCGGCATCCGCCAATTAAGTTTGGATGCTTTTCTCATGACAATTACAAAAAATACGCTGCTGGCGGTGGTCTCCTCCGTCACGGCTTTTTCTGGATGGGCGCAAGACAACACGACAGTCACGAATGGCGATAACCTGGTGGTGACCGCCAACCGCTTCCCGCAGCCGGTTTCTTCCGTGCTGGCGCCGACTTCTATCGTCACCCGTAACGATATCGATCGCTGGCAGGCCAAGAGCCTGACCGACGTGATGCGCCGTTTGCCGGGCGTGGACATCGGCCAAAACGGCGGGCTGGGGCAAAAGAGCTCACTGTTTATTCGCGGCACCAACTCCAGCCATGTCTTGGTATTGATCGACGGCATTCGCCTTAACCAGGCGGGCGTCAGCGGCTCTTCCGATCTCAGCCAAATCCCGATTTCGCTGGTGCAGAAAGTCGAATACATTCGCGGCCCGCGCTCGGCGGTGTACGGTTCCGACGCCATCGGCGGCGTGGTCAACATCATCACCACGCGTGAAAAGAACGGTACTACGCTCTCTGCAGGCGTCGGCTCCAACGGCTATCAGGCCTATGACGCGTCGACCCAGCAACAGCTGGGCGACAGCACCGTGGCGACGGTGGCAGGGAATTACACTTATACCAAAGGGTATGATGTGGTGGCCTATGGCAGCACCGGCATGCAAAGCCAGCAGGACCGCGATGGCTTTATGAGTAAGTCTCTGTATGGCGCGCTTGAGCACCAGTTCAGCGAATCGGTCAGCGGCTTTGTACGCGGATATGGCTATGACAACCGCACGGCGTACGATGGTTACTATTCCTCCCCGACCAGCCCTCTGTTAGATACTCGCAAACTTTACAGCCAAACCTGGGATACCGGATTGCGTTATAAAGAAGGGATTTACGCAACACAATTGATCGGCAGCTACAGTCATAGCAAGGATTACGATTACGATCCTCGTCGCGGTATGTATGACAGCTCGGCCAGTTTGGTGGATTCCGAACAGTACAACCTGCAGTGGGGTAATACGCTGCAGGTTGGAGAGGGTACCGTAAGCTCTGGCGTTGACTGGCAGCAACAGAAAATCAAGCCGGACTCCACCACCGTGAAGGGTGAAAAAAGCCAACGTGATGCAGGCATCTACCTGACTGCGCAGCAACTGGTTGGCCCGGTAACGTTGGAAGGTGCGGTTCGAGGTGACGATCATTCCGAGTTTGGCTGGCACGGCACTTGGCAAACCAGCGCAGCCTGGGAATTCGTCGAGGGATACCGTTTTATCGCTTCGTATGGCACGGCGTTCAAAGCACCGAATATGAGCCAGCTATACGGCAATTTCGGCAACAATACCGATCTGAAACCGGAAGAAAGCAAGCAGTGGGAAGGCGGCTTTGAAGGACTGACCGGCCCGGTGACCTGGCGCATCTCCGGTTATCGCAACGACATCGACAATTTGATCGATTCCACGGGGGAAACCAACTACGTCTATTACAACGTGGGTAAGGCGACCATCAAAGGGATTGAAGCCACTGCCTCGTTTGATACCGGCCCGCTGACGCACCAGATTGGCTATGACTATGTCGATCCTCGCAACGCCAAGACCAATGAAGTGCTGCTGCGGCGCGCGAAACAACAGGTGAAGTATGAGCTGGATTGGCAGTTGTATGACTTTGACTGGGCGGTGACTTATCAATACCTGGGTCAACGTTATGACAAGGACTACAGTACCTATCCGGAGCAAAGCGTGAAACTTGGCGGCGTGAGCCTGTGGGATCTCGCAGTTTCGTATCCGGTCACATCTCATCTGACAGTTCGTGGTAGAATTGCCAACCTGTTTGATAAAGATTATGAGACGGCCTATGGCTACGCTACTCCAGGAAGAGAATACTACCTCACTGGAAGCTATACCTTCTAACAGCACCGCCACACCTCGCCCGACGGTGCTGGTTTTCGATTCCGGCGTCGGCGGGCTGTCGGTATATCAAGAGATTCGGCAGTTGCTGCCGGATCTCCACTATATATACGCTTTCGACAACGTGGCGTTCCCCTACGGCGAGAAGTCCGAAGAGTTTATCGTTGAGCGCGTGGTGGAGATTGTCGGCGCAGTGCAGCAGCGGCATCCTCTGGCGATTGTCGTCATTGCCTGTAACACTGCCAGCACCGTCTCTTTGCCGGCCCTGCGCGAGCGCTTCAGTTTCCCGGTCGTGGGCGTGGTACCCGCCATCAAGCCTGCCGCCCGTCTTACCGTCAATGGCATTGTCGGCCTGTTGGCGACTCGCGGCACCGTACAGCGCAGCTACACCCACGAACTGATTTCCCGTTTCGCTACCGACTGCAAGATTGAGCTGCTGGGCTCTTCAGAGCTGGTGGAGCTGGCGGAGGCCAAGCTGCACGGCGAAGCCGTGCCGCTGCCGGTGCTGAAGAAGATCCTGCATCCGTGGCTGAGCATGCGCGAGCCGCCGGATACCGTCGTGCTGGGCTGCACTCATTTTCCTCTATTAGCTGAAGAGCTGATGCAGGTGTTGCCGGAAGGCACCCGGCTGGTGGATTCCGGTGCGGCGATTGCCCGTCGTACCGCCTGGCTCATCTCGACGCAGGAAAATCTGGTCTCGAGCCAGGAAGAGAATCTGGCGTATTGCATGGCGCTAAATGAAGATACTGACGCTTTATTGCCCGTTTTGCAGGGCTACGGCTTTAAATCGTTGAAAAAACTGCCGCTTTAACGGTGTTTTGGTTAAACATTCAACGGTCGGAAAAAATATTGAAAATAGGGGTTGCGGCCCGCCGAGAACTCCCTATAATGCGCCTCCACTGACCGGGAACAACGACTGACAAGCCGCCGGGT
>NZ_JBZXDO010000016.1:0-118011 GCF_058725505.1 Serratia sp. A07
ATTACCCGCGGGCAGTAAAAAAGAAGCCGCAACGTTATACGTTGCGGCTTCCTCAAAAGCTTAACTGACAAGCATTACGGCGCTGGCCGCCCATTTTTGTTACCAGCGGTAGTTGACCGAAGCGATGATGCTTCGGCCGCTGCCGTAGAAGCAGGCGTACTCGCCGCTGCAGGATGAAACGTATTTCTTGTCCGTCAGGTTCTGTACGTTGAGCTGAAGCGCTGCACCGCGCAGCGCCGACGAAGCCTGGCCGAGGTCATATTTCACCATGGCGTCGTACAGCGTGTAGTGCGGCACATCGTACTGGCCGATGGCGTCGGCCGGCGCATCGCCGATGTAACGCACGCCGCTGCCGACGGTCAGGCCGTTCAGCGCGCCGCTCAGGAAGCTGTAGCTGCCCCAGGCGGACGCCGCGTGGCGCGGGATGCCCGCCGGGCTGTGGCCGATTTCGTCCGCCGAGTTGGAGTCTTTGGTCACTACGTCGGTGTAGGTATAGGCGGCGGTCAGCTTGATCTCCGGCGTCGGCTGAGCGTGCACTTCCGCCTCAATCCCTTTGGATTTCACCTTACCAATCTGCTCGTAGGCGGAGGTGAGGCGGTTATAGGACGCTACATTGCGCTGGGTAATGTCGAACCAGGAGAGGGTCAGCAGGGTGTTGCCGCCCGGGATCTGGTACTTCACGCCCACCTCGGTTTGTTTGCCGGTGGTCGGTTTGAGCGGATCGGCGCCCGGCGCGCTCGGGTACAGGTTAGGATCGAACGAGGTGCTGTAGCTGACATACGGTGAAATGCCGTTGTCGAAGGCGTAAAGCAGGCCCGCGCGGCCGGTAAACTGGGCATCGTTGTAGGTCTGCTCTTTACCGCCGCTGGTGCGATCGCGGGTGTTGACCTGTGACCAGTCCTGACGGCCGGACAGCAGCAGGTTCCAGTTATTCCACTCCAGCTGGTCCTGCAGATACACCCCGACCTGATTCAGCGTCTTCAAGTCGCTGGAAGCCAGCGCCAGCGTGCTGCCATCGATGCTGGGGCGAACCGGGTTGGCCCAGTCGATCGGGTAGTCGTTGCCGCGATCGCGATACATCTTCGAATCGATATGGCTGTAGCGGTAATCCAGCCCGCCCAGCACCGTGTGCTTCACCTCGCCGGTGTCGAACAACCCCTTAAGCTGGTTATCCACGCCAAACTCGTTGGTCATCTGCGTTTCATGCTGCGCCATGCGGGTGACGGTGTGGTCGTTGACCTTCGAGTTTACGTTATAAACCAGATATTTATAGTCTTCATCGCGGTGGGTGAAGCGCAGGTTCTGGGTGAACGACAGCGCATCGCTGAAGTTATGCTCGAGGCTGTAGCCGATCGACGCCTGCTCGCGCCGCGACTTGTTGAAGCTGGGTTCGCTGATGTTGAAGTCGTAGGGCACATAGCCCGCGCTGGTCGGGAACAGCGTGCCGGCGCGCGGCAGGAAGTTGCGCGATCCGGCTTTCGGATCGTTCTGGTAGCTGGTCAGCAGCGTAAAGCTGGTGTCTTCGTTCGGCAGCCAGGTGAAGGCCGGCGCGATGGCCACCCGTTGCTGCTTGCTGTCTTTGACAAACTCATGTTCGGTTCTGGCGATGCCGTTCAGGCGGTAGAACAGGGTATTGTCGTCGTTGAGCTTGCCGCCGAAATCGAACGCCGTTTCCGCCAGATGGCGGTTGCCGGTGCTGAATTTGACTTCGTGAATGCTTTGGGCGGTGGGGCGCTTGCTGGTCATCACCACCACGCCGCCGGGGCTGACCTGGCCGTACAACACGCCGGCCGGGCCGTGCACCATCTCCACGCGCTCCAGCAGCCAGGGATCGATCTGCCCGGCGCCGCCGTTTTGGCTCGAAAGGCCAAAGTGCAGGCCGTCGAGCAGCTTGGGCGCATAGCGGAAGCCGCGGCTGATCACTTCGTCATTGCGGTTGGAGTTGCCGCGGTAGGTGGTGATTACCCCGCTGGTGTAGTTCAGCGCGTCGGCGACCGACGCCGGCTCCTGGTCGTTCATCTGCTCGCGCGTGACCACCGAGATGGACTGCGGCGTTTTACGCAGAGAGGCGGCGGTCTTGGTGCCGGCGGCGCTCTCTTTGGCGACGATCCCCTTGACCGGGGCGGTCACGCTGTTTTGCGCGTCGGCGGTCACCAGAATCGTCTCGTCCGCGGCGGCGGACGCGTGTGGCGCGAAGGGCAGTAAGGCCAGCGCCGATCCCAGCAATAAACGCTTGGCGGACATCGCCTCTGCGTTCGCGTTTTCTATCCCTTTGTTTTTAATCTTCATTATCTCTCCTGCATACCTGCGTTGTGTGTCATGCCACCCTGATAAACCCCGAAATTCCGACAAGCGCTCTTCACCCGTCGACGCGGAAACGCCGTGTGTGCACGACGGTAAAAATCCGACAAATAGTATTGAAAACGATAATGAGTATCAATACGATTGTCAGGTTTTGTAAAAATCACTCATGTTATGTAAGGGGCGCTATGGAGTTTTTGCCGGAAAAGAGGCCAGAAAGCGGTCATGAGGGATTGGCGGCGCAGTGGCTGCGTGAAGAGGCGGCAGGGCAGCCCGCGTGGTGGCAGAAGGTCGCCTCACAAGGCATGCCCATCGTCGAGCCGCACGATGACAGCCACGTCAAAATGACCTGGCTGTGGCGCGATCCCGCCGGCGATGAACGGCACTCGCCGATATGCCGCGTTTACGCCGATATCAACGGCATTACCGATCATCACAGCACGTCTCCCAGCAGCCTGACCCGGCTCCCCGGCACCGACGTTTGGTACGGCGCCGCCGTTATCGATCGCCGCTGGCGTGGCAGCTACAGCCTGATCCCCATTACCGACCGGGACCTTCCCCCCGTCTTCAGCGGCGACGAAACGTTGCGCGATCGCCAGCAGCGCGCCTGGTGGGTATCGCTGTTCCCGCTGGCGATCGCCGATCCGCTGAATCGCCTTTCGCTGGGGCCTTCGCATCGCCCGCGCCCGGTTTCCCTGGCGCAAGGGCCGGATGCCGACGACCAAAGCGCCTGGCAGGCCGCCGATCGGCCATTGGACGAGGCGCGGCTACAGCTTTTTCAGTGGCGCAGCGAACGTCTGGATAACCAGCGGCGCGTTTGGCTGTATGCCAGCGGCGACGCGGCGGTGAAAGCGAACCGCCCGTTGGTGCTATTGCTCGATGGCCAAAACTGGATCGAAAGGCACGCGCTGTTGCCGGTGATCGAGCATGAAACCGCAAAAGGGCGGCTGCCGCCTGCGTGCTGGCTGCTGATCGATGCGATCGACGGTGAACACCGGGAAAACGAGCTGCCCTGCAACGCCGCCTTCTGGCAGGCAATCATCGAAGAGCTGCTGCCGCAGGCGCAGAAGCGCGAAGCGTTCAGCGAGGAAGGGGCGCGCACCGTCGTCGCCGGCCAAAGCTACGGCGGGCTGGCGGCGTTATATGCCGGTGTGCACTGGCCGGAACGCTTCGGCCGCGTGCTGAGCCAGTCCGGCTCCTTCTGGTGGCCCACGGTGCAATTCGTTACCCAGTTCGAAAAACGCCACGAACTGGAGGAAGGCTGGCTGATACGCCAGGTTCGGCAACGCGACGCGGCGGCGCCCACGCTCACCGTGATTCAGCAAGCCGGCGATCGGGAGGCGGACATCGAATTCGTTAATCGCCAGATGCACCAGGCGCTGACGGCGGCGGGGCACCGCGCCGAATACCGCGTGTTTTCCGGCGGGCACGATGCGCTCTGCTGGCGCGGCGGCCTGGTGGACGGCGTGCGCCAGCTGCTTTCCGCGATGGAATAACCCACACATTTTGACAGACAGGTAATGCAAATGACTCAGGAACAACAAAACCCGTTCGATGACGAAAGCCTCCGTTTCACCGTTTTGGTCAACGCGCAGCAGCAGTATTCGCTGTGGCCGCAGTTTGCCGAGACGCCGCAGGGGTGGCGCGTGCTGATGGGGCCGGCGTCGCGCGGCGAATGCATCGACTACATCGAAACGCACTGGCAGGACATGCGGCCGGCGGCGCTGAAAGCGGCGGATGCGGCGCTGAAAGCGGCGGATGCGGCGCGTTAAGCGCCAGGCAGCCACATCGATACATTCCGTTTGAGGAAAAGGACAGACACCATGTCAGAAACGCTTTCTTTGCCGGATACTCAGGTCGAGTATCGGGAGTATCCGCTGGTTGCAGCGCAACCGGGGATCTGGATCGCCGACCAAATCGCGCTGCGCCGCAACGGCTTCGCCGTGGCGCACTACACCGAACTGCACGGCGCTATCGATCGTTCGTCGTTGGAGCGCGCCATCCGTCAAGGGCTGGCCGAAGCGGATACGGTTCAGGCGCGATTCTTTGAGGCGCAGGACGGCCAGCCGGTGCAGCGTTTGCCGCTGATAGCCGACCCCGCACGCGTGCAGGCGCCGGAGTGGCTCGATTTCAGCGCACGGCCGGACGCCGAACAGGCGGCGCTGGCGCTGATGAACGACGAGCTGGCGCAGGATCTGCCGGCAGACGGCGAGCGGCCGCTTTATCGCCATATGGTGATCCGCGTCAGCGCCGATCGCTGGTTCTGGTACCAGCGCTTTCATCATCTGACCCTGGACGGCTTCAGCTTCGAAGCCATCACCCGCCGGATCGCCGATCTCTATCGCGCGCTGCGCCACGGGCTGGCGCCGGCGGCCTCGCCGTTTACCCCGTTCGGCAAGGTGGTGGAAGAGTTTCAGCAATGGCAAACGTCGCCCGCACGTGAGCGGGCGGCCGAATTCTGGCGCCAGCATCTGCGCGATTTGCCGTCGCCGCTGTCGTTATCGACGGAAAACCGGGAGGTTGAACCGGGCGCCCAGCCGCTCAAACAGGCGCTGGTACTGCCTGAATCGCTGTTTGACGAAGCGCGGCGCGATGATGCGCTGCAGTCGCTGCAACCGGCCGATATCGTCACGGCGGCGCTGGCGATGTATCTGGCGCGCATGAGCGGCGAAACCCGCTTCTCAATCGGTTTTCCTTTCATGCGCCGGATGGGGTCGCAGGCGCTGGCGGCGGTCGGCCCGGTGGTCAACGTGCTGCCGCTGCTGCTTAACGTGACGCCGGATCTGTCGCTGGCGGACGTCTGCCAGGCCACCGTGGCGGAGATCAAGCAGGCGCGCCGCCATCAACGCTATGAGGCGGAGCAGATCAAACGCGATCTCGGCCTGGTCGGCGGCCATCAGGAACTCTACGGGCCGGTGGTCAACGTCAAGGTCTACCACGGCGCCTTGTCGTTCGACGGTCAGGCGGCCGTCACCCATACGCTGGCGATGGGGCCGGTCGACGATCTGGAGTTTGAGATCGGTTTTCGAAGCGGCGTGCTGACGCTGTCTTTGGTCGCCAACCCGGCCAAATACTCGCCGCGCACCTTGCATCATCACGCGGAGCGCATCGGCCATTGGCTGCAGCAGCTGGCGCGGCAGCCGCATCAACCGCACGGTCAACTGGCGTTGATCGGCGAAGGGGAACTCAGACAACTCGCGGCCTGGGGGCGCGGCGCAGAGCTGGCGCCGCCGGCGGGCATGGTCTCGATCATGGATGCATTCCAGCGCCAGGTTGAGCGCCAGCCCGAGGCGTTGGCGGTGGCCTGCGGCGACGTGCGCCTCAGCTACCGGCAGCTCTCCGAACGGGTGATGCAGCTGGGGCGAGTGCTGATCGAAAGCGGCATCGGCGCCGAAGACGTGGTCGCCATCGGCATTCCGCGCTCGGTGGACACGCTGGTCGCGCTGTTCGGCGTGCTGGCCAGCGGCGCGGCCTATATGCCGCTCGATCTGGACTATCCGCGTGAACGTTTGGCGCTGATGTGCGACGACGCGCGGCCGGTGATGTTGCTGACCCACCGCGCCACGCGGGCCAACATGCCGGATCTGCCGCAGGTATTGTGCCTGGACGACGCCCCGTGCCTGGCGCGCTGCGCGGCCGCCGAGAGCACGCCGATAACGGATGCAGAGCGGCGCGTGCCGCTGAGCGAGGCGCATCTCGCCTACATGATTTACACCTCCGGCTCGACCGGCAAACCCAAGGGCGTCATGTCCACCCACCGCGGGCTGCTGAACCTGTTCCTGTCGCACCAGGCCTCTCTGTTCGGCCCGGCGATCGAAAAATTCCAGGCTCGCCACGCGCGCCGCTTGCGCGCCGGCCATACCGCCTCGTTTTCTTTCGACTCATCCTGGGAACCGCTGTTCTGCATGATGATGGGCAGCGAACTGGTTATCTTCGATGAGGAGCTGCGCCGCGACCCCTGGGCGCTGCTGGAACAAACCCAACAGACGCCGATCGATCTGCTGGACATCACGCCGTCGTTCTTCTCGCAACTGGTGGACTGCGGCCTGCTGAAGGGGCAGTTCCCGCTGCCGTCGTTCGTGATGATCGGCGGCGAGGCGGCGACGCCGACGCTGTGGAACCTGATGCAGCAGCATCCGGAGGTGGAGATCCACAACTATTATGGCCCGTCCGAATACACCGTCGATACCCTCGGCGCGCCGGTGACGGCCGCAGACCAGCCGGTGATCGGCCGTCCCCTCGCCAATACCTCAGTTTGGCTGCTCGACAGCCGCCTGCAGCCGGTGCCGATCGGCGCGGCGGGCGAGCTGTACATTTCCGGCAAAGGCATTGCACGCGGTTACCTGCGGCGTCCGGATCTGACGGCGGCGCGCTTTGTCGCCAACCCGTTCGCCGAAGGCGAGGTGATGTACCGCAGCGGCGATCTGATGCGCTGGAGCGCGGAGGGTCAGCTGGTGTTCATTGGCCGGACCGATCACCAAATCAAGGTGCGCGGCTTCCGCGTCGAGCTGGGGGAGGTGGAAAGCGCCTTGGCCGCCTTGCCGGACGTGGGGCGTGCGGTGGTGATCGCCGAGCCGATCGGCGCCACCTATCGCCTGATCGGCTACTGCTCGGTACAGGATGACGCGCGCCGCGCCTCGCCAACGTTGCAAAGCGAGCTGCTGGGGCAATTGGCGCAGCGTCTGCCGGATTATATGGTGCCGGCGATCCTGGTGGTGATGCCGGAGCTGCCGCTCAACGTCAACGGCAAGATTGACCGCCAGGCGCTGCCCAAACCGCAGGAGACGCTGGCGCAAAGCATTCGCGAACCGGCCACCGAGCAGGAAAGGCTGATTTGCCGCGCGATGGCCAACTTATTGGGGATGGAGCGCGTCGGCGCCGACGACGATTTCTTTGCGCTCGGCGGCGACAGCATCTCGGCGATGGGGCTGGGCACCGCCCTGCGGCGCAACGGTTATCTGCTGCGGCCGCGCGAGATCTTCGCGCTGCACACCCCCGCGCGCATGGCGCAGGCGATGCAGCCGCTGGCCGTAGACTCTCAGGCCTCACGCAGCGTGCAGCAAGGCCCGATCGACGGGCTGCCAATCCTGCACTGGTTCGCCGAGACGGGCGATATGCATCGCCGCTTCGCGCACGGCGTTTTCCTGCGCGTGCCTGCCGAGCTGCAACCGGAACAGCTGCGTGATGCGTTGGATCAGCTGCGCGCGGCGCACCCGGCGCTGGGCGCCAGGATCCGCGATGGCCGGTTGGTGGTTGAAGAAGCCGCTACCGCTGAGTTCATGCAGGTTCAGGCCGTATCCGGCGAACTGGAGCCGGCGGCGGAACAGGCTTTCGACGCCGCACTCGAGCATCTCGATCCGGCGGCCGGCGCCATGATGCAGGCGATCCTGTTGCAGCGCGACGGGCAGAGCCTGGGGCTGGTGCTGGCGATCCACCACCTGGTGGTCGACGGCGTTTCCTGGCGCATCCTGCTCGAGGAGCTGCGGCAAGTGGCCGACAGCGCCATGCAGGGGCGGCCGATCACGCTGCCGCCGGAAGAAACCTCGCTCTATGAGTGGTCCGCGCGTTTACGCGCCGACGTGGAACGCCGGGAAGCCGAGCTGCCGTTCTGGCGGCAAATGCTGGCGGACGGCGTGCCGCGTTTGGGCCGGCGCGCTCTGGAACCGCAGACCGATCGCATCGCCTCGGTGAGCGAGCGGCGCACGCTGCTCGACAGCCGGTTGACCGCCGCGCTGCTCGGCACCTTGCCGCAGGATTATCGCGCCCAGGTTGAAGAGATCATGCTGTGCGCGCTGGCTCAGGCCTGCCGCCGCCGTTTCCAGGCCGCTTCGCTGCGTTTCTCTCTGGAGTCGCACGGCCGCGCCGAACTGGACGACGGCCTCGATCTGGCCCGCACCGTCGGCTGGCTGACGGCGGAGTATCCGCTGCGCATCGAACTGCATGACGCCGAGCACAATGAGGCCGTGCGCACGGTGAAACGGGCGACGCGAGCGGTGGCCGATCGCGGCGTCGGTTACGGCCAACTGCGTTATCTGCATCCGCAGCGTGACGATCTGGCGGCGCTGGCGCAGCGTAACGCCCCGGAGATTATATTCAACTACCTCGGGCGTTTCAGCCAGGATGAGGGGCACTGGACGCCGCAGCGCAGCCAAACCCGCTTCCGCGACGCCTTCGCCGTGGCGCAGGATGCGCAGCAGGCGCTGTCGTATGGCCTAGAGGTGAATATCTTTGTCGAAGAGCGGCGCGACGGCGCGTGCCTGGCGATCAACTGGAGCTGGCTGGAGGGGATTTTCAGCGAGAGCGACATTACGCAGCTGCACAGCGGCATCGAGCAAGCGGTGCGTTCACTGTGCGAATTTGCCGAACGGCATCCCGAACGCGCGGCGGCAACGTTGGTGGCGGCCGAGATCGCCCAGCCGGGCGCCGATGATGAGGCGGTGAGCGCCTGGGAGCGGGAGTGCGGGCCGTTAGCCGCGGCGCTGCCGCTGTTGCCGCTGCAACACGGCCTGCTGTTCCATGCGCAGACGGCGCAGCAGGGCGGCAGCTATAACTCGCTGACGCGCCTGAGCCTCTGCGGCGAACTGGACGCGCATCAACTTCAGCAGGCGCTGGATGCGGTGATCCGCCGCCATCCGCAATTGGCCGCCCGATTCAACCGCGAGGGCGAGCCGCTGCAGCTGATACCGCAGCAAAGCCATTGGCCGCTGGACAGCCACGCGCTGCCGCCGCTAACGGAAGAACAAGAAGCGCAGGCACTGCACCGGCTGGAGCAGCAGGAACTGCAGCGCGATCTGTTCAACCAGCCCGGCGCGATGCTGCACGCGCTGTGGGTCAAACACGGCGATAGCGAACGCTACACGCTGTTCCTTAACGCGCACCACCTGATCGTCGACGGCTGGTCGACGCCGGTGGTGCTCAACGATCTGATGCTTGCCCTGCGTGAAGGCGAGCAGGCGTTACCGCCGCTGCGTTCGAACTATGCCGATATCGTGCGCCGCCTGACCGCGCGGGATGCCGAAGCCTCGCGCCGCCTGTGGCGCGAGACGCTGCAGGACGTGCGCCCGACGTTGCTGTTCGGTGAAACGCAGGACGAACGCGTGCATGAGCTGGAAATGACGCTGCCGCCGGCCGAGGAAAGGCGCTTGCTGACCCTGTGCCGCGAACGCGGGTTGACGCTCAATACCGTAATGCAGGGCATTTGGGCGCTGCAGCTGGCCAGCTGTTGCGGCCAGCAGGACGTGGTGTTCGGCTCGCCGGTTTCCGGCCGTTTTGGCCAGATAGAAGGGATCGAGGAACACGTCGGCCTGTTCAGCAACACGCTGCCGGTGCGGGTTCGTCTGCAGCACGATCGTTCGTTGACGGAGCAGTTGACCGACCTGCAGCACCGGCAGATTGAACTGCTGGAGCACGATGATTTGGGGTTGGGGGAAATTCAGCACCTGGCCGGGGCGGGCACGCTGTTCGATACGCTGTTGGTGGTGGAGAACTACCCGGACAACGACGCTCTGCTGGGCGGCACAGGATCGCTGCGCTGCGATGCCATCCGCAACAAAGGCTATACCCACTATCCGCTGACGCTGCTGGTGCTGCCGGGCGAACGTCTGCGCCTGCTGATGGAGTACCGCGCCTCGGTGCCGCAGCCTGAGCGCTTCGCCGCGCGGCTGATGGCGCTGCTGCAACAGTGGATCGCCCAGCCGGATCTGCCGCTGCCGCGCTGGCAGTTGCAAACCCCGCAGGAGCAGGCGCTGATCGCGGCGGTTAACCGCACCGGGCAGGCGGTGGCGGACACCACCTTGCATCAGGCGATCGCCGATCAAGCGCGGCGCACGCCGGAACGCATCGCGCTGCAGGATGCCGGGCACAGTCTCAGCTACCGTGACATGCAGCGCCAGGCCGCGCTGCTGGCCGAGCGGCTGACGGCGGCCGGCATTCAGCCGGGGGATATCGTCGCGGTGGCGTTGCCACGCTCCGTGCGCCTCAGCCTGGCGCTGACGGCGATTGTGCAGACCGGCGCCGCCTGGTTGCCGCTGGACACCGGCTACCCGGACGAACGGCTGGCCTACATGGTGGAGGACGCCAAACCGCGGCTGATTATCACCGAAAACGCGTTGGACGCCCGCTTCGCCGCGCTGGCGCCGACGCTGCTGTTCGATGCGCTGGACGAGAGCGGGCGTGAACCGGCGCCGCGCCAACCGGCGGGGAACGGCGATTATCCCGCCTACGTGCTGTATACCTCCGGCTCTACCGGGCGGCCGAAAGGCGTGGTGGTGAACCACCGGGCGATCGTCAACCGCCTGTTCTGGATGCAGCACGAGTATGCGCTCGATGCGCAGGACGTGGTATTGCAGAAAACGCCGTGCAGCTTCGACGTTTCCGTCTGGGAATTCTTCTGGCCGCTGATGGTCGGCGCACGCCTGGTGATGGCGCCGCCGGAGGCGCACCGCGATCCGCAGGCGCTGACGACATTGATCGACAACTATGGCGTGACCACGCTGCATTTCGTTCCGTCCATGTTGGCTATCTGGGTGGAGGCGCTGAACGAACGGGCGCCACAGCGCGCCGCCGCCAGCCTGAAACGCGTGTTCTGCAGCGGCGAAGCGCTGTCGTGTGAACTGGCTTCCCGCTACCAGGCGTTGGTTACCGCGCCGCTGCACAACCTGTACGGCCCGACGGAGGCGGCGGTCGATGTCACCTACCAACCGGCGTCCGGCGCGGCATTGGCGGCGGTGAACGGCGCCGGCGTGCCGATCGGCAAACCGGTCTGGAACACCCAGCTGAGCATTCTCGACGCCATGCTGCGGCCGGTGCCCGTCGGCTGCGCCGGCGATCTCTACCTGCGCGGCATTCAGCTGGCCGATGGCTATCTGCATCGGCCGGGGTTGACGGCGCAGCGGTTTGTCGCCGATCCCGCCGGCAACGGCGCGCGCATGTATCGCACCGGCGATATCGCCCGCTGGCTGGAAGACGGCAGCGTCGAGTATTTGGGGCGCAGCGACGATCAGCTGAAGATTCGCGGCCAGCGCATCGAGCTGGGCGAAATCGAGCAGGCGCTGCTGGCACAGCCGGGGGTAGCGCAAGCGGCAGTGCACGCCATCGAGCTGGGCGAGGGCGCGACGGGGCTTGGCGGCGCCGATATGCGCCAGCTGGTCGCCTGGCTGATCGCCCAACCGGGCGTGACGCTGGATACCGCCGAGCTGCATCAGGCGCTGGAGCAGCGTTTGCCGGCGCACATGATGCCGGTCAGCTATGTCATGACCGACCGCTTCCCGCTCAGCGCCAGCGGCAAGCTGGATCGCAAGGCGTTGCCACGGCCGCAGCTGGCCCTGCAAGCCGGGCGTGCGCCGCAGGGCGACAGCGAACGCCTGCTGGCGGCGCTGTTCGGGGAACTGCTGGGGCGCGAGACGGTGTATGCCGACGACGACTTCTTCGCGCTGGGCGGCCATTCGCTGCTGGCGATGCGTCTGGCGGCGGAGCTGCGTCGGCGCGTCCCGCGGCCATTGAGCGTCGGGCAGATCATGTTCGCCCGCAGCCTGGAGAAGATGGCGCACCTGCTCGATGACGCGCAGGCAGCCAACTCGGCCGAGAGCCGCGGCGTCGGCGAATGCCTGCAGCTGCGGGCCGGCCAAGGCCCGGCGCTGTTCTGCCTGCATCCGGCTTCCGGTTTCGCCTGGCAGTACTCGGGGCTGAGCCGTTATCTGCCGGGGAGCTACCCCATCATCGGGCTGCAGTCGCCAAGACCGGATGGCGCCATCGCCACCTGCGAGGATATCGAGCAGATGGTCGATCGTCATCTCGCTAATCTGCGCCGCCTGCAGCCACAGGGGCCTTACTACCTGCTGGGCTATTCGCTCGGCGGCACGCTGGCGCATTCGATGGCCGCGCGCCTGCAGCAGCAGGGCGAAGAGGTGGCGTTCCTTGGGATGCTGGATACCTATCCGCCGGAAGGCCAGGATTGGACCGGCCCCAGCGAAGAGGAGGCGCAGAAAGAGGTGGCGCAGGAGCAGGCCGAGTTTATGGCGGAAGATCATGGCGATCCGGCGCTGATGGCGGAGAAGGCGGCGATGTTCGACAGCATCGTCGCCAACTACCGCGACGCGGTGCGCATTCTGTCCCAGGCGCGCAGCCGGCGTTTCCACGGCACGGCAACGCTGTTTGTCGCCGACCAGACGCTGCCGCCGGAGATGGATATCGACGCCGTGTGGGCGCCGTATCTGGATGGGCTGATCTGCCATCACCAGCGCTGCGAACACGCGGACATTCTGTCGCCGGCTTCGCTGGAGACGCTCGGCCCACTATTGCACCAGCTGCTGACGCGGCAATACGGGTTGGTATAACGCAACCGGGCCGGGGGGCGTGCGTCCCGGCCCGTACTAAAACATGATATGCAGGACACTATGGCCAGACCTTCTTTTTTTCTTGATTTCAGCTTGCTGAGAAGCAATGCGCATTTCCGCGCGATTTTCTGCGCCCGCATGCTGTCGGTGTTTTCCCTCGGCATGTTGGCGGTGGGGGTGCCGATCCAGATCCAGGCGATGACCGGCTCCACGTTGCAGGTGGGCGTGGCGGTGGCGCTGGACGGGGTGGGCATGTTTATCGGCCTGATGCTGGGCGGCGTGCTCGCCGATCGCTACGATCGCCGCAAGCTGATCCTGTTTGCGCGCGGCACCTGCGGGCTGGGCTTTGTCGCCCTGAGTCTGAACGCCTTCGCCCCGGCGCCGTCGCTGTGGGCGCTTTACCTGCTGGCGGCCTGGGACGGGTTCTTCGGCGCGCTGGGCATGACGGCGCTAATGGCGGTGATCCCGCTGCTGGTCGGGCGCGAAAACCTGGCGGCGGCGGGGGCCTTGAGTATGGTGACGGTGCGCATCGGCGCGATCCTGGCGCCGGCGCTGGGCGGGATCATCATCGTGTTCGGCGGCGTGGGGCTGGCGTTCGCCGTGGCCGCCGCCGGGACGCTGGGCACCCTGATCCCGCTGGTGCGCCTGCCGACGCTGTTGCCGCAGCAGCAGGAGCCGGAACACCCGCTGCGCGCGCTCGCCAGCGGCTTCCAGTTTGTCTGGCGCAATAAGGTGGTGGGGTCGGTGGTGCTGCTGGGAATGCTGATGAGCATCGTCGGCGCCGTCAGGGTGCTGTTCCCGGCGCTGGCGCAGGACGCTTACCACGTCGGGGCGTCCTCTATCGGCCTGATGTATTCCGCGGTGCCGCTCGGCGCGATGCTGGGCGCGCTGACCAGCGGCTGGGTGGGGCGATACGCTCGTCCCGGCGTGCTGATCCTGGTCGCCGCCATCGTCGCGTTTACCGCTATCGCTTCGCTGGGGCTGTTCAGCCACCTGGCGCCGGCGCTGCTGGCGCTGGTGTGCTACGGCTACGCCAACGCCATCGCCTCGCTCCTGCAATTCATGCTGATCCAGAGCAACACGCCGGATCATCTGCTGGGGCGGGTGAACAGCCTCGGCACCGCGCAGGACGTAACCGGCGATTCGATCGGCGCGCTGGGACTCGGCGTACTGGGCAGGGTGTTTACTCCATTGATGAGCGTGCTGTCGTTTGGCGCATTCGCCGCCGTGCTCGGCGTGCTGGTGGCCTTCAGCGTGCGCACGCTGCGCCAGTGCCGGCCGGCGGACGCGTTGGTCGAGCACGATGAGCCCGCTGCGGCAACCTCAGCGGCGGCAGACAACTAACCCCTCACGGCACCGGCTGTTCCGGCCGGTGCTGCTCCCCCCAGTTGCACATCATGTCGATCACCGGGATCAGCGAACGCCCGCGCTCGGACAGACTGTACTCCACCTTGGGCGGGATCTGCGGATACTCCTTTCTCACCACCAGGCGATCTTTTTCCAGCTCTTTGAGCGTCGAACTCAGCGTTTTGTACGAAATGGTGCCGACGCAGCGCTGCAGCTCGTTGAACCGCAATACCGGCTTATACAACGCCAGCCAGTAGAGAATAATCATTTTATATTTGCCGTTGATCACCGACAGCGTATAGCCATAGCCGGTGTCTTCGAGGCTGATGCCCGTTGGGCTGCAGTGGGATTCAGCGGTCATTAGGTACTTTCTCCAGGGTAAGTATGTGTCGCGAGTGTGCGTATTTTACATTGTTCCAGCATAACCTATGATGCGCCGATAGACACCTGACTGGAGAAATCGATATGAAAACCTTGGTGGTGGTGACCCATCCCGATATGGCGAACTCGGTGGTCAACAAACGCTGGTTGGAGGAGCTGCGGCGCTATCCGGAGCGGTATACCGTGCACGAACTGCATCAGGCCTATCCGGATTGGCAGATCGACGTCGCCCAAGAGCAGCGGCTGATTGAAGCCCATGACAACATCGTACTGCAGTTCCCGATTTTCTGGTTCAGCAGCCCGCCGCTGCTGAAAAAATGGCTGGACGACGTGCTCACCTACGGCTGGGCCTACGGTTCCCGCAGCGGCTACAAGATGCAAAACAAGAAGCTGGCGTTGGCGGTCACGGCGGGGGTGCGTGCAGAGGATTATGCGCGCGACGGGCGCTATCGTTATTCGCTGGAGGAAATCTTCCGGCCGTTTGAAGTCACCGCCGGCTACGTGCGGGCCGACTATGCCTCGTTCTTCGCCTTTTACGGCAAGGAGGCCGCGTCGGACGGGACGGTGGAGCCGCTGCAATCCCACGAATTGGATCGCAGCGCGCAAGGCTACCAGGCATTTCTCGCCGCCCTGAATTAACGCCGCGCCCCGGATGCGCCCGGGCGTGCGCATCCGGCTACTCGATGTGAACGCCGAAACCGTCTTGCCCCGGCGCGAGATGCGCTTTCAGCGTCAGCTGCGGGATCAGATAGTCACCGGCGTTCTGCCGCCGAAAGCGGATTGGCTCGGCGTTCCACAGATTATCCAGCCGCTGCCCGAGCTGCTCGCACAGGGCGGCAAAGCGTGCTTCATCGGTTTTGCCGGCGCGGTAGGTGACGAACGGCGGCAGCACCTCGAACCCTGGGTAGTGCAGCATGCCGTGCTGGATCGGGAACAGGATATCGTCGATCGGCCCGTTGATGCCACGCGGGGCGTAATGAGACTCCCAGCCGCCGGCGGTGACGATCAGCATCGCCCGTTTGCCCGCCAGCGTCCCCTCGCCGTAACGGTCGCCCCAATGAGTGTCGGAATGCTCACCCACGCCGTAGGCAAAACCATAGGCATATACACGCTCTACCCAGCCTTTGAGGATCGCCGGCATCGAGAACCACCACAGCGGAAACTGCAGCAGCACCGCGTCCGCCCAGCGCAATTTTTGCTGCTCCCGTTCGATATCGGCGCTCTGCATGCCGTTGGCGAACGCGCGCTGCGAATCCAGCGAAGGATCGAAACGAGCCGTTGCCGGGCCTTCCAGACTGTCGTCAGCGTCGAGCGCCGCTTTCCACTTCATGGCGTACAGGTCGGACACCTGTACCTGATGGCCGGCCTGCGTCAGGCGTTCAACGGCGAAGTTTTTCAGTGAGCCGGTCAGCGACAGCGGCTCCGGGTGGGCGTAAACAATCAGCACATTCATAACAGCTCTCCTTGGTGTGAGAGCTGCAGGTTAGGGTGTTAGTCAGTATATTAGAAATGAATTACCGTTATCCCAGGTATAACTATGAATAATTTAAGGCGGCTGGATCTCAACCTGCTGGTGACGCTCGACGCGCTGCTGGCGGAGCACAACGTCACGCGCGCGGCACAGCGGCTCAATTTCTCCCAGCCGGCGGTCAGCGTGCATCTCGCCAAACTGCGGGCGATCTTTGACGATCCGCTGCTGTTGCCCGGCCCGCGTGGCATGCGTCCGACCGCCAGAGCGGAACAGCTGCGGGAACCGTTACGTCAGGCATTGGCGGCGCTCGAGTTGGCGGTGACGCCGGCGACGCCGTTCGATCCCGCCGTGGCGACCGATACCTGGCGCGTGGCTGCCTTTGACTACGGAGAATCCACCATCGTGCTGCCGGCGCTGAACGGTTTACGCACGGCGGCGCCCGGCACCCGGCTGGCGGTGTTGGAGATCGCCCCGGCGCGCCTCGCCAAACGGATGGAGCAAGGGGAAATCGACCTGGCATTTCATACCCGAGAAGGTGCGCCATCCGGCCTGCGGCAGCGCACGCTGTTTAGCGAACACTATGTGCTGGTGGGCAGAATCGGCCACCCCAAGCTGCATGCCAGGCTGACGCCGGCGCAATTTTGCCAATTGGAACAGGTGATGGTCTCGCCGGACGGCGGCGGGTTCTATGGTATGACCGACAGGGCGTTGGCGGACGTGGGGCTGACGCGGCGGGTGGTGCTTTCCGTGCCACATTTTCTGTTCGTTATCTCGGTGCTGACGCAGTCCGATTTGGTGGCGATGCTGCCTGAGCGGCTGGTGCGCAATCAGCCTTTATTACAACGGCTCGAGCCGCCGCTGGCGGTGCCGGGCTTTGAAATGACCATGCTGTGGCACGAACGATCGCACCGGGATCCCGCTCACCGGTGGCTGCGCGAACATATCGTGCGTTCAGTGTGAGCGGGTTGGCGGGTTAAAGGGAGAAGCGTTTTTTGATTCTGTCGATCGGCGTGCCATCGCTGAGCGGCACCTGCGGCAAACGGTCGTAATCGCGAAAGCCCATTTTGTGATAGTAGGCGAGGCCACCGACGTTATCCGCCCGAATGGTGGCGTTGATGTGCTTGAAACCGTGCGACTTCGCCGCCGCTAATGTGGCAAGGAACAACGCACTGCCGACGCCGCGCACCTTCGGCGACAGGCGGGAAAAGGTGGCAATATCTGCGGTATCGGGCGGCAGAACATCATCTGCGCTCAGCGCCTGGAAGCCCACCAACAGCCCATCCACCTCCGCGACCTGGCAGCTCAGCGCATTGCTGCCGCTGATGAACCATTCGCTGAATTCGGCGGGGGTAAGGGGTGTTTCTATCGCCGTCGTGCCGCCGGCGGCGATCACGTCATTCAATAACTGCGTCAGGGCTTCAGCGTCTTGCGGGGTTACCGTTCTGATCTTCATTGCGTTGCTATCTCCTATGATGAATCGGCTGGAACCATCGAAAGAAGATAGACGCAGGCGTCCGATAATGAAATATCGGAACGTGCCGGACCAAAAGACAGTGAGGGGAATTACATGAACAGGAAGCGGTCGGCCAGCGGAACCCCACGTTCGAGACGCGGCGGCAACGCGTCGTCGCGATCGTCAGGCTGAGCAGCCTGCGGCGCGGCGTCTTCGGCTTTTTCAATCACCAGCTCGCCGAGCAGGGCCAGAAAACGAGTGAGCTTTTGCATATTCCCTCCGGATCCTTGATTACATTGCGAGTGATACTAATCGCCGCTCAACCGAATGGGAAAAACTTAAAACTCATATCCTAAGAACCGGATCGCATATCGCCTGACCGGGCGACGGTTGCCCATCGCCCGGTGTACGGTTTAGAAGGTGACGTTAACCTTGGCCCACAGGGTGCGACCTGGTTCATTCACCGCGCTGTTGGCCGAATACCCGAAGGCGCTGTTGCCCGCCAGGTTGAGGTGTTCGCTGTAGGTCTTGTTCAGGATGTTATCCAAACCGGCGCTCAGCTTGACGTTTTTATTCACCTTGTAGGCGGCGTTGGCGGAAAGCACGCCGAAGCCGGCGCTTTCGGCAAAGTCTTTGCCTACCACGTTGCCTTCGTTGATCGCCACGCGGTGTTGGCTGCTGACCAAACGCCACAGGCCGGTGCCGCTCCAGTCGCCGTACTCATAGGTGAGCCCCAGACGCGCCTCCAGCGGCGGGATCTGCGGCAGCGGCCGGCCGTCGCTGGTGTTTTTGCCCCAGGAGTAGGCCAGGCTGGCGTCGGTTTTCCAGTGCTCGCTCAGCTGGTAACCCATGCCCATTTCGCCGCCCATGATGTTGGCGTTGACGTTATCGGCCTGGCTGAGACGCGCGTTGTGCGGATCGTATTTGAACAGGATGAAGTCATCGACGCGGCCCACGTAAGCGGAAACCCAGCCGTTGAAGCGTTTGCCGTTGTACTGCGCGCCGATGTCGAGCTGCGTGGTTTTTTCGCTCTTGACGCTGGAGAACGGATCCTTGCTGCCGTTCGGGCCGAGCTTCGGCGAGAACAGCTCCCAATAATCCGGGAAGCGCTCGGTATAACCGACGCCGGCATACAGCATCAGCGGCAGGTCGGCCAACGTATGCTCAAGACGCATAAAGCCGCTCGGCAGGGTATCCGAACGCTCCCCGTCGCTGCCGCTGCGGAAATTCTCCACCAGGGTGCGGTCAAGACGCGCGCCGCCGATCAGTTTATCCTGTTCGCTGGTGGACCAGGTCAGTTCACTGAAGGCGCCGTAGCTGTTGAACTGGGCGTCTTTTTCCCAGCTGCCGCGGCTCATGCTGCGATGGGTGTTGGTTTGGGTGTCCAGGCCGCTTTCAAGCTTCACGTCCTGCCACTGCCAGGTGCCCATCACGCGGCCGCCGACGGTGCGGCGATCGAGCTGCATCGTCATGCCGGAGGACATCATGTGCCCGCCGTGGCCGCCCATGCTCATAGCGCCATGGCCCCCGTGGCCACCCATGCCGCCGCTGCCCGGCGAGCGCAGGGTAACGTTGTCCATCACGTGGTTGGCGTAGTTGTAGTAGACCTGCGCTTCCAGCTTATCCAGCACCTCACCGATGTTGGATTTTTCCACCCGCATGCCCAGGCTTTCGCGCTTGAACTGCGAACCGTCCATGCTGCGGCCGGCATAGCGCGCTTCGCCGTTGCCGCGCCCCATAGTCACTTCCAGCAGCGTGTCGTTGTCCGGCGTCCAGCCGAGCGCCAGATCGCCATTCCACTTGTCCCAGCGTGACGGCACGCGCGTATTGGTTCCGTCCTGATAGTCGTTGGAGCGGGATTTGTTGGCCATCACCCGCAGGTAGCCTTGTTCGGCACCGAGGCTGGCGTCGATATTCTCGTCCCAGCGGCCGTTGGAGCCGGTCAGTACGCTGGCGCTGCCCTTGATGCCCGGCTTGTCGAAGCGCGGGCGTTCACGCTCGAAACGCACCGTGCCCGCCGACGATCCCGGCCCCCACAGCACCGTCTGCGGCCCCTTGGTGATGGTCAACAGATCGAAGCTTTCCGGCGAGATGTAAGAGGTCGGCGCATCCATCCGCGATGGGCAGGCGCCCAGCATTTCCGAACCGTCGGTGAGGATCTTCAACCGCGAACCGAACATGCCGCGGAACACCGGATCGCCGTTGGTGCCGCCGTTGCGGATTTGCGAAAAGCCGGGGATGGTTTTCAGGTAGTCCGAACCGTCGCTGGCCGGCACCGGCTGGCGCGGGGTTTTCGGCGAGGTGACAATGGTGAGCGGGGAGTAGAGCGGCGCGGTGACGGTGATCACGTCGCCATCATTAACCTGTGCGTCGGTAGGGTGCTGATGCGCCTGCGCCGCGTGGCCGGCCAGCAGGAACAGCGGCATGGCGGTGGTGATGGCGCGGGTAACGGCGTTCTTTTTATAAGTCGGTTTAAACATCATCTTTCCTTAAGCTAACTCTTTTCCGTTCTTGGCCGTGGGATTATTCAGGCGTGGGGCGGCCTGGCGAAAATCACCATCGGAAAATACGGGGGTTAATTCCATCAACGTGGAAATAACCGGATTAATAATGTCGTCTCGATAATTAACCGTTGGGCGAATTAATTCCGCCGGGTTGAAGCGATCAACGGCAATACAGAGAGCGGCAATGGGTTTATTGTTAAATCAGAGGAAAGAGACGGGGGGCGCGCGCGGCTGTAATTCGGTGTGAACGACGTGGGCAAACAGGGGAACGAGATAGTGAATCGGCGGCGGGCGCGAAGCCAGCAACTGGGACCAGAACAGCGGGGCGTGGCTCACGTCCAGCAGCGGCGCGTGCAGCAACAGCACGCAGTAGCCGCAGGCGCTGTCGTCCATCATCATCGCCATGTTGTGATGGCCGCCGCCGTGCTGCATCAGCGGCTGTGAGGCTTTTTCAGGCTCAGGCGGCGGCGAGTGCATCCCGTGATGCATCGGCATCTCCATGCCGCAATCCGCCATGACGGTCGTTCCAGCACTTCCGGCGCGTACATGCTCCAGGGATCGCGAGACCACCGGCGCAATGAACAACATCAGAATGGCAAACATCCCTAACCAGGCGGCGGCCCGATGTCGCGATGCAGAGCGCTGAATTAACGACACAATCAACCTAAAAAAAGGGTTAACACAGGGTAGGGAATTGTACTGGTTTATGTCGAAATGTTAAAACCTTTTATTTCTGGTCAACGGTCTGTTGATGAATATATTATCGAATAAGCGCTTTAATTCTGACCAAAGGCTATTTTTTTGGCACCAATAACGTGATGGGGACAATATTAATGACGGAAAAACTGGCGAGCACCATTATCCCACTTTATGACGAACATGCCGCCGCCTGGGAACGCCTCAGACCCTCCACGCTGTTTGAACGGCCGTGGCTCGATCGCTTTTTGCAGCTCACCCCGGCCAATGCGCGGCTGCTGGATCTCGGCTGCGGCAATGGCGCGCCGATCGCCGCCTATTTTATCGAACAGGGGTATCGGGTCACCGGCGTCGATGGTGCTCAGGCGATGATCGCGCGCTGCCGGCAGCGTTTTCCTCAGCAGGAGTGGCGACAAATGGATATGCGCCAGCTGGATTTGGCGACGAAGTTCGACGGCCTGCTGGCCTGGGACAGCTTCTTTCATCTGGCGCGCGACGATCAGCGCCGCATGTTTCCGCTGTTCAGACGGCATGCCGGGCCGCATGCCGCACTGATGTTCACCAGCGGCCCTGCCGACGGCGTGGCGATCGGCAGCTTCGAAGGCCAGCCGCTGTTTCACGCCAGCCTGGCGCCGGAGGAGTACAGACGTTTATTGCAGGAGAACGGCTTCCGCGTGGTCGACCATGTGGTGGAAGATCCCGCCTGCGGGGGAAGAACGGTCTGGTTGGCGCAGGGTGTTGAGTGACAATGTCACGGGCAGATCCCCCAGGACCTGCCCGTAAACGTTATTGAGCGCTGACGCGCCAAACGGTGTTGCCCACGTCATCCGCAATCAGCAGGGCGCCGGCCTTGTCGACCGTTAATCCTACCGGTGCGCCATAGAGTTCCTTCTCGTCGTCGGAGACAAAGCCGGTGACCACCGCTTTGAGTTTGCCGACCGGTTTGCCTTGCTCAAACGCCACGTAGCTGACCCGGTAGCCGTTCAGCGGCGAGCGATCCCAGCTGCCGTGCTCACTGACAAAGGCGCCGCCGCGATACTCGGCCGGCAGTGCGTTCGCGGTATAGAACAGCAGCCCCAGCGGCGCGACGTGCGAGCTGAGGGCGTAGTCCGGCTTGATGGCTTTCGCCACCCGATCCGGCCGCGCCGGCTGCACCCGCCGATCGACGTGCTGGCCGAAATAGCTGTAAGGCCAGCCGTAGAAGCCGCCGTCCTGCACCGAGGTCAGGTAGTCCGGCACCAGATCGGCGCCGATCTCGTCACGCTCGTTGACGATCGCCCACAGCTTGCCGCTGTGCGGTTCCCACTGCAGCCCGGTTGGGTTGCGCAGGCCGCTGGCGAAGACACGGCTGGCGCCAGAGGCGGTGTCCACTTCCAGCACGGCGGCGCGCCGGTACTCTACGGCCAGGCCGTTTTCGGTGATGTTGCTGTTGGAACCGACGCCGACATACAGCTTTTTACCGTCCGGGCTGGCCAGCAGGGCCTTGGTCCAGTGGTGGTTGATGGTGTCCGGCAGATCGGCCAGCTCTTTACCCGCATCGCTGATGCGCGTTTCGCCCGGCTGATAGGTGTACTGCATGATGTTGCCGGTGTTGGCCACGTACAGGGTGTTGCCAATCAGCTGGACGCCGAATGGGGAATCGAGCCCCTCGAGGAAAACATGCTTTTCCCAGCGGCCGTCGGCGGTTGGGCGCAGCAGGGTGATGCGGTTACCGCCTTTGCCCCCTTTACCGGACTGGCCTTTCACCAGCCCGGCGATCAGCTGCTTGGGCGTGCTCACCGCCTCCGTGCCCGGCCCGTTGGCTTCCACCACCAGGACATCGCCGTTGGGCAGGGTAAGCAGCTGGCGCGGATGCAGCAAACCGTCCGCCACCTTATCGATTTTCAAACCCTCGGCCACTTTCGGCATCTGGTTTTGCTGCCAGCCGACGCCCTTTGGCACCTGCATCGGCGGCATCAGGAAGTTTTGCGCCGCCGGCAACACCGGATCCGGCCCCATTTGTTGTTCTGGCGAAATGACGGCGCTGTTATCGCAGCCGGCCAGCGCCAGCACGGCCGAAAGCGCAATCGCGGTGGATGATAGCTTCATGAAAACCTCCTTATTTTGCGCGGGCGCCCACGGCCAGCAGAATGTTGGCGAGGCTCAGCAGCGCGACCACGATCGCAGACAGCACCAGGCCTTGCGGCACCACGGCATACGCATCCCGGCTATGCACGAAAGCGTTAATGATGGCGAGAACGATGGCGATCAGATTCAGCCAGAAATGGAGCTTGACCGGTGAGCCCTGCAGCCGGCCGCTGCCGAACCACACCTGAACCAGGTTAATCAGCCGGGGAATAATGGCAAAAACCAGGCCGATGGCGATCAGCCAGCTGGCACCATTGACCCACTGAATATTCGCCGTGCAGGCATAGATGATGTCGAAAATCAGCGCCGCGGTGAAAAATCCGTAGGGGAGCGCATTGAGCCATTCATAGACGGCCACCGCGGCCGCTGAAGGCCTTGCTGTGGTTTGCGTTGTCATGCAGGTATCTCCATGAAAAATGATAGGTAAAAAGGCGTAGGCCCCTTAAAGCTTTGTTCAGATTCACCGATTTGAACAATTTTGATTCTCATTTTTAGCATGCGATGTTAAAACCAGAACCCTCACTGCGGCATTATCAATGGCTTAGCAACATCGGGAGGAAGGACATGAGTATAGAGCGCGTTCAGCGATTTCTGGCCGAGCACGCCCCGGAAACGGCGGTGACGGTGCTGACAAAGAATACCGCCACGGTGGCGCTGGCGGCGGAAGCCTTTGGCGTGGAGAGCGGGCAGATCGCCAAGACGCTGTCATTTCGCGTGAACGACGGCGTGGTGCTGTTGGTGATGGCGGGAACCGCCAGAATCGACAACAAGAAGTACAAACAATTCTTCGGCGTAAAGGCGCGCATGCTGCCGGCGAAGGAGGTGGAGGCGCTGACCGGCTATCCGCCCGGCGGCGTTTGCCCCTTTGCCGCACCGGCAGCGGTGAGAATTTACTGCGATCGCAGCCTGTGCAGCTACGGTGAAGTGCTTCCGGCAGGTGGCAGCGATAACTCAGGCGTGAGAATTGCGCCACAACGCCTGGCCAGCATCACCGGAGCAGAGTGGATTGACGTGACGGGGTAACGTTAAGTGACGGCGTCACAATTGCATTATGTTAAATTCGATGTGTTACCTCGTGATTAATATACTGTTTTAACTGGAAAAATCACTAGCTCATCGGGTTATGGCAAACCGCTTCGATATTGTGGCCATCCGGGGCGATCACAAATGCCGCATAGTAGTGGGCATGGTAATTGGGCCGCAAACCGGGTGCGCCATTGTCTATGCCGCCGGCATTTAGCGCAGCGTGGTAGAACGCATCGACCTGTTCACGGCTGCTTGCGGCAAATGCCAGGTGCAGGTGTGCCGGCTTTTCATCGGTTTGAAACAGGCACAATGACACGTTACCCCGATCGGGACATAGTTCGACGCCATAGCCGGGCTCGCCTTCGGCAACGATCTTTACGCCCAGCGGCGCCAGCGCATTGAGGAAAAACGCTTTGCTAAGGGCAAAGTCGCTGACGCCAAATTTCACATGGTCAAACATGGAGAGGCTCCTGGAGCATGGAAGAATATTCCCATTCAGTATAGCCAACGCCGTGGTGGGCGCCGAAAGCGATACAAACGCACGCCAATGCGTATTTAGCATACAAATAGTGCCCGTTTAAGTAACGCGTTTGGGAGAAATCTGCAGTATCTTAGCCGCCACGTTTTATCAGATTTCACGTAGCGCGATCAAAAAAGCAGGGGATTTCTGGCCAATATCGGCAGGTATGCGCCTTAGAAAATCATGTCCGGTCATCATTACTGAAACGGGAAATGGCGCACGCAGCATCACGGTCGAGGGCTATGAGACGCAGTGGCTGGAACGTTATCAAGATGAAGCGTTGAAACTACGCGAGATGTAGGCTGGCGTATTAACGGCAATTCATCATATCGGTAGTACAGCAGTGCCAAACCAACGATTGATATCTTGCTGGAGATTGAAAGCCTGGCGGCGTTGGATGGTGTGAATGACAAGATGCATGATATGAGATCTACGCCGCGTGGCGAGAACAGCATTACTGGCAGGCGTTCAGAGATTTTCTGCGCAAGCATCATGGTATTGCTGAGCAACACAAACACCAGGCAGCAGAAGACCGTCGGCAAAACCCGGCGGCTTATGGCCGGTTGAAAAACGAATTAGTTCAGCGGCATGAGTAGCCGGCGCCGGCATGGTTGGCCGCAGGAGAAAGCCCATGAATCAGGCCTGGACGGCAGAATCCACATATCACCACCAAGGTGCGCATAATGTATATTATGTTAAATTGAACGTGATGAATGCTAACCGCCATGGCGTGGAGCTTTCCTGAGTACGTAACTCTCTGCTGCTTATCGGGGCTCTTCCATAGAACCCCTAACCTCTTACTACTATCCTCTTAGTGGCTAAGGTATTCGTCAAATATATGCGAACCTAAAGTACGGATCACCGCTGAGCGTTCATCCAAAGAGGTATCCGCTTTTCTCACATAGATGCTGATGAATACAGGATCATGATTATTTGACCAGACCATCGACGTTATCCCTCTGACACCATAATCACTTGCACCTGACCTATCGGCGATTTTCCATCCTTTAGGAAGAGACGCTCTAAGCATATTATCAGCGACTTTGTTATTGACCATCCATTCTTTCAATTGCGCTTTTGATGCATCGCTGAGAACTTCGCCGGTCAAAATTTTCTTGATACTCTTGCTCATCGCATCAGGAGTCGTTGTATCTCGCAAATCATCCACGGGATTGACCGTCAATTCTGGCTCATATCGGTCAGAGCGAGTAACCGTATCTCCTATAGATCTCATAAATTCGGTCAGAGCTTCTGGTCCTCCACCCGAAAAAATAGCAAAATTAGCTGCTGTATTATCACTGTATTCATTGGCCGCTTTACAGGCTTGCTCAAGCGTAAATGGCTTGTTCATATAATCTTTAGCAACGGGTGAATAGGTCACAATATTTTTTTCAGTCACTACCATAGAATGATTTAATGAAAGCTTCTTTGCATCAACCTTTGCCAGGACATTGGCACAAGCAATTGATTTAACTGTGCTATCTAAAGGAAAGCGTTGGTTTCCATTTATAGAAATCGTTTTATCATCTGAAGATAGAATTGACAACCCTACCTTCCAGCCCTCTTTTTCGTACTGTTTAACTTGATCTTGTAAAGTCAAAGCAAAAGCAGAGGGTGCCATAGGCATGCTTAATACCAATGTGGCAAATATTGTAAGTCGCAATTTCATAGCAAACCTTTTATAGTCAATGTTTATATAATGAAATTATTCCAGCATAAATATAAGGTTTAATTTATGCAGGGTTTTGTTTTTCCTCATGATTATATTTTATTTTTTATGGTTAACAAATGATGATAATTTTTAGTAGCCTATAGAAAAACTTATAGCGTGAGTTAAATGACTCCATTCGATCAGCTTTTTAAACTCTGCTCAATCCTCTGCCGGCGTACCTTGATGAAAGCGCATCTGCCAACCCGCCTTTTCCGTCAGCAGCCAGATCGATGAGCGTTCAGTGCAACGAACGGCGCGGCCCTGCGCATCACGCTGAAAACTTTTGTACGTCAGCAACACGGCGCCTTCACTGATTTTCGCCAGCTTAAAACCTTCGGCGAAAATTGGCGGATAATCCGTTTCCATCTCCAGCGCCGCAACGGTTTGGCATTTGTCATAACGTAGGCCTGAACGACCAATCTCTTCAAAGTCTTCATGCAACAATGCCGGACATGTTTCGGATCGCAGCGCGTTGTTGGCTGGTGCAGTTCAACCTCAAGCGCCTGAATTTGGCTAAGCCACTGTGCAAAATGGGTCAAAATACCCTCCTTTTTGATCGCGCTACGTGAAATCTGGCAAACTTCGGCAGTCAATCTACATCTGAATGACACTCGTGAAACCTGACTATTCCCAGGATTCCTTCTCATAGGGTTTTTGCCAGTTTTTTTCCGTGACGGGCACCAGTTCCCCGTTGAACGTATAGGTACAACAGCGGCATCTCACCGGCACATCTTCTGCGGTGAATGCCGGGTTCACTTTCTGCAGTATCCCGTGCTCATCTATGCATAGCCCGCTGTAATAGCTCGACTCACCACAGCAGACATAGCTCTGCCAGTTTTTACGGTGCAGCGCCACCAGGTAAAAAATAGGTGCTTCTTTATCCAACCGACTAACCGCTTCGCTGTGCACTTCACTCCAGGGTTGGCCCACTGTACTGAGCAAAAATTGAAATAGCGGCGTGTAATCCATGCCATGTTGTATCCGCCCATGCATGCTTTCACGCAGCGGCAACTGCTCATCATCCAGCTGTTTGCTATGCCGTTCCCAGCGGTACTCACCACCGCTGGCTATGGGGCCTCTGGATGTCACGCTTTCTCTTCTATAGAGTTTTTTCTTTCTATCTCGATGTGCTCTCATCAAGCCCTCAATAGTGACATTGTCACACAAAAAGAAATCCTTACGCCGGTTTCCCAGCCAAATGCGACCGCCGAACCCGCAACTCTCCGTGCCGCCAGGCGCCGTCTGCCGTGGCGCGATTGTCGATCAGGCGATTCAAAGCCTCCTCGACCAGCCGGTCGATGCGTTGGCTGTAGCTGGTCAGCGCCCAATTGGCTGAGCCGGCTTCATCGATATCGTCGAAACCGACCACGGCCATCGCGGACGACGGCGCCGTTTGCCTGAGCGCTTCGAGCGCCCCCAGCGCCAACACGTCGTTCTCGCAGAACAGCGCCTCAACCCGCTCGCTTTCCGGCGTTGCCTGCAGGTATTCGCTCATCAGCTGGAAACCGCGTTGGCGATCGTAGTGGCCGGCGGTGAGCACCCGATCCAACTGAAAGCCGGCAGCCATCAGTTTGTCGCGGTAGCCTTCCATGCGCAGCAAATGGCTGCTTTGCGTGTCCGGCCCCTTCATGTAGCCAAAGCGCCGATGCCCTTGTTCTATCAGCAACTCAGCGATCTCTTCGCCGGCGCGGTAACCGTCGATATTGACCACATCAATGTGTTCACTTTCCGTATTGCGGCACACCTGCACCAGCGGGATCTGATGCAGGTCTTGCGCGATCGCCGCCCACTCTTGGGTTAACACCGTCGCCAGGAACAAAATGCCATCGACCTGCAGCTGATCGGCCATCGCCATCACCGCCCGGTAGTTTTCCCCGGCGGTGATGTTCAGCAGCAGCGCCATATAGCCGCGGGTTTGCAGCTGTTTGGTGACCATATCGAGCATCATCATCGAATGCGGGTTCTTCATGGCGCGTCGATCCGAAAATCGCTGGCCCCTCTTTTGTGCTGGGCGACATCTCCACCCATACCTTCTACATCTCGCAGCTGGTGATGCCCGATATGAAGATTGCCTCCCTGCTGTGCGATCGCCAGAGCTTTATTCCTTCTCGCGCCCCGCTGGAAGACAACGCCATGGTGCTGATGCACTACGAAAACGGCGCCGTCGGCCGCATGTGGGCCTCCGCCGTCAATGCAGGCGCAATGGACAGCCAAAGCATCCGCGTGGTGGGCTCGCTCGCCAGCCTGCAGTGGAGTGACGCCACCCCCGGCGAATTGCGCCATGAGATCCAGGGGCGGCCCAACCAAACGCTGCACCACGGCATGCCCTATCTGGACGACAGCGCCCTGGCCGAAGAGCGGCTCGGTGCGCTGCATACCGAAGGGCTGGCCGAATCCTGGGCCAATATCTACCTCAAGTTCGCCATCGCCATCAGCGCCAGCCAGCGCGGCGATCGGCAGACGCTGGCCACGCTGATCTATCCGGATATCGACGCCGGATTGGAAGGCGTGCGCTGGATTGAAAACTGCGTTCGTTCCGCCGACAACGGCGCCACCTGGGTTAATTACCAATAAGGAAAGCAGCATGAAACTTTCATTCTGTACCGACAGCCTGGGTCATTTACCCTTCGAGCAGATGCTGGATCGGCTGCTGGAGCTGGGGGTGAGCGGCGTGGAAATGACCACCGGCGGCTGGTCTCCGGCGCCCCATCTGGATACCGACGATCTGCTGGCTAACCCCGCCAAACGCCGGCAGCTGCAGCAGGCGCTGGCCAGCCGCGGCATGGAGATCGCCGCGCTCAACGTCTCCGGCAATCCGCTCGATCCCGGCGAACTGGGGCAACGCCATCAGCGCCAAACCGACAATACGCTGGAGCTGGCCGGGCTGCTGGGGGTGAAAAAGATCGTTATGATGAGCGGCCTGCCCCCGGCCAGCCCGCATGACACCATTCCCAACTGGATCACCTATACCGTCAGCTGGCCGCCGACGGTGAAAAACTGTCTGGACTATCAATGGAATGAAGTGGCAATCCCCTATTGGCAGGCGCTGGTCGCTCGGGCCAAAGCGTGCGGCGTCGAGCGCTTTGCGCTGGAAAACTTCAGCGCCATGCTGGTGTGGAACCCGGAAACGCTGTTCCGGCTGCGCGAGGCCGTTGGCCCGATGGTGGGCCTGAACCTCGATCCCAGCCACCTGATCTGGATGGGTGCGGATCCCATCGCGGTGGCCCGCGCCCTCGGCCCCGCCATTCACCATGTGCACGGCAAAGACGTGCGCCTTGAGCGCGGCGTCGTTGAGGTTAACGGACTGCTGGAGACCAAACCGATCGACGACGTGGCCCGCCGCGCCTGGAACTATGTCGCCGTCGGCTGCGGCCGGGATCTGCAGTGGTGGAAGGCGTTCTTCTCGGTGGTGCGCATGATGGGCTACAACGACTGGGTGTCGCTGGAAATGGAAGACCTGACCATGTCGGTCGATGCCGGCATCGTTTCCTCCGTTCAGGCGCTGCAGCAGAGCATCAGCCAGTAAAGCCAGGCGCGGCGGTCACGGCCGCTGCGCCCCCTTTCACTCCGGTTCACTCGCCCCGGCCGGCATTTGCCGCCGATACTGCGACGGCGACTGCGCCATCACCCGTTTGAAGGCGGTGCTGAACGCGCTTTCCGAGCCGTATCCCAACGAGTAGGCGATCGACGCGACGTTTTCTTTACCGGCCCGCAGGCGATCTGCCGCCTGCAGCATACGCCAACGCGAGAGGTATTCCATGGCGGTGCTGCCAACCAGCCCTTTGAAACGTTGAGCGAATACGGTGCGGGAAATGCCGGCGATGCGGGCCAGCTCTTCCAGCGTCCAGTTGCGCGCCGGCTCGGCGTGCATGGCGGCGATCGCCAGGCTGATCTGGCGGTCGGTCAGCGCCAGAAACCAACCTTTCGGCAGCCCATGGGCCGTTTCGAGGAACTGGCGAAACACCTGCACCAGCATCAAGTGCGCCAGGTGGGTCGACATCAGCGCACCGCCGAGCTGCGGGTGACGCAACTCGTTCGTCCACTGTTCGAGCGTCCAGCGCAAAACGCCCGCCTGGCTCGAGGCTTTGGGGATGTTGATGATCGGCGGCAGCGCATCAAACAGCAGCGCCGCATGCTGGCCGGAAAAACCGAAACGCCCGCTGATCAAAAAGACCTCGCCACCGCCGTTATGCACGGCGATGCCGTCGCGCGTCGCCTCGGCCATGATCTGCTCCCCTCCCTGCGGCGGCAACGCCGGATCGGACGCGACCCTGAAGCGCCGCCGACTGTTCAGCAAAAAGCAGTCCCCTTCGCGGAAATGGATCGGCTGCGTCAGATCGTCGGTCATGCCCCAGCAGGCGCCGCGCATCACCGCCGTGAATTTGATGCCTTCATGAGGGGGAAACTCGAACGACCAGTCCCCGGCGGCGTCGAAACCGGCGTAAAACTGGTTTTGGGGTTGCAGCAGCGACAACACGTCTGACAGCGGGTCCATGATGAAGTCCGTACTCTTGATAAACAAACAAGTACTTTAGCGCATGGATCGTCCGTCTCTCAAGGCTTATTCTTGACGACAAGTTTTATCGCGTCGTGCGGGCAAAGGCGACCTGAACCGCGTCGCTGCCCGAATCATCCATTGCTGTGCTGAGGGAATTCTGACTTTGAGCCGTTGTTCCAAATTGCGCCCGACAGCGGGCGGCTATGCTTCATCGCCACAATGGCGCGATCGGCGCTTTAACAATCAGCGGCCGCCGGCGCCGGGTGATCTGCCCGAGTCCACCCTGCGCGTGTGGTGGGACGTATTTTTCAACAAGCCCAAAGGCACGGTGCCGGCGACGCCGGTGCCGATTCAGCGCCTGTCGCGCGCCGAGCTTGAGGCGGCACCCGATCGTAGCCTGTACCGTCTGGGGCATTCCACGGTGTTGCTCAAGCTGCGCGGCCAATGGTGGCTGACCGATCCGGTGTTCTCCGAGCGGGCCTCGCCGCTGCCGTTCGCCGGGCCAAAACGCTTTCACGCGCCGCCGATCGCGATCGAGGAGCTGCCGCCGATCCGCGCCGTGATCCTCTCGCACGATCATTACGACCATCTGGACCGGGCCGCCATTCGGGCGCTGGACGGCAAGGTGGGCCAGTTCGTCGCACCGCTCGGCGTGGGCGATCGCCTGGCGGCCTGGGGCGTGGCGCCGGAAAAAATCCGCCAGTTCGACTGGTGGCAAGGCACGGAAATCGACGGCCTGCGGCTGACGGCTACCCCGGCCCAGCACTTTTCGGGCCGGAGCCTGACCGACGGCAACCGCACGCTGTGGTGTTCCTGGGTGATTGAAGACGATGAGCTGCGGATGTTCTTCAGCGGCGACAGCGGCTATTTCACCGGTTATGCCGAGATTGGCCGCCGTTTTGGCCCCTTTGACCTGACGCTGATGGAAACCGGCGCCTACGACAAACGCTGGCCCTATGTGCATATGCACCCTCAGCAAACCGTGCAGGCGCATCGGGATTTGCTCGGCCGCTGGCTGCTGCCGATCCATAACGGCACCTTCGATCTGGCGATGCACGCCTGGCAAGACCCGTTCGACCAGGTACTGCGCCATGCCGCTCCCTTTAGCGTGCAGGTCGCGACGCCGATGATCGGCGAACGTGTCGATATCGTTCGGCCGCACCCCGGCAGCCGTTGGTGGCGCTAAGCGCCGTTTTATTTATTCGCAGGAAACCTGAAATGAACAATGACCATAAAGTGTGGCTGATCACCGGCGCCTCGTCGGGCCTGGGCAAAGCCCTGGCGGAAGCGGCCATCGCCAACGGCGATCGGGTGGTGGTGACCGCCCGCCGTCTCGACCGCCTGCAGGCGCTGGCTAAGGGCCAGGAGGATCGCGTGCTGCCTTTGGCGGTGGACGTCACGGATGCCGCCGCGCGCGATAAAGCGGTCGCCGATACCCTGGCGCGGTTCGGCCGCATCGACGTGCTGGCCAACCTGGCCGGGCGCGGTGTAGCCGGCGCCTGCGAAGAGTTCAGCCTCGAACAGCTGCGCGAGCAGATGGAGCTGAATTTCTTTGCGGCGGCGGAGATGACCCGCGCCGTGCTGCCGCAGATGCGGCGCCAGGGCAGCGGCAACGTGATCACCGTAAGCAGCATCGCCGGTCTGGTGGCGATGAACGCCGCCGGCCCCTATTGCGCGGCGAAGTTTGCCCTCGAAGGCTGGACGGAGTCGCTGGCCATCGAGGCCAGGCCGCTGGGGATCCACGTGACCCTGATCGAGCCCGGCGCCTTCCGCACCGAATTTGCCGGCGACGTGAACATGCGGCCGACGCAGCGCATCGAGGCCTACCGCCC
Source organism: Serratia sp. A07 (assembly GCF_058725505.1). Classification (NCBI taxonomy): domain Bacteria; kingdom Pseudomonadati; phylum Pseudomonadota; class Gammaproteobacteria; order Enterobacterales; family Yersiniaceae; genus Serratia; species Serratia sp. A07. The sequence goes on from NZ_JBZXDO010000016.1 coordinate 32,202, forward strand.
GTCGATTGCACCGTTTGAAACCTACCTGGCGCAGTCCGCCGGCCGACAGATGGGCGATCCCGCCAAAGCGGCGCAGCGCATGCTGGAGTTGGTCACTCTCACGGCTCCGCCGGTGCGCCTGATGCTGGGGCGCGACGCTTACGCCATGTGGGACACCACCCTCGCCAAACGCCAGCAGGAGCTTAACGCCTGGCGCGAACGGGGCGAAGACACCGCCTTTGATGGCGCAGAACTCACTGAAATTCAACTGTAACTCTCCACGATAACGAGGAATCTCGATATGAACAAAACCTGGTTTATTACAGGCGCATCTTCCGGCTTCGGCCAGGCTTTGGCTGAAGCCGTGCTGGCCAAGGGCGACAACGTGGTGCTCACCGCCCGCCGCCTGGCGCCGCTGCAGGCGATCGCCACCGGCCACGGCGAACGCGCGCTGGCTCTGCAGCTGGACGTGACCGATCCTGCGGCGCGCGCCGCCGCCCTGAAGAAGACCGTCGAAACCTTCGGCCGCCTCGACGTACTGGCCAACATCGCCGGCGCCGGTTCTTACGGGGCGCTGGAAGAGTTCACTTCCGAACAGATCCGCGCCCAGATGGAGCTGAACTTCTTCGCGGCCGCCGAGCTGTCGCGTGAAGTGCTGCCGCAGATGCGCGCTCAACGGTCCGGCCATATTCTCAATCTGACCAGCATCGCCGGCCTGGTGGCCTTCCCCGGCAGCGGTCTGTACAACGCCACCAAGTTCGCGTTGGAAGGGTTTACCGAAGCGCTGCACCACGAGGTCAAGCCGCTGGGGATCCACGTCACGCTGATCGAGCCGGGCGCCTTCCGTACCGGTTTCGCCAGCAGCGCCGCCATGAAGGCCGAACGCGAAATCGCGGCCTATGCGCCACTGGATGCCGGCATGGTGGAGTATTACCGCACGCAGAACGGCAAACAGATGGGCGATCCGGTTAAGGGCGCTCGCGTGATCGTCGATATGGTGGCCAGCGCCACCCCGCCGGTGCGTTTGATGCTCGGTAAGGACGCGTATCAGCTGTGGGACAGCGCGGTAGCCTCCCGCAGCCGCGATCTGGCGCCTTGGCGTGAACGCGGTGAAGATACGGCCTTCCCCGGCGCTGCGATGAACCCCGTTCAGGCGCTGTAATACCCACCTTTCAAACGGGCTGCCTATGTAGCCCGTTTGTTTTATGTGACGTCGTCACGTATGCCTTGCCTTTTGTCTCTGAGTCGAGCGTTCAAAACTAATTGCCAAAGCAACTGTTGCCATTTAACCTATATACACTGTTTGCCGAGGTATCCCATGTCATCGAAAGAAAAATCCCTCTATGCCCTCACCAACGCCCTGCAACCGGTTCGCCGGGTGTGGAAACAGGCTGCGACGCTGGCGATCGCCAAATCCGGCATCTCCATGTCGTTGGCTACCGTCGTGGTTCTGGTGCATCGCAATCCGCAGGGCATCAATCAGCGCGACCTGGCGGAAGAAGTCGGCGTCAATCCCGGTGCGCTGGTGCGTCTGTTGGATCAGGCCGCCGCGTTAGGCTTCCTCAAGCGGCAGGAGTCGGCCGGCGATCGTCGGTTTAAAACCCTGCGCATTCTGCCCGCCGGCGCCGAATTGGCCAAAAAGGTCGAAACCGCGGCCGATAAGCTGCGAGTCGAGCTGATGCACGACGTGCCGTTGGAAGATATTGAAACCGCTACGCGCATTCTGCGCCTGTTTGAAGAGCGCGCAGGCCACTATCTGCAACAGGCCGGCAATGAGCCATGAAAATCGGTAAACCGCAGCTGCTGTACGCCGCGAAACTGTTTATTTCCGCCATGCTGGCCTTCGCGCTGGCGGAAAGCATCGGCCTGCAAAATCCCTATTGGGCGATGGTGACCTGCTGCGTGCTGAGCAATCCGGTCAGCGGCGCCGTACGCGCCCGCGCCACCTACCGTTTTTGCGGCACGCTGTTCGCCGGCGTGCTGACGCTGGGCCTTTCGGCCTGGCTTAGCAACACGCCGGTGCTGTTGATCGTCGCCGCTGGGCTGTCATCGTCACTGATGCTGGGCCTCTCCTATCTCGATCGCACGCCACGCGCTTACTTTTTCCAGCTGGGCGCCATCACCATGATGCTGGTCGCCATCGCCTACATCAATCACCCGGACACGATGTTCACTATGGTCGTCACGCGGGTAACGGAGATCTGCCTGGGTATTTTGGCGGTGACGCTGGTAGACAGCGTGCTATTCCCATCGTCGCTGGCGCCGGTGTTGCGCACGCGGCTGAAAGGCTGGCTGGCTGACCTGGCGCGTTGGCAGGAGGACAGCCTCGACGGCAAGGGCAGCGACGCCCAGGCCGACGCGGACCGTATCCGTTTGCTGGGCGACATCGCCTCGTTCAATCAGATGATGACCACCCTTGGCTATGACAGTTCGGTCGATAAGCCCACCCGTCAGGCGGCGATTTCGATACAGCAACGCGTACTGCAAATCGTGCCGCTGCTCTCGGCCATCGGCAGCAGCATCGCCGCACTGCCGGTCGGCCTGCGCCCCCGCCTGCAGCCGTGGCTGAATGAGGTCCGGCGGCAGGCCGTTGAACCCGCACCGCACGCTGCGCCCTCGGTAAGCTTGTTGCCGCCTGCGGCGTCGCTGTCGCCGTGGGAAACGCTGGTCGTCGACGAGCTGGCTGAACAGGTTGAGCAGTGGTTAACGCTGTGGGCCGAGGTACAGCAGTTGAACGCATTCCTGGACGGCGAGCCGCTGCCCGCGGCGCTGCAGGCGCAGATGATGCGCAGCCGCGTCTTCTCGCCGCCGCCGGATATCGGCATGGCGGTGCGCATGTTCGCCGGAATTTTGACGACCTACGCCCTGCTGTGCGGCCTCTGGTATTTCACCGGCTGGGAACAGGGCGCCAATATGGTGCTGATGGGGATCGTGGCCATCGCCTTCTTCGGCGCCGGCGACAATCCCGGCGCCACCATCGCCACTTTTGGCCGCTTCGCCGCTATCGCTATGGCCCTCGGCGCCCTGCTCAGCTATGTGCTGCTGCCGCTGGCCGGGGATTACGGCAGTTTCCTGATCGTGATGGGGCTGTTTTTGCTGCCGCTCGGCGTGTGGGCGGCGAGCAACCCGTTGGCGACGTTGGCGATCGCCCTGTCGCTCAGCAACGTCAACTTTCAGGGACACTATGCGCCTAACAATATGGGGCTGTATCTGGAAAGCACTACCGGCACGCTGATCGGCGTCTATTTCGCATTCCTGTGCGCCGCGCTGTTCCGCCGCTGGGGCACCGATCAGGTGGTGGCGCGGCTGATGCGGCAGGATGCGCAAGAGATGCTGCGCCTCAATCGCCACGTCACGGAGCGCGACTTACAGCGCTATCAGGCCCGCGCGTTGGATCGCATCACCGCGCTGGGTAGCCGCCTGGCCGCCGTTGGGCAAGCCGATCGCAGCCCACAGCTGTTGATGCGCTTAAAAACCGCTATCGACCTGATTCGTCTACAGCAGGCCGGCGCTCTCAGCCCTGGCGCTTCGCCGAACGCCGGTCTGCCGGCGGCGTTCCGCCAACTTTCTCTGCACGCCGAGGCCCCCTCCGCGCTGCTGGGCCAGATCGACGCCGGTCTGCAACAGGCCTGGCGGCAGAACGATCGGCGCGCGCTGCGGCCGCTTACCCGGCTACGGCTGCTGCACTTCCCCACGGCTTTGCACTGGAATCCCTGACATGATCGGTGAAATCAACATTGACGGCGTGTTCATCTCGCCCTTACTGCTGTGCCTGGTGTGCGCATTCTTCTCGCGCATGGCGCTTTCCTGGACGCTCAGCGCGGTAGGCGTCTATCGCTGGGTCGCACAGCGCCCGCTGTTCGACACCGCCCTGTTTCTTATTCTGGCCGGGCTGTTTTTCCACGGCCTGAAATGGCTTACCACCCCCTGAGGACCCCATGTTTCGTGAACGTACTCTTGCTCTGCTGCGCCCCGCGCTGACCCTGATTGCCGTTTTGATCGCGGCAGGCGTGCTGTGGCAGCTTTATCTCTATTACACCTATGCCCCGCAAACGCGCGACGGCAAGATCCGCGCCGACGTGGTGCCGCTGGCCACGGATGTTTCCGGCAAGGTGGACGCCGTGCACATTCACGACAACCAGGTGGTGCATAAAGGGCAGCTGCTGCTCAGCCTGGACAAAGTACGGCTGCGCAATGCGCTGGATCAGGCCGAGGCCGCCGTGGAACGCGCCAACGTCCAGTTGGCGTCATCCCAGCGCGAAAACCGGCGCTATCAGGCGCTGCAGTCGGCTATTTCACAGCAGGAACGCGACAATCGCCGCGATGCCCAATCGCTGGCGAAGGCCAATCTGGATCAGGCCCTGGCGGATCGGGCGCTGGCGCGCATCAACCTGCAGCGCGCCGATCTCTATGCGCCGGTGGATGGCGTGATCACCAACTTCTCCCTGCGCCCCGGCGCTTACGCGACCGCCGGTCAGCCGATCATGGCGTTGGTGGATTCCAACAGTTTCTACATCGCCGGATACTTCGAAGAGACCAAGCTGGGCCGCATCCAGAACGGTGACAAGGTGGTGATCCGCATCATGGGGGAACGGCAGCCGCTCTATGGCCACGTCGACGGGCTTTCCGCCGGCATCAACGACAGCGAGCGCACCACCGCCGCCGGCAATCTGCTCGCCAACGTCAACCCGACATTCAGCTGGATCCGTCTGGCGCAGCGCATCCCGGTGCGCATCGCGATCGACACCATTCCCCACGGCGTCGAGCTGATCGCCGGCCGCACGGCGACGGTCAGTCTCAAGGATAACGGGGAATAATCTGCCGCTAACCGTATCGATGCGCCTTATGGCGTGATGGCCAACTTAATCACGCCATCGCGTTTCTCCGCGAACAACGAGTAAGCCTCTGCGATATTCTCCAACTGAAAGCGATGCGTCACGAACGGCGTGAGATCCAACCCGCCATGCTGGATCACGTTCATCATTCTGCGCATCCGCTCCTTACCGCCCGGGCACAATGCCGTGCGAATAGTATGATCGCCCAGCCCATAGGCAAGCGCACTCACTGGCAGATGAAGGTCTTCGCTATAAACGCCAAGGCTGGATAAGGTGCCGCCGGGTTTTAACACCCGCAGCGCCTGATTAAAGGTGGTTTGCGTTCCCAAACACTCTATGCTGGCGTCCACACCCCGCCCGCCGGTAAGCCTGAAGATCTCATCAACCGCATCGTGTTCCTTGTAATTCAGCAGGACGTTTGCCCCCATCTCGCCCGCCATTTTCAGCTTTTCGGGGGAACTGCTGACGGCAATGATCAGGCTGGCGCCCCGCAGGCGAGCCCCCGCGGTGGCACATAAGCCGATCGGGCCCTGGGCGAAAATGGCTACCGTATCGCCAATGTTAATGTTGGCATTTTCTGCCCCTTTGAAACCGGTGGACATCACATCCGGACACATCAGCACCTGTTCATCCGTCAGACCGTCGGGGATGAGTGCCAGATTAGCTTCCGCATCAGGCACCAAGACATATTCAGCCTGAGTGCCGTCGATAACGTTGCCGAAGCGCCAACCCGCCGTCGCTTTGTATCCGTGGCAGCGGCATTCGGGTAAATAGGAACCGTCCTGCGCGGGAAAGCCGTCCTGACATGAATAGGAGGTAAAAGAGGGGCAAATAGCCCCAGCCAATGCCCGCTGCCCCTCTTGAAAGCCTCTAACATTGCTTCCCAACTTTTCAATAATGCCGACCGGCTCATGGCCAATGGTCAACATACGCGGCACCGCATACTCTCCCCTGAGGATATGAATATCCGTGCCGCAGATTGTCGTCGTGGTTATTTTGAGCAAGGCATCGTTGGGGCCAGGGGAAGGAATCGGTTTTTCAATGAGTTCTATTCGGCCCTTTTCGATAAAGGCGGCGGCTTTCATCATGCGCATGGTGGAAGACCTTTGGTTTCTGCCGAAGTGGCTACAGAAAAGAATAATCCAATTGGTCATTTTTTCCGATTTTACTGCCTTGGTAAATAATTAAAAACGCCAGTAATCTTTATCGGTAAATAATATAAAAAATATAATTCTATGAAATAAAATTCAATAAATTCTGCTTTATCACGCTGCCGAAAAACACGGCCGATTTATATCGACAGACGCTGCATCATTTCTCTTTCCAAATACTCTACGCTCAGCGAAAATATACGTTATCTGATTGATAAAACATGCAGGGAATGCCATGTCACGACTCACCCTCCTCCCACTGAGCCTGGCACTTGCCGGCTGCGTGCCAATGCAGCCTGATGGCTGTGAAAAAGCCAGTGCGGTGAATGATTGCGTTTATGCCTGGCGTGCAGGCAGCGATGTTCCAACGGCAAAGCAACCGCCTAACCTGGGATGCGACGGACAAGTTTTTTATGAGCGGCCGCACTATTCCGCCTCTGCGAAGGCAGAAAAACGCGAAGGCGAAGTGAGCGCAACGTTTGATGTTGATGATAAGGGTAAAGCCAGAAATATCGTGCTGACGGGCACCCCGGCGTTCTATCGCGACACCAAAAGCGCCATTGCACGCAGCTGCTGGATACCGGGCCGCATTCATGAAACGGCGTTGTTTACTTTTAAACTCTCTGGTGATGCTGAAGCCAACCGATAGCGCAGGATAGGTTCCCTTGCAACGGTTGGTTCAACGGGTGGCGGCGGCATTCGCCGCCGTTACAGCATCCACTCGATCGGCAGCCAGCCGGCCACGGTGAGAATAATGCGTTTTACCCAACCGGCGCCGGGCTCTTGCTGATGCACCTCGGTGTGGCCGTCTTCGAAGGCTTCTTTCCACACCATTTTGCCCGCGGGCGTCAATACCGGGCGGTAGGCGGCGTACTCGAGCGGGCCATCAAACAGTTGGCGAGTGTCGGCTGCCAGCGTCGGGCTGTCGATCAAAAAACCCATTTCGCAGTTCAGGTGCGCCGAGCGCGGGTCGAAATTGAACGAACCGATAAACACCCGTTTATCGTCGATGGCGAAGGTTTTCGCGTGCAGCGCCGCGCCGGACAGCCCCAGCGGCTTGAGTTCCTTGCGCCCGGTCGGTTGACCGGCGCGCAGCTTCAGCTCGAACAGCTCGACACCCGCCTGCAGCAGCTCACGCCGGTATTTGGCGTAGCCCGCATGCACCACCAGCACGTCGGTGGTGTTCATCGCGTTGGTCAGCACGCGTATGGACTTCCCCTGTTTGGCAAGCGATTCAAAGAAGCTCGCCCCTTCCCGCCCCGGCACGAAATAGGCGGAAACCAGATCCAGTTGCCGGCCGACGCCGCCGATGATCTTGCCGAGCTGCGTCACCATCAACCGATCGCGCGACGCCTTGCCCAGCCCTTTCGCCGGATCGTCGGCCACCAGCTCTACCTGGGTGAATTCCGGCTGGACGGCGCCATCGCGAAAGCGCACCGCGCTGGTTTCCAGCTGCACCGCCAATTTGCGGGCCCGTTCGCTGCTTTCGGTCGCGGTGGCCTGCGTCAGGAAGGCAGAAAGATTACCTTTGCCCCGGATAATTTGCTCAACGCCGAACACCGACGCGCTGTTCCAGTAGCGATCGAACACCTCGGCCGTTTCTGCCACTACGCTGCCGACGCTCAGCACGTCGAGATCGAGGAAATAGTTTTCGTCGCCGACCTGGAAATACTCGTCGCCAATGTTGCGGCCGCCGATGATCGCCACGGCGCCGTCGACGATGTAAGACTTGTTATGCATGCGCCGATTCATGCGCATAAAGTCAAAGGCGTAACCGGCCAGCTTCGGCGTGCGCACGGTTGATGGGTTGAACAGGCGGATCTCGACGTTTTCCTGGGCGTTCAGCGCCGCCAGGGTCTCGTCCATGGCGACGCCGTTATCGTCCAGCAGCAGCCGCACGCGCACGCCGCGTTGGGCGGCGTCATACAGGGTTTTCAGCAGGATCTGCCCGGAGGTGTCGTTATGCCAGATGTAGTACTGGGCGTCGATCGACCTTTCCGCCATCCGCGCCAACGCCAGGCGGCTGGCGAACGCATCGTGCCCGCTGGCCAGCGGCACCACGCCGCTCAGGCCAGGATGCGCCGCCATCAGTTCGGCGGCCCGCGCCGGCAACTGCGCGGCAGGATCCGCCGGCAACGCCGCCTGCGGCAGACGCTGGGAAATATCCGGCAAACGAAAGAGGACTCTTGCCGCAATAATGGCGATCGTCACGGCGAGAATCAGATACACGACAATTTTTATCACGGGAAGCGGCCTCGGAGGTTGACTGCTTTGCTTTATACGTCATTAGGTTGCTTCAATCTATAGGAGAAGCGCGCTATGCCATAAGGCTATAGCGTAAAGCGCGAAGGCGAAACGCCAAACAGTTTTTTGAACGCCACCGAATAGGCGCTGTGGCTCTCGTAACCGCTTTCGAAGGCGGCATGGATGATCGAGTTGCCGGCCAACAGCAGCGGAATGGACGACAGCAGCCGCAGGCGCTGTTTCCACTGGCCGAAGGTGATGCCGGTTTGTTGAGTGAAATGACGCTGGAAGGTTTTCGCGCTGATCGACAGTGAATCGGCCCAGGCCTCAATGCCGCGATCGTCGGCCGGCGTGATGACCAACAGCCGGCAAATCTCGGCCATTCTCGCCTCTGCCGGCCAAGGCAAATGCAGCGCCAGCTGCGGCTGCAGGCTCAGCTCCTCTAGGAACAACGCTCTGAGCAGCGTATTGCGTTTGGTCTCCGCCCCTTCGGGCGCCAGCGTCGCCAGCTGAGCGATCAGTTCTCGCAGCAGCGGTGATACCTGCAATACGCCGTCGCGCAGCGGCAAACGCGCGGCGGTGACTTCATCAACCAAAATCCCGTAAACGCAAATGTTACTCTGCATGACCAGCTGATGTTCTACCCCCGGCCGCAGCCAGACCGCGGTGGTGGGCGGCACGATCCAGCGCCCGCTGCTCGCCTCGACCGCCATAACGCCCTGCTGCGAATAGAGCAAATGGCTGCGTTTATGCGAGTGGTAAGGAATGACAAAGCCCGCCGGATAGTGTTTCACCAGCCCCGTCACCTCGAACGAGGAGTTTTCGTGGCTGCTGAGGTCGATGCGTTTGGTTTCGGCGTTGTCGACTTCGAATCCCATGGTCGTTTGTCCCTTTTGATAACGCGAATGTCTTTTATTTGATAGAGGCGCCGCATGATCCTCCATATAGTGACGTTCTCGCAAGCCACACCAGGGGCCTTATGCGAAGAAACTCACTATTTACACCAAAATTTCATCGTTCTGCGTAAAACCAAGGCGATGACGTTGCGCATGCGCTGCGCGATGGCGGCTCGTTGCGGGGGCGACGTGGCCGAAAGTGATGGAAAGGGAAAGCGCGGTGGCTTAAATCAGGAGGTAGACGCATCAATCAGCAGGTAGCTCAGCCTGGGGGGCGGCTTAATGCTGCAGGGATAGGGAGAGCGCCTAGGCTCTCCTCTATCCATTCGTGTTATCACCTCAACGGGCCAACTCGGCGCCGTCCAGCTCGGAAATCGCCAGACAAATAACTTCAGTAATGGCCTGTACCGTATAGGCAGTATTGGCAGGGATGATTAACATCTCATGGGGTTGCAACGTCTGATCGTCAACCTTCAGTTCACCGCTCAGCACCATCAGTTTCACCCACCCCGGATGAAAACGCGCCGGTTGTCGGCTGCCCGCATCCAACTTCAGCAACGCCGTATGGCCAGGCGTCTCCCGTTTCAAAATATGAAAACGCACCCCATCGTAAGGCATGTTTTCGTAATGCAGTGACGCCAGTGTTCTCTTATGCATGGTAAGTGTCCTCGTGACCTGTGAGTAGCTGCTCCGCCTTCGGTCGCCATAAAAACGATTGGCGGCTGTCCCTACCGAAAGCACAGGCTCGCAGCCTCTTGGCGAACGGATTTAACTGTCGTACTTGCAGCGGCCCGACCGACCGCCGTTTCATGCCCAACCTGCCTCAGGCATGCTACTAAATATATAAGAGCCTCGCCGACGGCGCAAAAAACCGCTGCCAGGTTGAGCGTATATTCATTTCCCGTCGTCAAATCGCTCGGGGCGATAAGCGTGCGGAATGGCAGGATTGACGCCATACAGCAGCTCGTCGCTGACCAGTCGGCCAAGCGTTGGCGCGCACATCACTGCCGGGTGCATCACCGCCACATAGAGCCGGGTAGCGCCCAGTGGCCCGATGATGGGATAACCGTCGCGCGGCCGGGGCCGCATCCCCACCGAACACGCCTGCAGTTGCAAGGGTGCCGTATCCGGCAGGCGGTTTTTAATCGCCGATTGCGCGTCGTTTTCCACCCGTTTAACGTCCCCCTCCGGCGGGTAATCCTCCGCCGCCAGCAGATCGCCGTTTTGCGTATGGCGCACTTCAACGTCATCGCCCGCAATCAGCGTGTTCACTGCCAGCGCCGCCGCACGATAGCGTAACAGAATCGCCGGCGACGCCTCGATCGGCAGCGAGAACCCACTGCCATCCAGCAGCGCGGAGATTCCCGTGCCGCAGGCGAGCACCACCCGATCGGCGGCAATCGCGCCTTCCTCGGTAACGATGCCGATTATCTGCCCCTCTTCACGCAAAAATCCGGTGACGGTTCGCCCCAGGAGCAACTCCCCGCCCCACGCGCTAACGCACTCGAGCAACCGCTGTGTCACTTCTTGCGGATCGACGGCGCCGTCACGCGCCGCAAAATAGGCTTGGCTATCGGGCTGCCTGAGCCCCGGTTCCAGCGCGTTCACCTCGGCGGAGGGCAAAAGCCGATTGTCGGGGTTTTGCGTCGCCGGCGCCTGGCCATAGCTGAGCGCGCCGGACCAATTCACCCAGAGATCCGGGATCTCCTGCGCCAGGCGCATCCAGTCAGCGACGATCTCGCGCCGCAGAAACGCGTCGGGAGCGCCCTCAGGCACGCCTTCGCTGATCCAGCCAAACGAGCTGCCTGTGGCCCCCGCCGCGGGATACGCCTGCTCAACGACGACAACGTGCTGCCCCTGGCGCGCGAGATGATAGGCGACCGATGCCCCGACAATCCCGGCGCCCACGATAACCATGCGTGATGATGTTCCATTCATTTAATGATGTCCGTACCTCATTTCAAGTGCTGCCGCCAAAGCAGGCAGGCCGCCAGACAGGCTACTCCACCGCCGCAGGCCAATACGGCATAAGACGTGCCCCAGCTCTGGGTGGTATCCATCACGACGCCAAAGGATAAAGGGGCGAACGAACCGATGCCGAACCCCAGCAGCGATCGCCAGCCCATCACGCTGCCGAGCTGTTGCGGCGGCACGTTGTCCGCCATCGCGGCCGACAGCACGCCGGAGTCGCCGAGGATAAAGAAACTGCCGATGCTGACGGCCAGCAGCGTCCAGCCCGGCCCCCAGTTCGCCGACCACCCCATCAGCAGCGATCCCAACGCGCCGGCGGCGCCCATAAACATCAGCACCGATGCACGGTTAAAATAGTCGGAAACGGTGCCGACAATCAGCGTAGCAACCATGCCGGCCAGGTGGATCACCGCCGCGACGATCAATCCGGCACTGAGCGGATCCAGAGAGAAACCACTCAACGCCTCGCTGACCAGGCTGGGCGCCCAGGCCCAGTTACCGAGCAGTTCCCAGCTGTGGGCGATATACCCGACCAGCAACAGCAGGGTCGCATAGGTGATAGCATAACTTTCACGTTTCGTCTGCCTCCCCAGCGTACGCGGCTGCGGTTCCCGATAACCGACCAGGGCCAACGAACCGGCCAGCGCCCCCAGCAACGCACCGGCGGCACACAGGGAGAACGCCACGCCGGCCCCCCAGCGCATGGCGCTCCAACCGGCGATGAAAACCGACAGAAAATACCCCAACGAACTGGCCGCCAGCATCATGCCGATGGCGTAACCGCGCCGGGCCGGGCCGTTCATCCCCATCGCCAGCAGCAGCGCCGGCGTATAGGCGCCGCCCTGCGTCAGGCCGACGAAGGCCATCAACACCAGCGCGCCGGCATAAGAATGGGCAAACACGGCGAACAGCATCAGCGCAGCGGCGCCCAGCCAGGAAAACAGCAGGTAAACCCGGCGCGCCCCCAGCGAATCACACCACCAGGAAGCCACCAGCAGCGCCAGCGCGTTGGTCAGGCTAAATACCGTTTGCACCGTACCGGCGGAGGCGGCGTCGAGCTGCGACTCGCTTCTGATGGTCGGCAGTGCACCGGCGAACATCATGGTGCCCAGGCAGAGGCCGGCCCGGCTCACGCAAAGCAGAAAGAAAGCTCGCATCTCAGCGCCGTCTCCCTGCCCATCGGGGGGGGAGGATAATTCGACTAACACGAACGACAGACGGGGAAAATCGCTGCATGGCACGCTCGGCAAACCGGGAAAGATGCGTGATAATAGTGAGAAAAATCAACGGCTGACAAACGATCTTTCCTCGCTCATTTGGTTGAGCTAGACTCAACCTATGAAAAAAATTCACTCCCTGCCGCACCTGTCCGCTTTCGAAGCCGCCGCCCGCCTTGGCAGCTTCAGCGCCGCTGCGGATGAGCTGTTTCTCACCACCGGCGCGGTCAGCCGCCACATTCGCAGCCTGGAAGAACAGCTAGGGATCACACTGTTTTATCGCGGACACAAGTCCGTGCGGCTGACGCAGGCCGGCGAGAATTTTTCCCGCACCGCGTCCCGGGTGATAAGCGAACTGTATGCTGCGGAAAGCGCACTGAAAGCGAGCGCCGGCCGGCAGCGGCTGGTGGTGCACAGCCTGCCGACGTTCACCATGCACTGGCTGATGCCGAAGCTGGCGGCGTTCAATGAGATTCATCCGGAGGTCGCGATTGATATCACCACCAGCACAGGGGCCGTCGATCGCAATACGCCGTTTGATCTGGCGATCCGGCGCGATCCCGCGCACTTCTCCGGGCTGAAAGCGATCCCTTTTCTGCAGGAAGAGAGTCTGTTGGTCTGCAGCCAGAGCTACTTGCGCGCCATGCCGGTCAGTGCGCCCGGCACGCTGGCCGGGCATACCGCCATCCGCATCCGCGCCCGTGAGGATTTATGGCACAGCTGGCTGAATACCTACCCGACGGCGTTGGACGCCTCGCCGCCGCCGCTCACGCTCGACCATACCTTCGCCGCCATTCAGGCGGCCGAGGACGGTCTGGGGCTGGCCGTCGTGCCTTACCTGTTCTGCGCCAAGCATCTGTCGTCCGGCCGACTGGTGTCGCCTTTCCCGGCGTTGACTATCCGAACCGGCGTTTATTCCCTGCTGCTGCGCGATCGGGACGATGAGGTCGTGAGAAAGTTCGCCGCCTGGCTGCAGGCGTTTCAGGCTTAGGTCTCGGTAGAGTTAGCCGTGAAGCGCCAGGCCTTTTATCGCCTTATCCACCGCTTTTTTCGGTCCGCGCAGCGCCAGACCGACCAAATCCAGATTGTCCGCGTCTTCAGCGAGAAAAACCTGCCGATTGGCTTCATCGTGCCCGGTCGCGAACATGGCGTGCACATAGGGGATCAACGTCAATTCCCGCTCCAACCCTTTGCGATGCACATTTTGCAGGCCCGGCAAATCTGCGGCGAAAATCAGCATCGGCTGCCCGGAAATACCGCCGTAGCGTCTTCCCTGCGCATCCACGTAACACTCGCCGATGATTTCCGGGGCGGCGGCGGCGATGCCCGTCGCCAGAAAGGCCACCACGTTCAGCCGCTGCCAGGTCTGCAGATCGTCGCGTACGATAAACGCAATCTTGGTATCAAACATCTTTCGCTCTACTCCGTTGTGCTGTTAAAAGCACATCATCGGAAATGGCAAATCAGCGGTATAGAACGTTTGTGCACTGGCGTTGATAGGCCGCCGGTGATAAACGGTAGGCGCGCTGGAACCAGCGACCCAAATGGCTCTGATCGGCAAAGCCCACCTGCATGGCGACCTGCGCCGGTTCTTGCCCCTGCGCCAACAACAAGCGTGCGGCCCGCAGCCTCAACCGAACCAAATACGCATGCGGCGACTGGCCAAAAGCCCGAGTGAATTGGCGAGTCAGGCGGAAACGGTCCAGACCACACTGAAGCGCCAGGTCATCCAGACTGGGATTATCCGCCATATGTGCATGCAGATAGTCCCGTAAGCGGTTCATCTCAACCAAAGCGTCGTCGTGTTGGGAATCCGGCCTGGCACGGATGTGCCGTGACAATAGCGTCAGCAGATGGTCCAGGCTTTGATCGCGCGCCAGTCGCCCCTCTCTATGATGCAACGAGAAAAAGGCCTGCTGTATCGCGGCCGCCAGCATAGGATCGTCGGTCAACGTGCTGTGGAAGGCACCTTCCAGCACGGAGGCGTCCCCCATTCCACGGCGGTGCATAGCGGCGGATACCCAATGCTGGGGCAAATAGAGCATCGCATAGGTAAATCCCTCGGCCTGCGGCGCATGGCCATCATGCACCGCACCCGGTTCGATCAGCATGGCGCGCCCCGGCCGGCTGGTATGCAATGAGCGGTGGCAGTTGAAACGCTGTAAACCCTGCTGCGTGACACCCACCAGCATTTCATCATGATCGTGAGGATCGTAGGCATGTCCCTGAAAGTGGGCATTGACGCTCTCAATACCGGTTTCCTCATCGCGTCGCAGTTCGAGCCAATCTTTATGTTGATGATTTGACGCCATGCAATAAATCCGGAGTTCTGCTCACAGGAAAAGAAAAACAGCTTACCCTGAGACCGCCACCGTTGCACGCTCACAGCTCGCAGATGGCGTAAGTGCCCTTTCCGGCCGATTTCGCCTGATACATCGCGCCGTCGGCGCGGGTCAGCAGCATCTCCTCGGTCACATCGCCGCGTGGGGAAATGGCCGCGCCGATGCTGGCGGAAAGCCGTACCTTCTGCGGCCCGATCTGCGTAATTTTGGCCAGATGCGCCAACACGTTTTCGCAAAACTCGCTGACTTCGCGCCGCGGATCCGTCAACGGCCACAGGATCACCGTGAACTCGTCACCGGCCAGACGCGAGACGCTGTGGCGCTCGCCGGCGCAGGTGCTGAGCAATGTGGCGAACGTCTTCAGGATCGCGTCGCCGAAGTCATGGCCATAGCTGTCGTTAAGGGTTTTGAACCCGTCGAGATCGATAAACAGCAGCGCCATCTGCCGCTGATGGCAACAGGCCTGCAGCGTGCCCGACAACCGGCGTAGAAACGCGCGGCGATTGGTCAATCCGGTCAACATGTCGTGGGTTGCGTCATATTCCAGCCGCTGCTGCAGCCGCTTCAGTTCGGTGATGTCCATGGCGAGAATGTAGAAGCCCTGCGCTTCGCACGGCACCAGCGTGGTGTGGATCATCAGCAGCCCTTGCCGGGTCTGCAGCTCATTCTCAAAACTCACCATTTCGCCCGCGAGGGCCCGCTCGATCATCGGTTTTGCTATTCGATAAACGCTTTCCCCCATGAAATCGCGCACCGTCATCCCCCTGAGGCTGGACTCCTCCAGACCAAACCAGGTTTTGTAGGCGCTGTTGGCGAACAGGTAGCGTTCATTGCCGTCGATCTGGCTGATTAAGGCCGGCATATTGTCGGTAATGGCGCGCAGACGCTCCTTCTCCGCACTGAGCTGATATTCGGCGAGCACCCGGGTCTCAATCTCTTCGTTGAGCTTTTTAACCACCACGTTCAGCTCCTGCGTACGGATTTCGACGCGTTGTTCCAGCTCGTGTTGCAGAGCGAACAGATCGGCCTCGGCCGCTTTACGCTCGCTGATATCGACGATACCCGAGATGAAATGGTCCGGCTTGCCGTTCGGCAAACGATTGAGCGCCACCGTCAGCTGCACCCAAACGATCGAGCCGTCGGCGCGGAAATAGCGGTTTTCCATCGAATAGGTACTGATTTCATTTTTCAGCAGCTGCTGCAGCTTTTCCAGATCGGTGTTGAGATCGAGCGGATAGGTGATGTCCTGGAAGGTGCGATCCATCAGCTCGCGCTCGGAGTACTGAAGCATTTCGCAGATGCGCGGATTCACCCGCAGCCAATATCCTTGCAGCGAGACCAGCGCCATCCCTACCGCCGCCTGGGAGAAGGTTTGTTCGAACAGCGCCTCCGTGCGCTGCAGGTCGGATTTCAGGTTTTCGGTATAGACGAGGCGTTCAATGCTCTGCAGATATTCCTCCACCACGGCGGCGAAATCGTGCAGATCGGCCAGTTGAGCAGGAGAAAACGGCTGTGGGTGGCTGTCGATAATGCACAGTGTGCCGAGCGGCAAGCCATCGAGCGACAGCAGCGGCTGCCCGACGTAAAAACCGATCCTCGGCCCGCCGATCACCAGCGGATTATCGAAAAAGCGCGGATCCTTGGCGGTATCGGGCACCACCAGCGCTTCGCGTTGCAAGATGGCATGGCCGCAAAACGAGATATTGCGCGGCGTTTCTCGGGCATCCAGACCGTAGCGCGATAAAAACCATTGGCGATCCCGGTCGATCAGCGACACCAGCGCAATGGTCACGCCGAAGTATTTCGCCGCCAACCGCGTGATGCGATCCAGTTTTTCCACCGAGTTCGAATCCAGCACGTTCAGTGAGTTCAATACCGACAGGCGTTCGGCTTCGTTTTCGGGGAAGCAGGGTTCGAGCATGTTGTCTCCCATTGTGTCACCCACGGACCCGGCATAGCCGGCGTGAGTCCGTTCAGCCTATCCGTCGGTTAGCGGCAAATAATATCCTTGTCCATCATAGACTCACTCACAGTATCAATCCGATTATGTATTCTCGCCAACTTTGCCGGGCGTTGCGTTTCCCCCCACGCTGCGCTACAGTCGTTCACAAGGTGATGGTGTTCCACCTTTCCCAACCGCCGCGTTCACTCGAACCGGATGATGACGCCTGATATACAACTTCGCTTTATTTTTTAGGCAGGTATGTCAGGAGTCGCTATGAATGAAATCTCAG
Organism: Serratia sp. A07; assembly: GCF_058725505.1. Classification (NCBI taxonomy): domain Bacteria; kingdom Pseudomonadati; phylum Pseudomonadota; class Gammaproteobacteria; order Enterobacterales; family Yersiniaceae; genus Serratia; species Serratia sp. A07. The sequence continues at coordinate 49,071 of NZ_JBZXDO010000016.1, forward strand.
GTTTTACCCCTTTTCCACTCCAGCCCGATGCCGTCGCGCGGGAAATGCCCCTGTACGTTTTCGGCCATAAAAATCCCGACAGCGACAGCATCTGCAGCGCGCTGGTGGTCGCGGACTGGCTCAATCACCTCGGCAAACCGGCCGTGGCTTTCCGCCTAGGCGACCTCACGCCGGAAACCCACTACATACTGGCTGCCGCCGGCGTACAGGCGCCTGCGCTGCTGACAGACGATCTCCGTGACCGCAAAGTCTGGCTGGTCGACTTTACCGATATCGAACAAGGCCCGGCCTCATTGCCCGACAGCGACGTGGTCGGCGTTATCGACCATCACCGGCTGGGCACGTTAGTCACCCGCAACCCGCCCGATGTCTGGGTGCGCACCGTCGGCTGTTGCGCCACCCTGATCCTGCAGATCCTGACGGCAGAAAAACCGATGCCACTTAACGCCGCGCAGGCCACGCTGCTGCTGGGCGCCATCTTGAGCGACACCGTCGCGCTCAGTGCGCCGACCACCACGGAACAGGATCGGCTGGCGGTCACCCGGTTGCGCGCAATCTCTCACGTCGACTATGACGCCTTCACCGCCGGGCTGCTGGCCGCCAAAACCGATCTCTCCGGGCAATCCGCCCCGCAGTTGCTGCAGCGCGACGCCAAGAATTACCGCATCCATACCGTTTCGCTGCTGCTGTCGCAGATAGAAGTGCGGGCCATGAGCGACATCGATCCGCTGTTGCCCGCGCTGCAACAGGCGCTCGAGCAGGCGAAACAGGAGGCCGGGCTGGAGATGACCGCACTCCTGGTTACCGATATCACCCACCGCCGTTCCACCCTGTATTTCTCGTCGAACCGGGTGCTCGCCATTCGGCAAGTGTCGCTGCCCGGTATGACGAGCCGAAAAAAAGAGGTTTTACCGTGGTTAACCCTACAGATTGCTCACGCAGGGAGATAAGACATGCCGATCTACCAACACGCTTTACTGCTGGTACAGGATGAACGCGACGGCCGGGTGCTGTTGCGCCATGCCGAACGCCTCAATCAGCAGGTGAATACGCGCATTACCGTGGCGCACATCAGCGCCGACTATGCCGAACTGGACTACCTCAGCGATGCGCAAACCAAAGATCGCCAGTCCAGCGAGGTGATCGCCGCCAAAGCCATGCTCAGCCGCCTGGTGGAAGACTGCTCAATCCCCCTGGAGGTACGCGCAATGGTCAGCATCCATCGCTTCAAAGACGTCGAAGCCCTGATTGCCCGTGAAGGCGTCGATCTTTTGTTGCTCGGCCATCAGAACCGTCCGTTTGGCGTCTATGCCTCCTTCGGCTTCGAATTCATCAACCATTTATCCATCGATGTGCTGATAAAGCACGTTCCCACTCCCTAGAACGAGGTGACACCCCATGAACGATGAGATTGAAAGCGTAACCGCCAGAGAGATCCTGGATTCGCGCGGCAACCCGACCGTCGAAGTCGAAATGAGCGCGGCGGGCGTCGTGGCCCGGGCTTCGGTGCCTTCGGGAGCCAGCACCGGGTCGCGCGAGGCGGTGGAGCACCGCGACGGCGATCCGCACCGTTTCGGCGGCAAAGGCGTACTGGAGGCGGTGCACAGCGTCAAAACGGCGATCAACGAGGCGCTGCGCGGAGTGGATGTGCGCCAACAAGAGGAGATAGACCGCCGGCTGATCGCGCTGGACGGCAGCGAGAACAAGAGCCGATTGGGGGCCAACGCCCTGCTCGGCGTTTCTCTGGCCGCCGCCCGCCTCGCGGCGCAATTGTCGCAGCTGCCGCTGTATCGTTATCTGGGCGGCATCGGCGCCAACCTGCTGCCGGTGCCCTGCATGAATATCATCAACGGCGGCGTGCACGCCCGGTGGCAAGGGGCGGACTTTCAGGAGTTTATGATAGCTCCCCTGGGCGCGCCGTCGCTGCGCGAGGCCGTGCGCTGGGGCAGTGAAGTTTATCAGACGCTGCGCCAAATCCTGTTGGAAAAAGGCCTGTCGGTCGGCGTCGGTGACGAAGGCGGTTTCGCGCCGGCGGTCGCCTCAAACCGCCAGCCGCTCGAGCTGATCGTGCAGGCGATAGAGAAAGCCGGCTACCGGCCGGGAGAAGATATCGCGATCTGCATGGATCCGGCCTCGAGCGAATTCTACGCCGACGGCAAGTATCGCCTGCGCAGCGAGAATCTCGAGTTGGACGCAGCCCAGATGACGGCCTATTACCAACGGCTGGTGCAGGATTTCCCCATCGTGCTGATTGAAGACGGCTTGGCCGAGGACGACTGGGCCGGCTGGCGTATTCTGAGCGACGCCCTGGGCGACCAGGTGGAGCTGGTCGGCGACGATCTGTTCGTCACCAACGTGAAATACATCCAGCGCGGGATTGATGAACGGTTGGCCAATGCGGCGCTGATCAAGCTGAACCAGATCGGCACGCTGAGCGAAACCTTCGCCGCCGTACAGCTCTGCCAGGCGAACGGCTGGGGCACCTTTATCTCGCACCGCAGCGGTGAAACCGTCGACAGCTTTATCGCCGACATGACGGTCGCGATGCGAGCCGGCCATCTGAAAACCGGCGCGCCGAGCCGCGGCGAGCGGATCGAAAAATACAATCAGCTGATGCGCATCGAAGACCAGTTGGGCGCCGCGGCGGTGTATGCCGGGCGTTCCGCCTTTAAACGCCGCTAAGCTTTGCCGGCCGGGCCGGCGATGCGTCGGCCTGTTTTTCGCCCTTGGCTTGGCACAGCCCGGCGACACCGGACTCCAATAAGGTCAGCCGGGTCGTCAACAAGGTTTCTCGTTGTTCATTCAGCGTGGCCATCATCAGCTCGATCTCCGCCAGCCGTTCATCGACGCCGCGTATCAACCCATCCTCATAAGCGCTGCCCTGCAGCGCCAGCACGCGTTGGATCGCCTGCAGCGAAAACCCCAGATTTTGGCCGATTTGGATCAGGTGCAATCGCTCCAGTGCGCTATCGCTGTAGACCCGATAGCCGTTGACGCCGCGCACCGGTTTCGGCAGCAACCCCAGCTGCTCGTAGTAGCGTATCGCCGAGGCGGCCACGCCGGCGCGCTGCGCCAATTCTCCGATCTTCATGCCCTATTGACCTTAAAGTTAACTTTAAACCTAGTATAGCGCCATTCCCCTTACGACAGGAGCGCATAACCGATGTTTACCCCACTGACGCTGCCCAACGGCAGCCGCCTGACCAACCGTCTGGCCAAGGCGGCGATGGAAGAAAATCTGGCCGCCCCAGGCCAACTGCCCAGCCCGGCGCTGTGGCGCTTATACCGCTATTGGGCCGAAGGCGGCGCCGGCTTGATCATCACCGGCAACGTGATGATCGACGGCCGCGCCATGACCGGCCCCGGCGGCGTGGTGCTGGAACAAGACACGCCGCTCGCCCCGTTCGAAACCTGGGCCAAGGCCGCGCGCCAGGGCGGCGCGCAGGTGTGGATGCAGCTTAACCACCCGGGCCGGCAGGTGATGGCGAACATGGGCGGCAACGCATGGGCGCCCTCCGCCATCCCGCTGGCGATGGGCAAGCACAGCAAACTGTTTGCCCAGCCGCAGGCGATGGATGAAGCGCAGATCGCCGAGGTTATCGCGCGCTTCGCCGCCAGCGCGCACGCTGCCGAACGGGCCGGTTTTACCGGCGTGGAGATCCACGCGGCGCACGGCTATCTGATTTCCCAGTTTCTCTCGCCGCTGACCAACCAACGCAACGATCGCTGGGGCGGCGAGTTGGCGAACCGCGCCCGCCTGCTGCTGGAGGTGGTGCGTGCGGTGCGCGAGCGCGTCTCGCCGGGCTTTTGCGTGGCGGTCAAACTCAACTCCGCCGATTTTCAGCGCGGCGGTTTTTCTTCGGACGATGCCCGCCAGGTAGTGCTGATGCTGAACGATCTGCCGGTCGATCTGATCGAACTGTCGGGCGGCAGCTACGAAAGCCCGGCGATGCAAGGCGAAACGGCGGACGGCCGCACCCTGGCGCGAGAAGCCTATTTTCTGTCCTTCGCCCGCGATCTTGCCGCGGTGGCCCGCATGCCGGTGATGACCACCGGCGGCATCGCCCGTCCTTCGGTGGCGCAGCAGGTGCTGGACAGCGGCGTCGCGATTGCCGGCATCGCCACCGCCATGGCGGAAGTGCCCGATCTGCCGCGGCGCTGGCAAACCGGGGCGGCCCCCCATGCGCTGCCTGCCCCGGTCACCTGGCGCAGCAAAGCGATGGCGTCGCTCGCCCGGATGGCGTTGGTCAAGCGCCGGATGCGAGCGCTGAGTGACAATCGGCCGCGCAGCGTGCGCTATTCCCCGCTGTTCACGCTGCTCGTCGATCAGTGGCGTACCCGCCGCATCCTGCAGCGCTACCACGCCTGGTTACGGCAACGTTAACGGCAACAGCGCCGGCGAACCCGGCCGGCGCTGCGTAAAAATCGCGCTTTTTTGATCGCGCTACGTGAAATCTGAGAGAAATCACCGATCTGGATGCTGCGCTTTTAACGGTTGGCCATTTATATTCATCACAAACTTTGTGTATATAAACGCTATAGGACTTAAGGTGGTGAATAGATAAAAATAAGCCGTTAATTCCTATTTATGTTATTAAACGGAAATTCACCTTATTAATAAGCGTATTAAAGCCGCCTGCAGGTTGGCGACGGAAAGGATTTTTGTGCCATGTTAACGATATGTTGTTTTTTACCGGCAAAACCAACGGTCAATAAATCAACAACATATTGATGAGCCTAAGAATAAACTAAACAATTCAAAACAAAATCGGCTATTGAGTCCCAGGCGAAAAAGCCATATATTGGTCGCGCTTTTCACAAGGCAGTTACTTTTCTAATTCATTAATTCAATCGGAGCGTGTTGAGACCTTCGGTTGTAGGAGAGATATGATGACGGATAAAGTCCGTATTGATACTTTAGTTGCAAACTCATTAAACGGAAACAATGAAACCTATTTGGCGCGCCAAGCCGAATTTGAGTCGAATGTTAGGAGTTATCCGCGCAAATTGCCGTTGGCAATTGCGAAAGCCCAGGGCGTTTGGATCACTGATGTTGAGAATAATCAATATCTTGATTGCCTGGCCGGGGCGGGAACGTTGGCTCTTGGACATAATCACCCCGACGTCCTGCAAAGCATCCAAAATGTCATTACCAGCGGCTTGCCGTTACATACTCTCGATCTCACGACCCCGTTAAAAGATCGTTTCTCCGATTACCTGCTCTCTCTGTTGCCGGGCGAAGGCAAAGCCTATTGCCTGCAGTTCTGCGGCCCGTCCGGTGCCGATGCGGTGGAAGCCGCGCTGAAGCTGGCGAAAAAGCACACCGGCCGTTCCGGCGTGATCAGCTTCTCCGGCGGTTATCACGGCATGACCCACGGCGCGCTGTCGGTCACCGGCAACCTGTCGCCGAAGGCGGCGATCAACGGCATGATGCCAGAAGTGCAGTTCATGCCTTATCCGCATGAATACCGCTGCCCGCTGGGCATCGGCGGCGAAGCCGGCGTCAAGGCGCTGACCTACTACTTCGACAACCTGATCAACGACGTGGAAAGCGGCGTGCGTAAACCGGCGGCGGTGATCCTGGAAGCCGTTCAGGGCGAAGGCGGCGTTAACCCGGCACCGGCCGAGTGGCTGCAGCGCATCCGCAAAGTGACGCAGGAGCATGGCATTCTGCTGATCATCGACGAAGTTCAGGCCGGTTTCGCCCGTACGGGCAAGCTGTTCGCCTTCGAACACGCAGGCATCGAGCCGGACATCATCGTGATGTCGAAAGCGGTCGGCGGCGGCTTGCCGCTCGCGGTACTGGGCATCAAGAAAGAGTTTGACGCCTGGGAACCGGGTCACCACACCGGCACCTTCCGCGGCAACCAGCTGGCGATGGCCACCGGCCTGACCACCCTGCAATACCTGAAAGAGCACAAGGTCGCCGACAAAGTGGCCGCTCAGGGCGAATGGCTGAAAGGCAAACTGGCCGAGCTGCAGAAACGTTATCCGGTGATCGGTCACGTCCGCGGTCTGGGCCTGATGATCGGCATCGAGATCGTCAAGCCGAACGAAGCGCAGGATCACATGGGCTGCTACCCGGCCGATGGCGAACTGTCTGCCCTGCTGCAGAAGAAATGCTTCGAATCCGGCCTGATCCTGGAGCGCGGCGGTCGCAACGGCTGCGTACTGCGCCTGCTGCCTTCGCTGCTGATCACCAACGATGAGCTGGGTATTTTCCTGGATAAATTTGAGCAGGCGCTGTTGGCCGCCGGCGTCAAGCCAGTCTGATTGGAGCGAATGACCGCGATGTCCAAGTTAAACCCGATTCTGGCTTCCTCGGCGCACAGCGCCGAGGCTTACCGCCAGGCGATCGCGCAGAGCAGTGAAGCCGTCGTGCAGTGGCTGCAACAGCCCGAGATGTATCAGGGCAAAAGCGTGGCCGAACTGCGTGAGCGCATCAAGCTCGACTTCACCCCGCAAGGCCTGGGCAACCAGGCGGCGATCGATCGCGCCATCGAGTACTTTTTGAAAGACAGCCTGTCGGTGCACCACCCGCAGTGCGTGGCGCACCTGCACTGCCCGAGCCTGGTGATTAGCCAGGCCGCCGAAGTGCTGATCAACGCCACCAACCAGAGCATGGATTCCTGGGATCAAAGCCCGTCGGCCACGCTGATCGAAATGAAGCTGATCGAGTGGCTGCGTGCCCAGGTCGGTTACCAGCCCGGCGACGCCGGGGTGTTCACCAGCGGCGGCACCCAGAGCAACCTGATGGGGCTGATGCTGGCGCGCGATGCGTTCTTCGCGCGTCAGGGCCACTCCGTGCAGCAGGACGGCCTGGTGGGCGATCTGCGCAAGCTGAAGGTGTTCTGTTCTGAAAACGCCCACTTCTCGGTGCAGAAGAACATGGCGCTGATGGGCCTCGGCTATCAGTCCGTCACCCTGGTGAAAACCGATCGCTTCGCCCGTATGGACGTGAACGACCTGGCGGAAAAACTGGCACAGGCCAAGGCCAACGGCGAGCAGGTGATGGCGATTGTCGCCACCGCCGGCACCACCGACGCCGGTGCCATTGACCCGCTGCGCGACATCGCGCGGCTGGCGGCGGAGCAGCAGATTTGGGTACACGTTGATGCGGCCTGGGGCGGCGCGCTGCTGCTTTCCGAGCAGTACCGCGACTACCTGGACGGCCTGGAACTGGTGGACTCCATTACCCTGGACTTCCACAAGCAGTTCTTCCAGACCATCAGCTGCGGTGCTTTCTTGCTGAAAGACGAGCGCCACTATGAGCTGATGCGCTATCAGGCGGCCTACCTGAACTCCGAGTTCGACGAAGCGCAAGGCGTGCCGAACCTGGTGTCCAAATCGCTGCAGACCACCCGCCGCTTCGATGCGTTGAAGCTGTGGATGGGGCTGGAAGCGCTGGGGCAGAAGCAATACGCCGAGATCATCGATCATGGCGTGACGCTGGCGCAGCAGGTGGCGCGTTACATCGCCGATCAGGAATCGCTGGAACTGGTGATGCAGCCGCAGCTGGCCAGCGTGCTGTTCCGCTACCGTCCGGCGCAGCTGGCGGCGAACGGCGACGCGGCCGTCGCGCTGTTCAACCAGCGCATCGGCGACGCCCTGCTGGAATCGGGCCGCGCCAACGTCGGCGTGACCGAGTTCGATGGCGTGACCTGCCTGAAGATGACGCTGCTGAACCCGATCGTGACGCTGGAAGACATCAAGCTGTTGCTGGCGCTGGTCGAGAAAACCGCCCAGCAGCTGCCGGCGTAACGCCGCGCAGCCTGCCACCCAAGCCGATAACCTCCGTTATCGGCTTTTTTATTGCTCATCAATCGCAGGAGACGCAGCGTTTACGCTGATATACTGCAGCAAACGCCTTCCCCCATTTCCAGCACCACAGGACACCCACGCATGACCGATCCGGATTTCAACCTGTTGATCGCACTCGACGCGCTGCTGACGGCGGGCAGCGTCGTCGGCGCCGCACGGCGTCTCGGTTTAAGCGCCTCGGCGATGAGCCGCACCCTCAGCCGGCTGCGCGCGGCCACCGGCGATCCCCTGTTGGTGCGCGCCGGCCGCCATATGGTGCTGACGCCCTATGCCGAAACGCTGCGCGAGCGGGCGCGGCACGCGGCGTTCGAGGCGCGCGCGGTGTTGCGCCCGGCGCAGGGGGCATTGGATCCCGCCGTGCTGGATCGGACCTTTACGCTGCGCGCTAACGACGGCTTCGTCGAAGCCTTCGGCCCGGCGCTGATCGCCGCCGCGGCCGAACAGGCGCCGCGGGTGCGACTGCGCTTTGCGCCCAAGCCGGAGAAAAGCGACCGCCCCCTGCGTGAAGGGTTGGTCGATCTGGAGATTGGCGTGCTGGGTGACATGGGCCCGGAAATCCGCCTGCAGGCGCTGTTCCGCGATCGCTTCGTCGGCGTGATGAGAACCTCACACCCGCTGGCGCAGCAGCCGGCGCTCGGCGCCGCCGACTACGCCGCCTGCGGCCACGTGGTGGCCTCGCGCAGCGGGCGCATCCTCGGGCCGGTAGACGCCGCGCTGGCGGAGCTGGGGCTGACACGCCATATCGCCGCCGTGGTGCCGAGCTTTCCGGCCGCGCTGGCGGTTGCGCAAGCCTCGAACCTGCTGGCGTTGCTGCCCGCCTCGTTCCTGCATGCGCAACCGGCGGGCGGCCCGCTGCGCGTCTTCGAGCTGCCGGTGAAAACGCCGCCCATCACCGTGTCGCAAATGTGGCATCCGCGCCTGGACGCCGAGGCCGATCACCGCTGGCTACGCCAGCTACTGCTGACGGTCTGCCGCCAACGCGTGCAGGAACCGTTTCGCGCAGAGTGACAATGTCACTAAATTTTGCCTTGCTGACGGCGAGTGATCCCGCCGACGGCAAAGCCCCCATAGCCTGAGGGTTGTTCCCCCTCGCGCGATGGGAGAACATAGCGTTCACGATGCCTGACTCAGTGAAGCGCCCATGACACTTCCCCCTCTCTGGCCGGTGTTCGACGGCCATAACGACCTGCTGCTCAACCTGTGGCTGCAGCATGACGACGATCCGGCCACCGCCTTCTATTCCCGCGTCACGCCGGGCCACCTCGATTTCGCCCGCATGCGGCGCGGCGGATTTTTCGGCGGGCTGTTCGCGGTATTTATTCCCCCGGTCAGCTATATCGCCCAGATGCGCCACCAAACGCAGGACGAGGCGCAGGCCACCTTCGATCCGCTGGCGATCGCCGAACGGCAAATCGCCATCCTGCAGCAGCTGGAGCAGGCTTCTCAGGGGCAGCTGCGCATCTGTCGCACCGCCACCGAGATAGAACAGTGTCGTCTCAACCGACAAATCGCCGCGGTGCTGCATATTGAAGGCGCCGGCATGATCGATGCGGAGCTGACGCAGCTGGAGGCCTTCTACCGGCTGGGCGTGCGCAGCATCGGGCCCTTCTGGAATCTGCCGAACGCCTTCGGCACCGGTGTCAGCGGGCCGTTCCCCGGCTCACCCGATACCGGCCCCGGCCTGACGCCGGCCGGCGAGGCGCTGATCCGCGCCTGCAACCGCCGCCGCATCATGATAGACGTCTCGCACATGAACGAGAAAACCTTCTGGCAAACCGCCGCGCTGAGCCGCGCGCCGCTGGTCGCCACCCACTCCAACGCCCACGCCCTCTGCCCGCAACCGCGTAACCTGACCGACGCACAGCTGGACGCCATCGCTCAGAGCGGCGGGATGGTCGGCGTCAATTTCGGTACCGCCTTCCTGCGTGCGGACGGCAAACGTGACAGTGCAACGACTGGCTTAACAGAAATTGTTAAACACGTTGAGTATTTGATCGCTAAACTTGGTGAAGATCGCGTGGGATTTGGCTCTGATTTTGACGGGGTCAACGTACCGCACCCGTTGGCAGATGTCGGCGGCCTGCCGCTGCTGACGCAAGCGCTGGCACAGGCCGGGTTCGATAACCGGCTGCTGGAGAAGCTGACCTGGCGCAACTGGCTGAACGTGCTCGCCACCACCTGGGGCGAATAACCCGGTTACGCTTTAAAGGTTGCGATCTCCGTCACATTTCGCCAACATTGGGCCGGCCGAATGCGAATGTTTCTCATTGGGCTCGAACTATTACGATGCATGCTAAGGAGCACCGCTATGACTACCTGGACTAAACCTGAATTTGTTGACCTGCGTCTGGGTCTGGAAGTGACGCTGTACATTTCCAACCGTTAATCGCCCGTCTGCCCGCCTTTCGCGCGGGCATTTCTTTCCCTCTCTTTCTGGTTTAGACATGCAGATAAAAGTTCTCGGCTCAGCAGCAGGCGGCGGCTTTCCCCAGTGGAATTGCAACTGCGACAACTGCCGGGGCGTTCGCGACCACAGCATTAACGCCACGCGCCGCACCCAGTCTTCCATCGCCGTCAGCGACGACGGTAAAAACTGGGTACTGTGCAACGTTTCCCCGGACATTTGCCATCAGCTGCTGGCCTCGCCCGAATTGAATAATCCCGATGTGCTGCGCGGCACCGGTATCGGCGCGATCGTGTTGACCGACAGCCAGATCGATCACAGCGCGGGCTTGCTCAATTTGCGCGAGGGCTGCCCGCATCACGTCTGGTGCACGCCTGAAGTGCATGACGATCTCAGCACCGGCTTCCCGGTGTTTCCCATGCTCTCCCACTGGAACGGCGGGCTGATTCACCACCCGGTGACGCCCGGGGAGCCGTTCCACACGGCGGTCTGCCCGACCGTGCGCTTTACCGCCATTCCGCTACTCAGCAACGCGCCGCCCTATTCGCCGTACCGCGATCGCCCGCTGCCGGGCCACAACGTGGCGCTGTTTATCGAAGATACCGCGCGCGGGGTCGGGCTGCTGTACGCACCGGGCCTGGGTGAGCCGGACGAGGCGCTGATGCCGTGGCTGCGCCGCGCGGACTGCCTGCTGATCGACGGCACGCTGTGGCGCGACAACGAGCTGGCCAACGCCGGCGTGGGCCGCAATACCGGCAAAGACATGGGGCATCTGGCGCTGGCGGAAGAACACGGGCTGGCGGCCCTGCTCGCCACCTTGCCCGCCAGGCGCAAAATCCTGATCCACATTAACAATACCAACCCAATCCTCAATGAAGACTCGGCAGAGCGGCAAAGCCTGACCGCCGCCGGCATTGAAGTGAGCTGGGACGGCATGAATATCGAACTGTAGGGAACCGCCATGACGCAACCACTGCCCCTGACTCCGCCGGCATTTGAAGCGGCGCTGCGCGCCAAAGGCGCTTATTACCATATCCACCACCCGTACCACATCGCGATGCACAACGGTGAAGCAACCCGCGAGCAGATCCAGGGCTGGGTGGCCAACCGGTTCTACTACCAGACCAGCATTCCGATCAAAGACGCGGCGATCATGGCTAACTGCCCGCAGCCGGAAACCCGCCGCAAATGGGTGCAGCGCATCCTGGATCACGATGGCTACGGCGGCAGCGAAGGCGGCATCGAAGCCTGGCTGCGCCTGGGCGAAGCCGTCGGGCTGCAGCGCGACACCCTGCTCTCTGAAGCGTTGGTGCTGCCGGGCGTGCGCTTTGCGGTGGACGCCTACGTCAATTTCGCGCGCCGCGCCTGCTGGCAAGAAGCGGCCTGCAGCTCGCTGACCGAACTGTTCGCGCCGCAAATCCACCAGTCGCGCCTCGACAGCTGGCCGCAGCACTATCCGTGGATCGACGCCGCCGGCTACGACTATTTCCGCAGCCGCCTCGGCCAGGCCAACCGCGATGTGGAGCACGGCCTGGCGTTGGCGCTGGACTATTGCGACACCGTTGAAAAGCAGCAGCGCATGCTGGAGATCCTGCAGTTCAAACTGGATATTCTGTGGAGCATGCTGGACGCCATGAGCATGGCCTATACCCTGAACCGCCCGCCTTATCACAGCGTGACCGCCGCGCGGGTATGGCACAACCAGAGGCTGGTGTAATGACGCTGAACCCTGAACACACCCCCGTCTTCCGCCGCGGCTACCGCCTGCAATGGGAGCAAGTGCAAAACAGCCACGTAATCCTCTACCCGGAAGGCATGGCCAAGCTGAACGACAGCGCCGCCGCCATCTTGCAGCTGGTCGACGGCCACACCACGCTAAACGGCATCATCGCGCAGCTGAACGCCCGCTTTCCCGGCGCCGAGGGGTTGGCGGATGACGTGCTGGAGTTTTTCCAGCGCGCCTACGAACAAAAATGGGTGACCTTCCGTGACTGAAGCACGCGCGCCGGCGGTGAACCCGCCGCTCTGGCTGCTGGCGGAGCTGACCTACCGCTGCCCGCTGCAGTGCCCCTATTGCTCCAACCCGCTCGATTTTGCCGCGCAGGAAAAAGAGCTGACCACCGCGCAGTGGATTGAGGTGTTTCGCCAGGCGCGGGCGATGGGCAGCGTGCAGCTCGGTTTTTCCGGCGGCGAGCCGCTGGTGCGTAAAGACCTGCCCGAGCTGATCGCCGCCGCGCGCGATCTCGGCTTTTACACCAACCTGATCACTTCCGGCATCGGCCTGACCGAGAAGAAGCTGCAGACCTTCGCCGACGCCGGGCTGGACCATATCCAGATCAGTTTTCAGGCCAGCGACGAAACGCTGAACGCCGCACTGGCGGGCTCCGCCAAGGCGTTTCAGCAGAAGCTGGCCATGGCCAGGGCGGTCAAGGCGCTCGGCTATCCGATGGTGCTCAACTTCGTGTTGCATCGCCACAATATCGGTCAGATCGACCGCATTATCGAACTGGCGATCCAGCTGGACGCCGACGACGTCGAGCTGGCGACCTGCCAGTTCTACGGCTGGGCACACCTCAACCGCGAGGGCCTGCTGCCGACCCGCGAGCAGATCGCCGACGCGGAAGCGGTGGTAAAACGCTACCGCGAACGCATGGCCGCCGACGGCAAGCTGGCCAACCTGCTGTTCGTCACGCCGGACTACTACGAGGAGCGCCCCAAAGGCTGCATGGGCGGCTGGGGTGCGATCTTCATGAGCGTAACGCCGGAAGGCATGGCGTTACCCTGTCATAGCGCCCGTCAGTTGCCAATCGCCTTCCCGTCGGTGCTGGAGCACGATCTGCAGCATATCTGGTACCACTCGTTCGGTTTTAACCGCTATCGCGGCTATGACTGGATGCCGGAGCCCTGCCGTTCCTGCTCGGAGAAAGAGAAAGACTACGGTGGCTGCCGCTGCCAGGCGTTCATGCTGACCGGCAACGCCGACAACGCCGACCCGGTATGCGGCAAATCGCCGCACCACGGCACCATTCTGGCGGCGCGGGAAGCGGCGAATCGTTCGCAGATCGGTATCGATCAGCTGCGTTTTCGCAATCAAACCAACTCCCGTCTGATTTTCAAGGGTTGACGATGGCACTCGCCGGCGCCTCCTGGCAGCTCGACAACGGTTTGGCCGTCAAGGCGATAAGCGATCCTGCCGCCGCTAGCGCCGCCGCGCTGGTGCGCATTGAAGCGGGCAGTTTTCAGGCGCCCACCGCCTGGCCGGGCCTGGCGCATCTGCTGGAGCATATGTTGTTTCGCGGCAGCGCGAACTTCAGCGCGCAAGATAGTTTGATGGGCTGGGTACCGTCAGTGGGCGGCCGCCTGAATGCCACCACTCAGGCCACGCAAACCGCGTTTTTCTTCGAGGTGGGCGCCGATCATTTGGCGCAGGGGCTGGCGCGGCTGAGCGATATGCTCGCCGCCCCACAGCTGGCGGCCGAGGCGATCGCACAGGAGGTTGAGGTCATCGACGCCGAATACCGCCTGCTGCGCGCCGAGGTGGAAACCCGCTGCGAAGCCGCACAGCGGCAGATGTTCGCCGGCCTGGACGCCATGCACCGCTTTCATATCGGCAGCCGCGCCGCTTTCGGCAACGACATTTCCGCCCTGCAGCAGGCGCTGCGGCAGTTTCACCGGCGCTATTTTCGCGCGCCAAACCTGACGCTGTGGCTGCAAGGCCCACAATCGCTGGCGCAGCTGCATGCGCTGGCCCAGCGTTACGGCAGCCGCTTGCCATCGGGCAGCGCCATACCGCACAAAGCCTCACCGCCGCTGACCGCTGCGAAAGATTACACCCTGTCTCTTCCCGGCACGCCCCAGCTGAGACTGGTGTTTGCCCTGTCGCGCTCCCATGCGCGCGGTTGGCTGCGGCGGCTGGAGCGCCTGATGCTGGACGAAGCCCCCGGCGGGCTGCTGGCGCGGCTGCGCGCTCAGGCGTGGTGCGATGCGGTTCGGCTTGATTATTCGCGCTGCAGCGAGAACAACGCGCTGCTGAGTTTTATCTTTACCGTCAATCACGGTTCAGCCGCTGAAGCTGCCCACATCGAAAGCGCGTTGCTGGCGTGGCTGCAGGCGCTGCAGGTGCTGGCACCGGCCCAGCTTGCGCATTACGAACGGCTGGCCAATCGCGATCTCCACCGTTTGGCGCCGCTCGATCAACTACGCGCCAGAGCGTTTGGGTTGCCGCCGGCGGAGCCGAACGACGAGTGGCCACGGCATATTGCGGCGCTGATTAGCGCGCCGCGCCGCCGCCTGGCCGTGCGGCCCGATGGCGGCGGCGAAACCCGTGAAATTCAAGGGTTGCCGCTGGCACTTGGCCCCTTCGTTGGCGCCGCGCTGACGCCCGCAGCGGAACCTTTTCGCTTTTTCACCGCCTCGGCGGCGCTGCCGAGTCCGACCTTGCCTTCCGGCCTGGCGCCGCTGCGGCATCTGTTCCCTGGCGAAGCGCAGCCGGTGCTGTTGCTGCGGCCGGCGCCGTCCAGCCCCTTCAGCGATGAACAGGCCTGCGGCATACAGGCGGCGCTGCGCGCCGGGGCGGCCGAACTGGCGCATCGGGAGGGACATTTAAGCTTCGAACGCCACCAGGGCGTGTGGCTGCTGCAGTTGGCGGGCAGCCACGCGCTGATCTGCCATGGGCTGAGCGTAGTAAACCGGGCGCTGGCGGTGTTGTCGCCGGCCGTGCTCAACGAGGCGGCGAGAAACCTGCACCATACGCAGCGGAAAGAGCAAAACGATATTGCCATTCGCCGTCTGCTAGCCCAGTTGCCGGCGGCGCTCAGCTCGCCAACCGCAGCGGCGCAATGGCATGCCACCTTGATCGGCGGTGATGGCGAGTTGAAACGGCAGCTGTCGCACCTGCTGTACGGCTTCCCCTATTCCGTGGCCGCGGAGCCGCCGCTGCCGACACATCACCATCATCGCCCCATTACGCTGACGGAAAGCGGTGCCGAAAGCGCCTTACTGCAGTTTTACCCGCTGCCGAACGGCGAAGCCGAAGGGCGTTGGGCGCTGCGCGTGCTGGCTCAGCTTTACGCCCCGCGTTATTTTCAGCGGTTGCGCGTGGATCGCAACGTGGGCTATGTGGTGCAATGCGCCTTCCACCGCTGTGCCGATGCCGAGGGCCTGCTGTTCGCGCTGCAATCCCCGACGTTCAACGTTGAACAGCTGCGGCAGTTAACCGACGAATTCTTGCTGCAGATGCACCATGAGCTGGCGCACGTTGGCGCTGGCGAGCTGCCGCAAATACAACAGGCGCTGCGGCAAAGCCTGCAGCGCCTCAGCACCGAATCGTTGCAGCGCGCCCGAGAAATTGCCTTGGAAAATCGCGCACTCATTGCCGCCAAGCCGATGACACTGACGCAACTGACGGATTGGCAGCAGCGGCTGTTCCCCGCAGGCTGATGTTGCGGCGATGCCAGTCCGACGCGATATAAACGCAGCAAGACAAACAATCATCGGGAAAAGATATGTCTCAGAAAATCATGTTATCCCTGTAAAGCTTGCTCCGGAAAATTATTTAAATAAGAGCATGTTGATAAATCGCTTAACCGACTTCTTCCTTTTCCTTTTATACCAGGCATATATTCTTCGCTTTTTCATTCTTCTAAACTCATAAGCTAGAGATATATAAAACACCATGAGCAGCAACATTAATATAACAATCATAAGTTAGCCCAAATCCATTTAGCCATTTCATATGATTATTATCTAATTTAATAAATTAAAAAATTAGAAACATCCTGTTCTAAATATTACTTTATCACATCCCTCAAACCGGCCTTTTATGCTGGCCGGCGAGGCTCGAGAGTTATAATTGCACTGCCCAGTTAGCCCGTCGTGAACAACACAGTGGGTAAGCGATGCCGGTCAGCACCATGCTGATCACCCAGGAAATGTCTGCGCCCGGGATCAGATTGGCGTAAGGGCCGGAGAAGAACGCGTTCTCAACAAAAGGCACCTGCACCGCAATACCGCCGAAATAAACGCCGAGCGCGCGGGTGTTAAGCAGGCCGTAGCGCCCGCCGTCGGCGCTGAAAATGGCCGAAATGTCATAGCGTTGGCGGTTAAGCAGGTAAAAATCGATCAGGTTGATCATGCACCACGGGATCAGCACCGAGATCAAGGCAAAGATCAGGTTCAGGAACAGATGTACAAAGTTGGCCGAGGCAACCAACGCCACCCATACCGATCCCAGCAAAATCAATGCCGAGAACAGCGTACGTATCCGCGCATTAGGCATCCACTGCGGCAAGAAGGTTTGTACGGCGGTAATCAACGAGAGCACCGCACCGTACAAATTCATCGAGTTATGGCAGATTATGTTGATCAGAAACAGCACCATCAGCACCGGCCCCAACCCTCCCGTCGCCTGGCGTACCGCCTCCATGGCATCGTCGCTGCCGGCGACCAGATTGACCGCCACCATACCGAACACGAAGGCTAAAATGGTACCGCTGCAGGCGCCCAGATAGGTATACAGGAAGGGTTTGGCAATGCCGACTTCCGCCGGCAGGTAACGCGAATAGTCTGACGTGTAGGGCGAGAAACTGATTTGCCAGACGGCACCGATGCAGAACGTGGCGAACCAACCGGCAATGCTGAACGATCCCCGCTGCCAAAAATCCGCCGGCAGCGGTTGAGAAAACATCAATACCAACCCGAGAATCAGCGCGCTGCCCATCACCCAGGCGCCGATTTTGTTGATCTTGTGGATGAAACGGTAGCCCACCACCCCGATCAGCGTCGCCAGCACCGCGCCAATCACCGTCGCCACGCCCATGCTCAATGACGGGATGACGTTATGGATGACCTTGCCAGAAAGCGTGATGTTGGAAATAAAGAACCCCAGATAGATCACCGTGGTGAACACGATCACCAACAGCGAACCATAGCGGCCGAACTGCGCCCGGCTCTGCACCATTTGCGGTATCCCGACCTGCGGCCCCTGGGCCGAGGTCAGCGCCAGAAAAATGCCCCCGAACAGGTGGCCGGCGACAATCGCGCTCAGCGCCGAGAGAATATCGAGATGAAACGTCTGCGTGGAGATGGCCCCGGTCACCACCGCCAGCGGCGCAATGTTGGTGCAAAACCACAGGGTAAACAGGCTGCGGGCATGGCCGTGACGCTCCGCGGCGGGAACAAAATCGATCGACTTGTCTTCAATAAACGCGGTCTGCTCTGGCTGAGAATTCATATATCCCCCGGTTAACGTGGATTCTTATTTTTTTACAGCGTGTAGGGTGCGAATACGTCGAAAAAAGCGTGCGTTTGCCCCGGCGACATTGCGGTCGCCTGTATCAACGCGATGAAAACAGAGCTGCCGGCGCGACCTGAGATCGCGCCTGATTACGCTGACTCAGCGCATGACGAAGGGATCGTCTATCGGATCGTCACTGGTGCGCAGCCACACCGTCTTGCTGGTGGTGTATTCCAGCGCGGCGTCAATCCCGCCCTCGCGGCCAAAACCCGACTTGCCGTAACCGCCGAACGGCGCCAGCGGCGATACCGCCCGATAGGTATTCAGCCACACCACGCCCACCCGCAGGCGTCGGGTCACCCGATGCGCACGCGTCAGGTTCTGCGTGAAAATGCCGGCCGCCAGGCCATAGGCTGAATCATTGGCAAGCTGAATCGCCTCCGCTTCGTCCCTGAAGGTCAACACCGACAGCACCGGGCCGAACAGCTCTTGCTTTACGCACTCGGCGTCGGGTTGCGCACTGCAGTCGACGATCGTCGGCGGGTAATAAAAGCCCGGAGAATCGATCGCCGCGTGGCCAACCACCAGTTTCGCCCCCTGCTCCAGCGAGCGGCTGACGATGGCGGCGATCCGCTCTTGCTGCTGCCAGGTACAAAGCGGCCCGAACTGGGTGTCCGGGCGATCCGGCGGCCCAATGCGAATACTGCGCACCTTCTCCGTCAGCCGGGCCAAAAACGCGTCTTTGATGCTTTCTGCCACCAACAGGCGCGAACCGGCTACGCAGCTCTGGCCCGACGCGGCGAAAATGGCCGCCACCTGCGCATTCGCCGCGCTGGTCAGATCCGCATCGTCGAAGACGATAAACGGCGATTTCCCGCCCAGCTCCAGCGAGGTGCTGGCGAGGTTTTCCGCACTGCCGCGAACGATGTGCTTCGCGGTTTCCGCGCCGCCGGTAAAGGCGATGTGGTCTACCTGCGGATGCGCCGTCAGCACCGCGCCGCAGTCGGCGGCAAAGCCGGTGATCACATTGCATACGCCGCGTGGAAAACCGGCCTCGTCTATCAGCCTGGCGAACGCCAGCAGCGGCGCCGGCGCGGTTTCCGCCGCTTTGACCACCAGCGTGCAGCCGGCGGCGATCGCCGGGCCGATTTTCACCGCCGCAAGAAACAGCTGGCTATTCCAGGGCACGATCGCCGCCACCACCCCGATCGGTTCTCGCCGCACCCAGGTTTCCATGTCAGGTTTGTCGATCGCCAGCACGCTGCCTTCCATCTTGTCGGCCAGGCCGGCGTAGTACCGGTAGTATTCCGCCACATAAGCGATCTGCGCCTGGGTTTCCCGGATGATCTTGCCGGTATCCAGCGTCTCCAGCCGCGCCAGCTCGGGAGCGTGTTGCTCCAGCAAATCGGCCAGCCGCAACAACAGCTTGCCGCGCGCGCCGGCGGTCATATCGCGCCATTCGGATCCCTGAAACGCCCGGTGCGCCGCGGCAACGGCGCGATCCACATCCTGGGCGCGGGCTTCCGCCACCTGCGCCCAGGGTTCACCGGTCGCCGGGTTGAGCGAGGCGAAGGTCGCCGAACCTGCGTCAAACCGGCCGTCGATGTAGAGTTTGAATGATTCCATCAGCGCCTCCGTCAGTGAAATTCCGGCATCACGCAGCGAATGAACCGCTCCAGAGAGGCCTTTTTACGTGCAAAGCTCATGCCGCTGTCGATCCACAACGCAAACTCGTCATAACCCAGCGCCTCATATTTTTTCAGCCGCGTAATGACCTCATTGGCGGTACCGATAGCCAGGTTAGTGCGCATCATCTCGGCGGAATAATAGGTATTGGCGGCGATCTCTTCATCGCTCAGCGGCTGAATCAGCCCTTGCCGCACCGGCCGCTGGTTCTTGAACCAGGCGCCGAAGTAGTGGTAGAAACGGTTGAGTTCTTCCGCCGCCAGGCGGGCGTCCGCCTCGTCTTCCGCCACATAGCCATGCTGCAACAGCATGATCTTCAGCGGCTGCTCGGCGGCGAAACGCGCACGCGCCTCGTTGAAACAGGTCACCAGCCGTACGATCTCCTCTTCCCCCTGATGCAGCGGCGTAACCTGAACGTTGCAGCCGTTTTGCACCGCAAATTCGTGGCTGTTGGGATCGCGCGCCGCCACCCAAATCGGCGGATGCGGCTGCTGTTTCGGCAGCGGCGAGGAGGTGGTTGCCGGGAACGACCAGTATTCCCCCTGATGGGCATAGTCGCCCTGCCAGAGTTTTTTTACCGCCGGGATCAGCTCGCGCATGCGCTGCCCCGCATCCCAGGCGGTCAAACCGGGCATCAGCCGTTCGTATTCATAGGAATAGGCGCCACGCGCGATACCCAGCTCCAGCCTGCCGCCGGTGATGATGTCGGTCATCGCCGCCTCGCCCGCCAGACGGATCGGGTGGTTGAACGGCGCAATGATGGTGCCGGTGCCGAGCCGCACCCTGGAGGTGCGCCGGGCAATGTCCGCCAAATTGATGAATGGATTCGGCGCGATGGTGAAATTCATGCCGTGGTGCTCACCGGTCCAGATGGCGTGCATGCCGCCGCGATCGGCGATTTCGCAGAGTTCGATCATCTCCTGGTAGAGCTTTTCCTGCGACTCTTCGGGTAACGTTCGTTCCATATGCACGAATAAAGACAGTTTCATCACACTCTCCCGTTCAGCCTCAACCGGCGAATTGCTTGATGGCACCGCTGTGCTCATCGCCATAATAGATACCGTAATTGCCCACGGCGTTTTCTTTGACGAACCGGCCCAGCATCGACCGCAGCGCCGGATCCTTGATCGGCAGCCGCGCCAGCGTCGGCATGTCGCACCATTCCGCCGCGCTCAGCTGCGGCGTCAGGCTGCCGGCGTCGGTCGGCAGCGCGCACAGAAAAACGATGTGCTGCTGATGCCTCTGCCGGTCGTCATAGACGGAATAGACGAAACCCGGATGGGCGTTGATGCCCAACTGCTGCAGTAAATCCCCCAACGTTTCGCTGACGCTGCGTTTCTCCACCGCGCTGGACGGCAGCTGATAGCCGCCGTCGTTTTGTCGTACCATCACGGCATGCCCTTCAAACTCGATCAGCGCACTCACTACCACCTGCGGCCCGCCAATCAGCGACTGCGCGTTTTGGTAAGGCGTGAAATAGGCACCGCGGTAATACCCCAGACCGGCGGTGGCGTTGGACTCGAACCCTTCGACCTGGCCGATCAGAATGGCATGGTCGCCGGCATCCACCACCTGATGCAGCGAGCAGTCGAACCACGCCGAACTGTTCTCGATCAGCGGCACCCGCGACGCGCTCCAGCGCCAATCGATCAGCGCAAAGCGGTCTTCGTTCTTTTGCGCAAAAATGGTTGAAGCCTCTTTTTGCTGTTCCGCCAGAATATTGATGGCGAAATGGCTGCACTGGGTAAAATGCGCCAGATTCGCCGAACGTTTATCGATGCTCACCAACAGCAGCGCCGGATCCAGCGACACCGATGAAAACGAATTGGCGGTAAAGCCAATCGGCCGCCCCTGCGTGTCCACCGAGGTCACAATGGTGACGCCGGTCATAAAGGCGCCGAAAGCGTCGCGCAACTGCCTGCGTTTATCCGCGTCCATTTGCCGCTCCTAAAGTCAAAGGTTGCTCTGCGGTCAGAAAATCGAGCATCAGCGCGTTGACGCGTTGCGCATCGGTCAGACTGACCATGTGTTTGGCGTTCTCAATGATCACCGCGCGCCCGTTCGGTGCGGCCTGCGCCATTTGCCGCGCCATCTCCGGGCTGGAGTTGGCGTCGTGCTCGCCGGTCAATACCAACACCGGGCAGCGGATAAGGTGCCAACGCTGGGCATACACCCGATCGCCGGTAGCAAACGCCTGATACGCGCGGGCGTAGCCCGTGACGTCCACCTGTTGCAACCAGCCACCCACCTGCCGGCGCAGACGCTGTTCGGCGGTATCGGCGCCAAACCACCGGCTCAGCGGCGAGTCGATCTGCGTCTGGCCGCTGGCCAACGCGCTGGCGCGTTGCGCAACCGCGGCACTGGCCTGGGCCGAGCGCTGGAACACGCCGCTCATCACCACGGCGCGTTTGACCCGCTCCGGATAATCGATCGCCAAACCGGCGGTGATCAACGCCCCCATCGAGTGCCCCGCCACCGCAACGCTCGGCGTCTCCAGGGTGTTTAAGAAGGCCGCCATCCAGCGCACGTAATCCTCCAGCGTCGCGGCGTGGGCGAAGCCTTCGCTTTCGCCGTGGCCCGGCATATCGACGGCGATGACCCGAAAGTGAGCGCTAAGCGCATCGAGCTGGGGATACCAGGCCTCCGCGTTCATGCCTACGCCGTGGATCAACACCAGCGGCTCGCCACGCCCGGCCTCCAGATACCCTACCCGCAGAGCGGGCTCAGACAGCTGCCGGATTGTTCTGATCATGGCCCAGCTCTTTCAGATCCAAATAACGGTTGCCGATACGGTGATGCGGCCGCCCCCCCAGCGCCGCGCCCAGTGCGATGACGATTTCGTCGTCGAAAGGCGCGTCGTTGATGTTGAACTGGAATGTCAGGTAGTGCTCGCGGCTGCCTTCGTCGTTTTTCCCCATCATCGGGATCAGGATCGGCGCGTTGGCCGGCCCGCGGGTATTGTTGAACGCCAGATAGCTTTTACCGTTGACCGCCGAGCGGTAGTGGTTGCCGAAATGCAGCGTGTGAATCAGCGCCGAGGCGTGTTCCAACTCACCGCCCAGCCCCACCACCGCGCTTTTGCCGAAGGCTTCCACCCGCTCGCCGGAGCCGGCCTCTTTGAGGATCAAACCGGTCAGCAGCTCACCCAGCACCGGCGCCATTTCTCGAATCTTTGGCGCCAGATCCTCAACAAAGCCTTGCCCGGCCCAGGGGTTTTTAATCACCGCCGCCGCCGCGATCATCACCAGCGGTTTGCCCGCCGATTTGCCACCATCGGCGTAGAGGGTTTCTGTGGAAACCAGAGTCTTACGGATGTCTTGATGCATAAGGGACCTCGAAAAGTAAATCAAATGTTAATCAGATGTCACGAGGCGAGGGTATAGCATCGGGCAGATTGGCATGTCAAAATTTGGTATACCATAATACGGTATTCTTATTTTCATCTAAGACGGTAAAAGAAAGTTGAAAATAACCGATATTAATCAAAGCATTAATAAACCTGCGTGGGCTTTGGCCGGCGGCGAAACGCCGGCCACGACCGACTCCGCTCAGCGGCCGGTGCCCGTGCCGAACCCGTTGAGCCAGCGGGTATCGGCAACGAAAAGCGGTTTTTTTAGGCTATCTTTCGATTTTGTGAGCTGCTGCAACATTCGCCGTTTTAGCGATGCGGCGCGAAATCGGCCGCCGTTGCTTTGCGGGTTGGAAAGATGTTAATAGTACCGGGCAAACGGGAATACGCGTCGTTATCCGGATTAATGATGATCCACAAAAAATAGAGACAATTATGGTTCAGGCGTCATTGAAGATTGAGAATGCACCGGTCACCTTGCGCGAATTGGCATTGGCGAAAATTAGGCAGGCGATTATCTCAGGGTATTTTCAGGCCGGCGATCGTTTGGTGGAACGCAGCCTGTGCGAGGAGCTGGGCGTCAGCCGCAGCGTGGTGCGCGAGGTGATCCGTTATCTCGAAGCGGAGGGGCTCATTGAAACACTCGGCAAGAAAGGGCCGATTGTCGCTATTCTGACCTGGGAAATTGCCGAGCAGATTTATACTATTCGTCTGCTGCTTGAACAGGATGCCGCTCACGACTGCGCTTTGAAAGCCGGGCCGGAAGATAAAAAGAAACTGCATGAAAAATTAATTGCAATTAATCAGGCTTCGGCCGGGCAGGACGATATTCAGCGCGTTGAGGCGTCGCAGGCCTTTTATGAAACCATTTTCCAGGTGGCCCATCACGCCATCGCCTGGGAAATCGTTCAACGCCTGAATAGCCGCATCAGCCGCCTGCGCGCCCTGACCCTGAAAACCCCGGAGCGCCAGCTGGCCGGTTTCGAGCGCATGACGCGGATCTATCACGCCATCGAACAAAACAATCCGACACAGGCCAGGCAAGAAGTCATCGATCACCTGACCGAGGCCGCCGCGCTGGCCAAGCGCATTCTGCAACAGGAGCCCTGAGATGCCCGCTTACTGGATTGCCCATGTCACCGTGAAAGATCCGCAGCAATATCAGCATTATATGGATTTGGCGCCTCAGGCGTTTCGCCAGTTCAACGCCCGTTTTCTCGCCCGCGGCGAACAGGCGCAAACGCTGGAAGGCCCGGCGTTTGTGAAACATGTGCTGATCGAATTCGACGACTACGCCACCGCCCTGGCCTGCTACCATTCACCGGCCTATCAGCTGGCGAAACAACAGCGGCGCCACGTAGCGGAAGCCATGATTACCATCGTCGACGGCTTGCCGACCTCCCCATAAAAGCCCCCCACCGTTACGGCGGAGGCTGGGTGGCGTGAGGTGGGATAACCGCCGGGTCAGGCCGGCGTTTTCCGCTAGTTATTTCTCTTCAGGATCTTTCCCGTCTCGGCCCAGATTTGACTGCGGTAATGATCGTCTTCCTGAGAGAAGAAAAGTACAGTCAGCCCTTCCTTGTCTAACAATGCAATGCCATCGGGTGCAGGACGCCACGCCACTGGCTCTTGCGGCAAGACGTCGGGCGTGCAATCAGACAAAAATTTTAGGCTATAGCCGCCGGCCGATTCCACACCCTCCGTGTTGAGCTGTACAACACAGGACTTTGATTTATCGCTGACCGTCCACTGCCCGGATAGCGTTTCGGCAGAAGGTAAAACCAGACTGCTTGCCATAGAGGCTCCTGAAAACAAGAATATTATTCCGACAAGAATAGATTTACACATAGCTGGCCCATGCAAAACGGTGGGCATCATCGCCCACCGTTGCCGTTTTATACGATAAAGTCAACAGCGACGTCAGCCTGCCCGACGATGTGCACCAGGAAGTCTGGATTTGCACCGCCATGGATGTTGAAGGCCAGTTCGCTCAGATTGCTTTGGGTATCATAGGACACCAGCGCCTCACCGGCCTGCCCGCTGAAACGATCGACAAACTGAATAAAATCACTGCCTTTATCGCCTTGGTTGAAGAAAGACAGATCGATCTTGTCCTTGCCTGACTCAAAGTCCCAAATTGTATCAGGAGCCCGAACAGGCGAGTCATTCAGGTCAGAGAAGACAAAAATGTCGTTACCTTGCCCTCCCCACAATTGATCCTGGCCCGCCCCACCGTAAATAACATCGTTACCGGCGCCGCCTTTGAGCACATTGTCTGCGTGATTTCCAACAATGACGTCATTACCTGCTCCTCCTATCGCGTTTTCGATGGTGGCGCCGGCAGCGATGGAAACATTCCCTTTTAATCCACCGACGTCGGAGAAAGCGCCTTCGTTCAAATTGATACGTTGATTTTGGCTATACCCCGAAAAATCGAGGGTATCATTGCCACCTGCATCCCAAACAGACATCACCAGCTTGTCGTGGCTGTCCTTGAGCGTATAGAAGTCTCGGCCTGTATTTGAATTAAACCCGTAAACGGTGTCGCCGGTTCGGGTAGTCATGTTGGCGCCGTAAAGATGCTGGATGGCCGCGATATCATCAACCAGCGGTGCAGCGGCATAGTAATGGCCATGATCCGCTTTGGTAATGGATTCATTCCAGTAACTCATTACGCTAAACTGCCGGGTATCTTCGGCGTAAACTGCCTTGGTATAATTTGGGCTGCCTTGCCCCGCATTATAAGTGCCCGGGTGATCTAACCCGAGAGTATGGCCAACTTCATGGGTAATGGTTAAGCGGCCGTAATTACCTAGCTCAGGATGCAAATTTTCGGAGTGATTCTTAATGTTGTACCAACTTTGCCCATCAGAATTGTACCCTCTGTAATCATTGCCATTATATGAGTAAGGTTTCAAGGCATACGCTTGTCCCGTCCCCTCATAATTCCCAAAGGTAATATTGGAAGGTTGACCTGAAGCAACTTCGACAAATTTGATGTTGGCAACATCGGCCCAGGATTGTAAAGACAGCTTCGCCTGTTCTTGCTGCTGTTGCGTGAACGCACTCAGCCCCGTATCACGTTCCGGGGAGCGGTGGCCCAGGTTCAGTTCGTTATAATCCCAATCCGGGAAGGAATAGGTCACCGTCGCCTCTTTTCCCGTGACGTGAACGCCATTCCAGGTTTTATCGCCGCGCGCTATCTGCAACCCCGCCTCATTTATGTCATAAGAAGGTTTGTTATTTATCGTCAGGCCATTCCCGCGTTCATGGTAGTGAATAAGATCGTTAACACTGTCCCAACCCGTTTCGTTTCCATTCATGGTATTACCCATAACTTTCTCCACAAAGTAGCTAGTATTAATATGACATCCGAAATATCTCTTAGGGATAATCAAAATCCGGAGAATAGCGATAACCCGATACGCCCACTCTTTTTCCTATCCCTTTACACCCAGAGAGTAAATTTACTTTTAACTACCCGAGCCTCCTTACCCATGATTGATAACTGATGCAACTGCATGAGATCGCGATGTGTCCGTGCAAAATGCGCGAAAGTAACAGGCCGCATTGATCCGGCAAGGGTGTGATTCCAGTGTCTGCGCGTTGAGGCTAAGTTGAGATGTCGCTCAAGAGGTCTAATGACAACGGCCGTCCGATGCATTGCCTCGTTGCCAGAGACCACATCAGACAGGCTCTTGTGCTGTGAATCTGGTCTGTTATCCGAACGGTTACCCGGAGATAATTGCGTGAATGCATTTGCGCCACCATCCAGTTTTGCTAATGATTATCATTCGCGAGGCTATCTCACGCGTAAGCACAGTGTCAACAGATGAAACAAAACATTTCTTGATTTGCATCATGATTTTTCCGCTAAGCCCCAGTAAACGGGCGCTGCAGAGTGCATAAAATGGCGTTCACCCCCGTCTGGACTGCGGTTTTTGTCAGTATTACCGCATAGAGCGGGCAGAATAGCGCCAGGGAGTACATCATGGCGACTGAACATTTAGCCATAGAGAAACATCAAGAATGATTAATTTTCACGGCAATAACGCGGCGTGGTCCGATCACTTATTTTTCGCTGCAATATAAGGGATGCTTATAAATAACAGGAGTATTCCTAATGCGTTCACGCTGGATGTATTCCATGCTAGCGGGCCGATTTTTAGCCGCGCCCGCTGGCTATTCCCATTTTCATTGGCAAGACTATATTGAAAGAAGCTCTGCTCTAGAGCGAGAATATGGGTAATTTTCCGAGGAAATACCGCATGACCCTGTTGCCCAAGCAGAGCAATAACAAAAATCCGATTGATCTCTATGGCGAAATCGTAGACGACTTGCCCGGCCTGATTTGCTTCGGCAACCGCCTTGGCGGTTACTTCAATAAACAGTGGCGCGACTATACCGGCGCTATCGCCGGTGAACACGGCGCCGCCGACTGGCTCGATGCTCTGCACCCCGACGATCGCGAGCGGCTGGCCGCGCAGTGGCGCCAGGCGATCGTGGCCCTCTCCTCGTTCGCCGGCGAGGCCCGCCTGTGCGATCGCAGCGGCGCCTACCGTTGGTTTATGCTGGCGTTTAACGCCCGGCAGGACGGCATGGCGCTGGAGCCCAGCTGGTACCTGACGGCGACCGACATTCATCCGCAAATGCTGCAGCGCCAGCAAAACGTTCAGGCGCTGTCTATCCAGCAAGACATGCTGGACGCCAGCGTGGACTGCATTAAAGTGATCAATCACGACGGCACGCTGCGCCACATGAACCGCTCCGGCAGCCTGGCGCTCGGCCTTGATCCGGGGCAAAAAGAGTTTGGCATGCCCTGGCTGGGGCTGCTGTCGCCCGAGATCCGGCGCCGCGGCCGCAAGGCGCTGCGCAGCGTCAGAGCCGGAAAAAATGCGCGCTTCACGGGATTGAGCGTGACGCCGCAGGGCAAAAAACAGCACTGGGACAACATTCTCACGCCGGTCAGCGACGAACACGGCACCGTGGCCGAGATCTTGTGCGTGTCACGCGACGTGACTTCGCAACGCGTGATGGAACAACGCCTGTTGCTCGCCAGCGAATATGACGAATTGACCGGCCTGCCCAACCGGCGCCTGTTCAAGAAGAAACTGAAGCAAGAGATGAAGCGGGCCCTGCACGGCAACAAGTCGCTTGGGCTGATGCTGCTGGATCTTGACCACTTCAAGCTGGTGAATGACACGCTGGGCCACGCGGCGGGCGACCATCTGCTGCGGGTTTTGGGCAAAAGGCTCAGCGCCTGCATGAATACGCACTCGTTCGTCTCTCGCCTCGGCGGCGATGAGTTCGCCGTCGTGATCAGCGACGTCGAAAACGAGCAGGATATTTTCCGCATCGCCAACAAGTTTCTGCTGCAGCTGGAGACGCCGATCACCCACGGCGGCAAGACGCTGCACTGCGGCATGAGCATCGGCGGCGCCATCTACCCCAAAGACGCCCGTGACGCTTCGGAACTGATGAAATGCGCCGACACTGCGCTGTATGAGCTGAAAGACGGCGGCCGCGGCGGCGTCTATATGTTCGACCGCAAAATGATGGACAAGGCGCGCGCCCGCGCCAGCCAGCTCAACTACGCGCGCCAGATCGTGCGCGACAACTGCATCCGCCCCAGCTACCAACCGAAGGTCAGCCTGACCGACGGCAGCATCGTCGGCTTTGAAGCCTTACTGCGCTGGCACTGCCCGATCAACGGCGTGCAGCTGCCGGCGACGGTGAGCGAGGCGTTCAACGACTACGAGCTGGCGACCAAGATCAGCGAAGCCATGCAGCTGAAGGTCTTCGCCGATATCGCCCGCTGGCGCGCGGCCGGCGTGGCGGTGCGGCCCATCTCGCTGAACGTGTCGCCGATCGAGTTTTTACGCGACAACTACGCCGAAACTTTCCTGCAGCGCCTGCTGAAGTTCCACATTCCCCACCACCTGATCGAACTGGAGGTGACCGAACACGCGTTCAACAAGCACGGTTCGAAGTACGTGCTGCGCGCGTTGCAAATGCTCAAGGAGATGGGCATCCGCATCGCGTTGGACGACTTCGGCACCGGTCACTCCTCGTTCAGCCATATCATGGATTACCCGCTGGACTGCATTAAGCTGGACTGCGACTTCGTTCAACGTATGAATACCGAACCGGCGATCCTGGCGATCGTGGAAAGCATCGGCATTCTCGGTCAAAAGCTGTCGATCGATATCATCGCCGAGGGGGTGGAAACCGAGCAGCAGCGGCAAACGCTGTGCGAAGCCGGTTTCCACATCGGCCAAGGTTTTCTGTTCAGCCGGGCGGTGGAATCCCAGCGGGTGCCCGAGCTGCTGCAGGCAGCACCGCAGCCTGTCGACGGCCGTTAAACGCCCTGCTGTTCGCCGAACGGCGCCAGCTGCATGCCGATAAGCGTCACCACGCAGACGATCGCGCCGGCGTAAAAGGTGGAGGCGGAACCGACCAGCTCCCACAGCATGCCGGCCCCGAGACTCGCCAGCAGTAGCGCTACGCCGCTGACCAGGTTGAACATGCCGAACGCGGTGCCGCGCAGATGCGCCGGCGCGGTATGCGCCACCATCGCCGCCAACAGCCCCTGCGTCATGCCCATGTGCACGCCCCACAGCGCCACGCCAAACAGCACGCCCGCCCAATGATCGCTCAACGCCAGCACCACATCGGCGGCGATCAGCACCAGCAAACCGGCTTTTAACATTCCTTTATGGCTCATACGGTCGGACAGTTTACCGAACGGATAGGCCGAGCAGGCGTAGACCAGGTTCATGGCGACCATCACCAGCGGGATCAACGCCAGCGGCGTGCCGCCCTGCTGCGCCTTCAGCACCAGAAACGCCTCGCTGAAGCGCGCCAACGTGAAGACGGCGCCGATGCCCACCACCCACCAATAGCCGCGCCCCAGCAGCCGCAGATTGGCGCGGGTAATCGGGTGGGTTCGCTTGTCGGTTATCGCGGCGGCCGGCTCTTTCAGGCCGAAGAACAGCAGCGCGATCGCCAGCGTCGCCGGGACCGCCGCCACCCAAAAGATGGCGCGAAAATCGTTGTGCCACAGCAGCATCAGGCCAACGGCCAGCAGAGGCCCTAAAAAGGCGCCGACGGTATCCAGCGACTGGCGCAGCCCAAAGGCCGCGCCGCGAATTTCCGGCGGCGTCACATCGGCCACCAGGGCGTCGCGCGGCGCGCCGCGGATGCCTTTGCCCACGCGATCCAACAGGCGCGCGCTCATCACCATGCCGGACGACGACGCGACGGCAAAAAACGGTTTGCTGATGGCGCCCAGCCCGTAGCCCAGCAGCGCCAGCCCTTTACGCTTGCCGAGGTAATCGCTGAGCACGCCGGAGAACACCTTGACGATCAATGCCGTCGCCTCCGCCAGCCCTTCGATCAGCCCGATGACGATCACGCTGACGCCGAGCGTCGTCGCCATAAACAGCGGCAGCAGGCTGTGGATCATTTCCGAGGAAACGTCCATCAGCAGGCTCACCCCACCCAAGATCCACACGCCGCGCGGTATGCGGCCCAACGTAGCGAAGCGCGACGACATGGCTCATCCTCGAAAGATTCAGCGCCACCGGCGGCGCATCATGATTTTTCCAAGATTGGATAGTTGATTTTGTTCGTTCACAGACCTTTAGCCTTCAGAGATAGTGCAACGACCCTGTGACAATCCTAATAATGAAGGTAATTAACATAATGATAGATAGCAAAAAGATGATAGTGATGGCGGCGTTGCTGAGCTTTTCCGCCGCAGCCGCGCCAGGGGTGGATATCGTCGCCAACGAAACGCCGATCCATACGGTGAAGAACGCCGAGGCGGTCGCCAAAATCCCCGCCGGTTTCAAGTTCGTGGAGCCCGGCACGCTGACGGTGGCCATTTCCCTGCTGGGCAGCGGCCCGCCGTTCGGCCTGTACGCCCGCGACAACAAAACGGTGATCGGCAGCGAGGCGGACATCGCGCGCCTGGTGGCCGACGGTTTGGGGTTGAAACTCAAGCTGGTGCCCACCTCGTGGGAAGACTGGCCGCTGGGAGTGGCCTCCGGCAAATATGACGCCGCGGTTTACAACATCACCGTGACCAACGAGCGCAAGACCAAATTCGATTTCGCCACCTATCGCCAGGATACGCTGGGCTTCTACGTCAAATCCGACAGCAAGATCACCCAGATCAACACCGCGCCGGATATCGCCGGTAAAAAGATCATCGTCGATTCCGGCACCAACCAGGAAGCGGTGCTGCTGGCCTGGGACAAGGAGAACCGCGCCAAGGGGCTGGCGCCGCTGCAGCCGGTGTACGTCACCGACAAGGCCGCCTCCACGCTGGCCATTCAGTCCGGCCGCGCCGACGCCACCTTCGGGCCCAACGTCTCCGGCGCTTACCAGGCGCGGCTGACCGGCAAAACCCGGCTGGTAGGCATCGTGCCCGGCGGCTGGCCGAAAACCGCCAACATCGCCGTCACGCTGAAGAAAGGCAACGGCCTGGTGGACGCGGTGCAGGCATCGCTCAACAGCGCCATCGCCAACGGCAGCTATCTGCAGGTGCTGGATCGCTGGGCGGAGAGCGACGAGAAGATCGCCCATTCCGAGATTAACCCGCCGGGACTGGGAGACTAAGGCGTGAACCGGCCCCGCATCGAGGGGCCGGCTATTGATGGTCAATCATGATGTTTCATTCCGCCGCCGCTTTCTGCCTTCCCAGCTTGCGGTACAGCGTGCTGCGCGAAACGCCGAGCGCCTTCGCCGCCCGGCTGAGGTTGCCGCCCGCCCTGCCGATCGCCGCCTGCAGATCCTCCAGGCCGGTATCGTCGTTCTCCTGGCGCGGCGCCAGCACCGCGATGGACTGCGGCAGATCGTCCAGAGTGAGCACCGCATGATCGTCCGCCAGCGCCAGCAACACCTTGAGCGTACTCAACAGCTGCCGCACGTTGCCGGGCCACGGGTAGCGCGCCAGCATCGCCAGCGCCTCCGGCAGCAGGCGAATGTCGCGCCGCTCGCCGCCCAGCTCTCGCCACAGCTGCAAAATGAAGGCTTCCAGCTGCGCCCGCTCTCTGAGCGGCGGAATGAGCAGGCTGTATTCCTGGATGCGGTACAGCAAATCCTCGCGAAATGCCCCCGCCTGTACCTGCCGATGCAGATCGTGGTGCGTGGCGCAGACCAGCGCGAAATCGACCGGATAAGCGCTGCGGCTGCCGAGCGGCGTGACCGTTTTTTCCTGTAACACCCGCAGCAGCCGCGTCTGCAGGCCCGCCGGCATGTCGCCGATTTCATCGAGGAACAGCACGCCGCCGTCCGCCTCGCGGATCTTGCCGATATAGCCTTTCGGGTTGGCGCCGGTAAACGCCCCCGGGGCATAGCCGAACAACTCGGACTCGATCAGCGGCTCAGGCAGCGCCGCGCAGTTGATCGCCACGAAGTTGCCGTTGCGCCAGCGGCTCTCTTGAAACAGGCGTCGGCTGAAGTGCTCCTTGCCGCAGCCGGTTTCGCCGGTCACGCACAGGGAAAGACCCGCATTGAGAATGCGCAGCGCCTTCTGATGCTGTTCGTCATGCCTTTCCGCCGGCGGCGGAACCGAACGCAGGGCGCTGACGCGGCGCTGCGGCGCCTCGAGCAGCGAATAATAATGCCGTTGATTGCCGGCCAGCATCTGGTGCGGTGCGCCGTAGGGCTGCCGCAGCAGATCGGGGAACAGCTGGGCGAACTCAACCGAGCCGAATGCGGCCGGTGAAAGCTGGAACTCCAGCATCGCCAGCCGATTGGCGGCGACCAGCACTTCGTCGTGAAACACCAGCAGCAGCTCCTGCGCGCTGCCCAAGCTACCGGCGTCGGCGTGCAGGCGCAGCGTCCAGTGACGATCGGCGATCGCGCTTCTGACCCAGCGGTGTTCGATATGTCGCACCGCCTGCATGATCAGGCGCTGTGCATCGCGATACGGCCGCTGCGCGGGGGCGGAAAGATCCAATATCCCGGCAATGTGGCCATCCGGCCGGTAGATCGGCGCGGCGGTGCAGTTCAATCCGGCATTTTGGTTGAGGTAATGCTGGTCGCCGCGCACTTCGCAGAACGCGCCCAGCGCCAGCGCGGTGCCGATGGCGTTGGTGCCCCGCTCCGCTTCTCCCCACGGGTTGCCCGGCGCCAGCGCAAAGCGCGATGCCTTATGCAGAAAATCGGTATTGCCGCGGGTTTCCAGCACCAGCCCGTCGGCGTCGGCAATGACCACAATGGCGGGCTGGCGCGTAATTTGCGCGCCCAGCTGCTCGATCAGCGGCTGCACCCGTTGCGGCACCCAGTCGTTGCGGCTGCGCCGCTCTTCGAGCAACCCGGCTTTGATGAACGAGATGTGCTGATCGGCGCGCGCCAGGCCGTAGCCCCGGCTGCGCTGCCAGGATTCCGCCAGCGGATGGGTCAACAAACTGGCGCCCTCAGTGGGCAAGCGGTCGTCAGGCAACATGCGTTTCTCCCCCGTTCGCGAGTATTGCAAATATGTATCACAGATGTGTATCAGGCGTTGCGACACGGGACACAAAAAATCATCGCCGGCGGCGGCACCGCTCGATTCCCTAAGCCACATCCGTTTTTAACACGCTAATAAATAAGCTCTTTTAACGAGCATCTTCGCCATTCATCAATCTGGCACGGGGCGTGCTTCTCCTGCTGCGGCGGCATGCCGCACTCACAGGCGCAGCGCAATAGCGCCGGTTATCATCTGCAGAGAGGTGCTTCACATGAAATATGTCCACCCCGGTTTGCCTGGCTCGCTGGTTTCGTTCCGCAAACGCTATGGCAACTACATTGGCGGCAAATTCGTCGAACCGGTATCCGGCAACTACTTCACCAACACCTCGCCGGTGACCGGCCAGCCGATCGCCGAATTCCCGCGTTCCGACGCCAAGGACATCGAGCTGGCGCTCGACGCGGCGCATGCGGCGGCGGACGCCTGGGGCAAAACCAGCGTGCAGGAGCGCTCCAACGTGCTGCTGGCGATCGCCGATCGCATCGAAGCGCGGCTGGAGATGCTGGCGCTGACCGAAACCTGGGACAACGGCAAACCGATCCGCGAAACCCTGAATGCCGATCTGCCGCTGGCGGTCGACCATTTCCGTTACTTCGCCGGCTGCCTGCGCGCGCAGGAAGGCACCGCGGCGGAGATCGATCAGAACACCGTGGCCTACCACATCTATGAGCCGCTGGGCGTAGTCGGCCAGATCATTCCGTGGAACTTCCCGCTGCTGATGGCCGCCTGGAAACTGGCGCCGGCGCTGGCGGGCGGTAACTGCGTGGTGCTGAAACCGGCGGAACAGACCCCGCTCGGCATCAGCGTGCTGATGGAAGAGATCGGCGATCTGCTGCCGCCGGGCGTGCTCAACGTGGTGCAAGGCTTCGGCGCCGAGGCCGGCGAAGCGCTGGCGCGCAGCAAACGCATCGAGAAGATCGCGTTCACCGGCTCCACACCGGTCGGCCGCCATATCCTCGCCTGTGCGGCGGAAAACATCATCCCCAGCACCGTCGAACTGGGCGGCAAATCGCCGAACATCTATTTTGAAGACATCATGCAGGCGGAGTCGGAGTTTATCGACAAGGCGGTTGAGGGGCTGGTGCTCGGCTTCTTCAACCAGGGCGAGGTCTGCACCTGCCCTTCACGTGCGTTGATCCAGGAATCCATCTACCCGCAGTTTATGGAGAAAGTGCTCGCGCGCATCGCCACCATCCGCCAAGGCGACCCCTTCGACACCGACACCATGCTCGGCGCACAGGCGTCACAGGAGCAATACGATAAGATCCTATCCTACATCGACATCGCCAAGAATGAAGGCGGCAACATCCTCGCCGGCGGCAAACGCACGCAGCACGGGGATGAATTGCAAAACGGTTTCTATCTGCAGCCGACGTTGATTACCGGCAACAACAGCATGCGCTTCTTCCGCGAGGAGATCTTCGGGCCGGTGATCGGCGTCGCCACCTTCAAGGATGAGGCCGAAGCCCTGGCGCTGGCCAACGACACCGAGTTCGGTCTGGGCGCCGGGCTGTGGACCCGCGACATCAACCGCGCCTACCGCATGGGCCGCGCGATCAAGGCGGGCCGCGTATGGACCAACTGCTATCACCTGTACCCGGCGCACGCCGCGTTCGGCGGCTACAAGAACTCCGGTATCGGGCGCGAAACCCACAAGGCGGCGCTGTCGCACTATCAGCAGGTGAAAAACCTGCTGGTCAGCTACGACGCCAAACCGCTGGGCCTGTTCTGATCCGGGCGTAACAAGAAGAAGGCCACCCGCAGGTGGCCTTCTTATTTGGCATGGTTGATGGCGTGATTTATTTCGCCATGCCGAGATCGATCACCATGCGACCGCGAATGGTGCCCGCCTTCATCTCGTCGAAGATGGCGTTGATATCGCCCAGTGGCCGTTTGGTCACTTTCGGCGTCACTTTTCCTTCGGCGGCGAACTGGAACGCCTCTTTCAGATCTTCACGCGTGCCCACCAGCGAGCCCACCACCTGAATGCCGTCCAGCACCAGGCGCGGAATGCTCAGATCCATGCTCTCCGGCGGCAGCCCCACGGCCACCACTTTACCGCCGGCGCGCACCGCATTCACCGCCGAGTTGAAGGCCGCTTTCGCCACCGCCGTCACCACCGCCGCGTGAGCGCCGCCGGTTTGCTGCTGAATGATCTCCTCCGCGTTTTGCGTTTTGGAGTTGATGGTCAGATCGGCGCCGATCTGTTTGGCGAACTCCAGCTGGCCGTCGTTGACGTCGATGGCGATCACCTTGGCGTTAAACACGTTCTTGGCATACTGCAGCGCCAGGTTGCCCAGCCCGCCCAGGCCGTAGATGGCGATCCACTGCCCCGGCTTGATATCGGAAATCTTCACCGCCTTGTAGGTGATGACGCCGGCGCAGGTAATGCTGCTGGCGGCGAAAGAATCGAGCCCGTCCGGCACTTTCACCGCGTAGTCCGCCACCACGATGCACTCTTCCGCCATGCCGCCGTCAACGCTGTAGCCGGCGTTCTTCACCGAACGGCACAGGGTTTCGTTGCCGCTGACGCAGTATTCGCAATGGCCGCAACCCTGGTAAAACCAGGCGACGCTGGCGCGGTCACCCACTTTTAACGAGGTGACGCCCTCACCGACGGCGGAGACCACGCCGATGCCCTCATGCCCCAACGTAATGCCCGGCACCTCGCCGAAATCGCCGTTTTTCACGTGCAAATCGGTGTGGCACACCCCGCAACACTCCATTTTCAACGCCGCCTCGCCGTGCTTCAGCGGGCGCAGCACTTTATCCTGAATGTCTACGGTATGGTTTTTCGTCACTACGGCAGCTTTCATGGTGTTTTCCTTAGCAGAATGGGAAGTACAGTTGTTAATGTAGTGACTGTATTCGGTGAGGGCAAGCGCCGCGTGTTTTGTGTAAAAACAAATAATTAAATATGAATCAGCATGATTATTTCATAAAAAACAATTAACAGACGTCGCGATCCCAGGCGAATGATTTGCCTGTTCGCTGGCGCTGCCATGACCTGATTCAGCCCTTAAATCGATTCACGGGGATTTTCAGATAGTGTTGCCCATCGTCTTCACAGTCAGGCAAAACGCCGCCGCGAATATTGACCTGCAGCGCCATCAGCATGAGTTCCGGGTGCGGCAGCGTGGCGTCCCGCTGTTTTCTTTGCGCAACGAACCGGGATTTATCCATGTTGACCACCCAGGGATTGTTCTCGCGCTGCTCTCTCACGGTGCTTTCCCAACGGGCCTCACGCCCCGCCGGGCGGTAATCATGGCCGGTAAACAGGCGGGTATCCGCCGGCAGGCTCAAGATGCGCTGCAATGAGTCCCACAAGGCTTCCGCATTGCCGCCAGGAAAGTCGGCCCTTGCGGTACCGCTGTCCGGCATGAAGAACGTATCGTGGATAAACGCCGCATCCGCAATGTGGTAAGTGACGGACGCCAGCGTGTGCCCGGGAGACAGCAAGACTTCAGCGCGCAGGTTACCGATAAAAAAGACGTCCCCGTCCGCGAACAGTACATCCCAGACGGTCTTGGCCGCAGGCAGGTCTTTTAAATTATAGATCTCTTCCCACAGCCCCTGAACGGCGGTAATTTTTTCACCGATACCGGTGAAGGCGCCGGTTTTCTGCGCCAGCCAGGTGGCAGCCGAAAAATGATCGGCGTGCGGGTGCGTATCCAAAACCCAGGCCACTCCCCACCCCCGTTGATGGATAAAATTCAGAATGTCGTTGGCCTGTTGATGCGAGACCGTGCCCGATCGGCGGTCAAAATCCAGAACCGGGTCGATAATCGCACAGCGGCGCGCCTCGGGATCGGCAACCACATACTGCAGGCTGCCGCTTTCCGGCTCATAAAACGCGTGAACTTCCGCCGTGGCCCGCACGGACCGATGCTTGCCATACCAACTGAGCGCCTTATCGGCGTCCGCGCCGTATTCGTCGCATTGGCGGCGAAACTGCGCTTCATCTATCTGACCTTCGCGCAGCGCATACAGCAGGGAAAGGCAGGCAGATCGAGCCCCGCTTCTGCAGTGCGCCAGAGTCTTCCGGCCTTGCCGCAGCAGAAACTGGAAGGTGTAAACGGTCTCCCAGGTCAGCGTATCGAACGTGTAAGGGAGATAGACGTAACGCATCCCCCCTTGTTCAGCCAACGCTTTCTCTTGCTGATGATCAAGATACTCCCCCGGTTCCTCGTCCGGCCGATTGTTGACGATAAGGCGGTAGCCCTGTTGAGACAGCGCCTTGAAATCACTCGCTTCAGGCGCGCCCGAAAAGGAGAGCTGAGGGTGGTAAGTGCGGATGCGCATGTTTTTTTCCTTCTGTTTCATAGGCTTTTAAATAACATATACAGGGCCAGCGCCAGGAGCATGACGGCATAGAGCACATTGATAATGTCCTCGCGTTTTTTCAGGCGCTCGGCGAGCGCCACCCCCACCACGCCGCCCAGAACGCCACCGACGATGAGCCAGCACGTAATCGCGATCGAGACCTTTCCCGACATGGCGTAGCTGGCGCTGGTCGACAGCCCCATGGCCGCCACGACCACCAGTGAGGTTGCCACCGCTTCAACCATCGAGAAGCGGAAAAACCAAACCAGCGCCGGCACAACCAAAAATCCGCCGCCGATGCCCAGAAAGCCCGCCAGCCCGCCCAGGGCCAGCACGCTAGGCCATACGATGGCGGGATGAACGGCAGCATGGGGGGACGGCAAGGGGGTGCCGGCAAGGCGATTTCTTTTCAGCGTCAATCCGGCGACAACCAGCATCAACAGGGAAAAAGGCAGGGTTAAGTAGTGCCCGTCCGTGATTTTTCCCATCTGAGATCCCGCCAGAGCACCCATAACAGCGACCAGCGAAACGACAACCCCGGTCTGCCACCTGACGTTGCCTTTGGCAGCGTGCGCGGCCAGATTGATCAGCGCGTTAATGGCCACGGACATGGCGCTGGTTCCTATAATCAAATGCGTATCCGGCACTTTCACCATATACAGCAATAACGGCACGCAGACGATTGACCCGCCGCCGCCGGTCAGGGCCAGGAGGAATCCCACAATTCCCCCGGTGACCACTAACAGCATCACGATATAAAAACTGAAATGGAAAAAATCCACTGCACTAATCCCTTAATGATGCTCATGCCATTTATTAACGATCAGTTCACTGGCAATGTCAAATAACTTATTTCGATTTGTTATTACATATATCAAAATGGAATATGTGAATTTTGATATAACCACAAGTTCTATGAATTCGCTTTTAATCTGGCCAGCAACCCCCTACTTTCTTATGAAAGGAGGCCTGCATGAAACCCGAAAAAATAAATACCCAGAAAAGCGTCGTTGTTATTGGCGGCGGCTCATCCGGAATAGGTATCGCGGCAAGCATAAGGAAGCGAATTAAAGACATCGATATAACGGTCGTGGAACCTAACGACTGTCATTATTATCAACCGGCATGGACCCTGGTGGGCGGCGGGCTCTTTGATATCAATAAAACACGGCGTTCCCTGCGCGCTGTCCTGCCTGCAGGAACCGCATGGGTACAGGATAGCGTTGTCAGGGTCGAGCCCAGTCAAAAATACATCGAGACTCGCCAAGGGCAGAAAATAAACTATGACTTTCTTATTGTTGCGTGCGGCCTCGTTTTACGCTGGGATAAAATAGAAGGCCTTGAAGACACCCTGGGATTAAACGGCGTCACCTCTAATTATCGCTTTGATCTTGCCGAATACACCTGGCAACTGGTTCAGGAAATGAAAGGCGGCCAGGCGATATTTTCTCAACCGGCACTACCCATAAAATGCGCCGGCGCACCGCAAAAAGCCCTGTATCTTTCATGCGACCACTGGCGCCGCCAAGGCATTCTGAATAATATTAACGTCAATTTCTGCCTTGCGGGCACGGCGATTTTCGGCATTCCGCAATTTGTCCCCCCGCTGAGCGAGTATTTGCAAAAATACCGTGCAAAGGTCAATTTCAATCATCATTTAATTCGTGTTGATGGCCCGAATCGGCAAGCAACATTTGCCGTAGAGACAAATGAAGAGGGAAAACGCGAGTTAACCCTGCCCTTCGATATGCTCCACGTGGTGCCGCCTCAATCGGCCCCGGCGTTTATTTCGCAAAGTGGGCTCGCAGAGGGATCCGGCTGGTGCGATGTGGATAAATTGACGCTGCAGCATAAGCATTGGCCGGATATTTTTGCGGTAGGCGACTGTTGCTCAACGCCAAACGCCAAAACCCTGGCGGCAGCCCGAAAGCAGGTGGTGGTGGTGGCGGAAAACGTCGCGGCGCTGATTCATGGCGCGCCTCTCACGGCCCATTATGATGGCTATGGTTCCTGTCCGTTGACGGTCGAGAAAGGCAAAGTTGTGCTGGCGGAGTTTGGCTATGACGGTAAGTTACTGCCCACGTTTCCCCTGCTCGACGCAACCCAGCCCAGCCGTCTGGCCTGGTGGCTGAAAGCCTGGTTTTTACCCCGGTTTTATTGGGCGGGCATGCTGTGTGGGGTTGAATGGTTTGCTGGCAGCAAGCGGCCGTGACGCACACTCGGCCCCCCTTGCCGCTCTGGCCGCAGCAGACGCTTGACTATTTGGCGAGACAAAGCCACCATCGCTTGCAGGTCCATCAGGCTGATTGCAAGCCGTTACCACTACCGGTCGATCATCGATGAAAAATGCCCCCGCAGTGACGATCCACTACTGTTCACAATGCAACTGGCTGCTGCGCGCCGGCTGGATGGCGCAAGAGCTGCTCAATACCTTCGGCGACGATCTCGCCTCCGTCACGCTGATGCCGGGCACCGGCGGGGTCTATCAAATCAGCGTCGATGGCGTGATGATTTGGGATCGCAAAATTGACGGCGGCTTCCCCGATGCGGCGCAGCTGAAGCAGCGGCTGCGCGATCACAGCTTCCCCGATCGCTCTCTCGGCCACAGCGACGGGAAGAAAGCCAGGCACTGAACATCCGGCGGCAAGCACAGCTTCAATTTAACGCATAGCTGGCCGCCATCACGACGCCATTCATGGTCATATGCAGCCCAATGGGCAAATAGATCCCTTTGGATCTTACTCGGGCGGCCGTTAACACCAGCGAGATGAGCACCAGGGCTGCCAATGTGCGCCAATCGGTGTACTGGGTATGCAAAACGGCAAAGATGACAGACACCGTTAACGCGGCCCAAATCACCTTATCGTTAAACCAATACATCAGTGCGTTAAACAAACAGCCGCGAAATACGATCTCTTCATAGACGGGGACGACGAAAACCAACAAAGCGGCATTGAGCGCCAAAATCTCGCCGGGCAATGCCACCTGCTCCGTCACCCAGGTTTCCGTTTTTTCCACGCCCATCAAACGCGGGAAAATAAACTGAATCACCAACAGCGCGAACAGCAGCAGCGCAAAATCGTTGCGTTTAACCTCGCCTTTGCCCAATCCTTCTCTACGGCGGAAAAAGAGCAGGTATAACGAAAAGATAGCGACAAATTCCATTCCGTACAGCAACGGCAGCAATAGCCCTTGTCGCATCAAGGCGGTTCTGTTCTCAATGAACAACGGAATAAATGTAATCAGGAACATCAGCAAAAACATGGAAAAGCAGCCATTAACGGCTCGCGTTCTCGCGATAAACGCATTGTCGACCATATAACCATCCTTAGTTTTGAGCAGCGATTGACGAAACGGTAGCAAGGCAAGAGACCGCGGCAGTTTATCCCTATGCGATATCATTGTCATGAACCCGTTCGCAGCGAACGTCCATTCGCAAATTTCTCCAAGCCATTGGCACGCGGTTGATTTCGCCCGGGTCTCCTGCGTTATACTGAGCGCTCTTTTAGCCACGTAATTAATAAAATTTTATGATTGAACGCTTGCTCGAAAACACGATGTACGCCTCCCGTTAGCTGCTCGCACCGGTTTATGTCGGCCTTTCACTGGCTCTGGTCGCCCTGTCGATCAAGTTTTTTCA
The DNA here is from genome assembly GCF_058725505.1 of Serratia sp. A07. Classification (NCBI taxonomy): domain Bacteria; kingdom Pseudomonadati; phylum Pseudomonadota; class Gammaproteobacteria; order Enterobacterales; family Yersiniaceae; genus Serratia; species Serratia sp. A07. The sequence continues at coordinate 90,047 of NZ_JBZXDO010000016.1, forward strand.
GGAGATCCTGCACGTCCTGCCCAACATTTTTTCTATCGCCGAAGCCGATCTGATCCTGACCCTGCTGTCGCTGGTCGACATGGCGCTGGTGGGCGGGCTGTTGGTGATGGTGATGTTCTCCGGGTATGAAAACTTCGTCTCGCAGCTGGATATCACCGAAGGGAAAGAAAAGCTGAGCTGGCTGGGCAAAATGGACGCCACCTCGCTGAAAAACAAAGTCGCCGCCTCCATCGTCGCCATCTCTTCCATTCACCTGCTGCGGGTGTTTATGGACGCCAAGAACGTGCCGGACAACAAGCTGATGTGGTATGTGATCATCCATCTCACCTTCGTGCTGTCCGCTTTCGTGATGGGCTATCTGGACAAGGTCACCCGTTCCAAGCACTAACCACGCGCTACCACACCCGATCGCCAGCATCGGGTGCCTCCTTCCTCTCCATTCTGCGCCTGTTTCTCCGCCATCATGTCTTTCATCTGGCACATCTGATGATAATTTTATTATAATGCTATTACACTCACCATGGACTGAACGCCGGCCATCGCACCGGTTTCGCCGCAGACAGGATCACGCGCCCCCATGCCATTGAATGGTCATCCCCTGCAATTCAACGATATTCAGGCGATTTTGCCTCATCGCTATCCCTGCCTGTTGGTCGATCGCGTGCTGCCCGCCGGCACCTGCATTGCCGAAGGGCGGCTGAGCGCCATCAAGAACATCACCGCCAATGAGCCGACGTTCTGGAGCGGCCACGCCCACTTCGCCGGTTTTCCCGGCGTGCTGTTGGTAGAAGCGCTGGCGCAAAGCACCGGCCTGCTGGCCCATTACTATCTCGGGGCGCTGAACGAAGGGGAACATTACTATTTCGCCGCCATCCAGCGGGCGCGTTTTTATCGCGCCGCCCGCCCCGGCGATCAGGTGCTGATGGAGGTCACCTTTGTGCGCCGGCGCGGGGCGATCGCACGCTTTACCGGCCGTGCCAGCATCGACGGCCAACGCATTTGCACCGCCGATTTCATGTGCGCCCGTAAATAGGCCGCTTGCCAAAGGAGCCCTGCGAATACCATGTCTCTGGTTGACAGCTTACTCAGAACCCTCGATTTCTCTCCGCGCGGCCAGGTGATCGCCCGCGAAGCCGACGCCTGGGGCGAAATCATCGTTTCCGATCACAAGGACTACCGCACGCTGCGGTTTGACGGCATCTGCGAGCAGAGCAAGATGAGCCTCAGCAACCCCGCGCAGCCGATCCACAACTACATCAAAGCGATGCTGATGGCGGTGGCCTGGCAGCCGCCGACGTCGGCGTTGATCCTGGGGTTGGGCGGCGGCAGCCTACTGCGTGCGCTGCACGCCCTCGATCCGACGATGCGCCTGGACGTGGTCGAGCTGCGCGCCGCGGTGATCGCCATCGCACGCCGTTATTTTACGCTGCCGGCCACCGACACCATCAGCCTGCGCACCGCCGATGCCATGGACTTCGTGCGCCCGCCCGCCGAGACGCGCTACGATCTGATTTTCTCCGATCTCTATTCGGCGTTTGCCATGGATCCGCAGCAAGGCAGCCAGACCTTCCTGGAAAACTGCGCCGCAAGGCTGAACGACGGGGGCTGGCTGGTGCTGAATTACCACGATCTGCCCGACGAAAATAGCCTGCTGTACCACAGCCTGCACCGGGTATTCAACACCGTGCTGTTTTGCGTCGCCCCCAGCGGCAACGTCATTATTTACGCCACGCTAGCCCGGGTGACGCTGCCGCTGAGCGCGCTACGCAATCTGGCCGCCGGCAGCGGCGAACTGTTCAACTGCGAGCTCGGCTATCTGTCGCGCAAAATAGAGCGGCTGCATTTCCGCTAAAGGCGGGGGCGACGCGGTCTGGCTGGCCGCTTCGCCCACGTGGTATTATCATTCAGTTATCATTCTCTGGAGGATCCTGATGGAAAAGAAAACGGCGCGGCTAACGGTGCTGATTGACCCGGACAAGAAAAAAGCCCTGGAAGACCTGTGCCTGCAGCAGGACGTCACCCCTTCCCAGGTGGTGCGCCAGCTGATCCGCGATTACCTGCATAAGCATCAGGTGGACTATCCCAGCCAGCCGACTCACGCCAACCCGCGCGTAGAGAGCAATTGAGCGGCGGCCTGCCCCGCACACCATGAAGCGCGCTATCCCCCTGCGCGCGTCCCTAATCCGAATCCTCCGTTGCGCTCTGTCCATTCGGCAGCATCGCTGCTACTGTTTGATGCGTTCATCCCTCTTCGGAAAGGAAGCGCCATGTTCAGCCATATTACCGTCGGCGTCAGCGATCTGGACGCCGCCGCCGCATTCTACGACGCCATTCTGTTGCCGCTGGGATTACAGCGGCGGGAAGTGACGCCGGACGGCGGCCCCGCCGCCCGCTGCTGGGTGATGCCGGGGCAAACGCTGCCGCGTTTCTATGCCTACCAGCCCTTCGACAGACAGCCCGCCAGCGCCGGCAACGGCAGCATGCTGGCCTTTCTCGCCGCCGATGAGCTGGAGGTCAAGCGCGCCTACGCCGCCGGCCTGCTGGCGGGCGGCAGCAGCGAAGGCGAACCCGGCGAACGCGCGCACTACGGCAAAGGCTATTTCGGTGCTTACCTGCGCGATCCCGACGGCAACAAGGTGCATGTGGTTTACCGGGGAGATCTCGCCTGATGAAATGCTCGGTTTACATCGCCACCAGCGTGGACGGCTTCATCGCCGGAGCGGACGGCGACATCGACTGGCTGCTGCGGCCCGAGTACGCGGTTTCATTGCTCAACGGGCTAAGCTATGAGGCGTTTATCGCCGACATCGACGCGCTGGTGATGGGGCGCCATACCTATGAGAAAGTCCGCGCCTTTCCCGAGTGGCCCTATGGCGAACTGCCGGTGGTGGTGCTGTCGACGCAGCCGCCCGCACAACAAGATACCGGGCACGTTCGCTGGATGACTGGCGAACCGGCGGCCATCGTGGCGCAGCTGGCCGATCAAGGCTGCCGTCACCTGTATATCGACGGCGGCCAGACCGTCCAGCGCTTCCTGCAGGCCGGGTTGATCGACGAGCTGACTATCACGCGCGTGCCGCTGCTGTTGGGCGGCGGCATTCCCTTGTTCGGCACCGATGGTCCGGAGCAGCGCCTGCGCCTGCTCGCCGTCACTCCCTCGGACAACGGCTTCGTGCAAGAACGCTACGCGGTTCAGCGCGCGTCGTAACGCAGCATCAGCCGGCGGCCGCCGAAGGCGATGAGCAACGCCGCCAGCGCCAACAGCGCCGCCGTCCCGTAGGTCACACGCATACCGTAAGCCGCGGCGGCGGCGGTTCCCACCACCCGCTGCGAAGCCAGATAAAACAGCGCCCCCATCGCCGAAGCGCCGGTGATCGCCCCGAGATTGCGCGCCAGGTTCACCATGCTGGCGACAAGCCCGCGTCGCTCGGGAAACAGATCCTTCATCAGCATGGTGTTGTTGGCCACCTGAAACAGCGCATAGCCGGCGGTCAGCAGCGCGATGGGTGCCACATAGCCGAGCACGCCCCAGTGGCTAAGCAGCGACAGCAACGCCGCACCGGCGGCCACCGCCGCCAGCCCAAACTGGGCGATGCGCTGCGATCCAAAACGATCCACCAGATAACCGGCCGGAATGCCGGTCAGGATCGCCACCGCCGGCCCCGCCGACATCACCAGCCCGACCTGCGCAGCGTTTAACCCCAGCGCGCGCGACAGATAGAACGGCCCGACGACCAGCGTGGCGGTCATGACCGTCATTACCAGCGCGCTGGCCGCCAGCCCCGCGGTCAGGGCCGGATGGCGGAACATCGTCGGCGCCAACAGCGGCGATGCGGCGCGGCGCTCCACGCCGATGAACAGCGCCCCCGCCAACAGGGCCCCCAGCATCAACGCCAGGTTGAGCGCGCCGAAATTGCCGCGCCCCAGGGTCATCGCCAGCGAATAGCAGAGCAATGCGCCGCCCAGCAGCAGCGTACCGGCGCGATCGAACGGTTCCTGGCGCGCGGCCGGACGCGCCCCCTCCGGCAAGTATCGCCAGGCGAGCCACAGCGCCAGCAGGCCCAGCGGCAGATTGATCAGAAACATCGCCCGCCAGCCGAAACCGGCGATCAGCGCGCCGCCCAACGACGGCCCCAACGCGGTGCCCACTGCCGACATGGTACCGAGCAGCCCCATCGCGCGGCCGATTTTTTCCGTGCCCAGCGCCTCGCCCGCCAGCGCCATGGCGATCGACATCATGACCGCGCCCCCCAGCCCCTGCGCCATGCGCGCCGCCAGCAGCAGCCAAAGCTGCGGGGCCAGCGCACAAGCCAGCGAAGCGGCGGTAAACAGCGCGATACCCGCCAGCAGCAGGCGGCGGCGATTAAGGCTGTCGCCCAAGCGACCGATGCCGATGATGCAGGTGGTGACGGCCAGCAAATAACAGAGCAATACCCACTGTACCGCCTGGAACGAAGCATGGAACGCGGTGGCGAGCGCCGGCAGCCCGACGTTGGCGATGCTGATGCCGAGCGATGACAGCAGCATGCTCAGAGACAGTGCGGCCAGTATGCCGCGGACGCCCTGCGGCGTAGGATGGGATAACATGATAAACACTCCTGACATAGACTGAGGGTTAGCCTATGCCAGGGGTTGGGATGGCGGAAGACGCATGACATGCACTGTATCCATGCGTCTGACGCCTTATCTGACGCGAGCCGTTACCAGGCGGCGATCTCCGCCTCGGTGAGCGGCAGGGTTTGGGTGACGCCGGTTTCCGCCGCCAGGGTGGCCGCCTCCAGCACCGCCATCACCGCCAGCGCCTGCGCAGCGGTAACCGGGTTGGCGCCGGCGCCGCGCAGCGCGTCGCGTACCTGGACATAATACTGACGCTGGTCGCCATCCGGCGTCGGCAGCGTGCGCACCGGCTCCGTGCCGATAAACAGGCTCATCGCGTCGTCGTCTTTGCCCCACTCCGCCGAGCCCGGCGTCACGCCGGCCAGCAGCTGGCTCTCCTGCCCATCGGCGCGCGCTTTGACTACGCTGCCTTTCTCGCCGTGCACGGTAAAGCGCGCTACGCCCCCCGCCACCAGCATGCTGCCGTGCAGGATCACGCGTTGCGTCGGGTAGTTGAGCACCACGTGGGCCCAGTCGTTAACCTCCGCGTTGGGGCGCAGCGTGGCGATGTTGGCCTGCACGCTTTGCGGCAAACCGAACAGCTGCAGCGCCTGATCGACCATGTGCGGCCCCAGATCGAACCACAGCCCGCTGCCCGGCAGATTCTGTTCACGCCAGCGCACCCGCACTTCAGGGCGGTAGCGATCGATGTGCGACTCAAAGTGGGTCACCTTGCCGATCAGCCCCTGTTCGATCACCTGCTTCACGCCCAGGTAGTCGCTGTCCCAGCGGCGGTTCTGGAACACCGACAGCAGGCGGTCGTGTTTTTCCGCCGCCGCAATCAGCGTACGCGCCTGCGCCAAATCCAGCGTAAAGGGCTTATCCACCACCACGTGCTTGCCCGCCTCCAGCGCGGCCAGCGCCAGCGGCGCATGGGTATCGTTCGGCGACGCGATCACCACCAAATCCACCTCCGGCCGGCGGATAGCCTCCAGCGGGTCGGCGATCACCTGCGCGTGGGGCAGATCGGCATGCACCTTGGCGGCATCGCGCGAAGCCACCACGCTCAGTTCCAGCCCCGGCACCGCGTTAATCAGCGGCGCGTGAAACGCCTTGCCGACAAAGCCGTAGCCAATCAGCGCCACCTGCAACGGTCGTGCGATATCGTTCATCAGTGTTCTCCTCTAGCGGTCGTCGGCGACGACACAAAGTTCAATCAGTGATTGTTCGTCCAGGTTGTCCCACGGGCGATCGGTAAACAGCCGTTGGATCTGCGCCAGATCCGCAACGTGATGCGGTTCGCAGCGATCCAGCTTCATATGGTCGGCCACCAGCCAGCGCTCGCCGCTGTTGGCCAGCATGGCGCGTTTGACCTCGGCATCGGCCTCCTCGCCGGCGCTCAGCCCCAGCTGCGCATGCACCGCACAGGCGCCCAGCAAGGCGATGTCCGCGCGGTAGCGCGCCAGCAACGCCAGGGTGGCGCCGCCGGCGAACAGCCGCTGGCGCACATCCCATTGGCCACCAAGCAGAATCAGGTTGATCTCCGGCCTGTCGCTCAGGCACTACGCGATATCCAGTGAAGCGGTGATCACCGTGGCCGGCCCACGCAGCGCCTGCGCCACCGCCAGCAGCGTACTGCCCGCATCCAGCATCAGGGTGCTGCCGGGTGGGATCTGCGCGGCCACCGCGCGGCCGAGCCGCTGCTTGACCTGCGGCAACAGCGCCGCACGCGCCTGGCGCGGCATGTCGGACGGTTCGAGCGCGATCGCCCCGCCGTGATGTTTCTGCGCCAACCCTTGCCGTTCGAGATCGGCCAGATCGCGGCGCACGGTATCGACCGAAACGCCGATGGCGCCGGCCAATTCCGCCACCGCCGCCTGCCCGCGTTCGCTGAGCAAATCCAGTAAATGGCGCTGTCGTGCCGCTTTGTGCATGGGTTTATTCCGCAATAAAAGCATAAAACAGCAATATACAGCAGAAAACAGCATCAGAGAAGCCGCAATGATGCGCACCGGAGATCAAACATCTTTTCGCCTGCGGGACGATGATGAAGGCATAACGCATAACAATCCGGAGAAGTGATGAGCATCGATCTGACGTTTGAAGACCTGAGCGCGCGCGCCGTGCAATACAACGCCCGCGCTTCGGTGGAAGATTTTGACGCCTGCATGGCGGAATACGCCGCGCTGGCCCAGCGCGCCAAGGCGCAGACACCCGGTATTTACGACCTGCGCTACGGCATGAGCGCCGCAGAGCGCCTCGATCTGTTCCCGGCCTGCACGCAGCCCGCCCCGCTGCTGATCTTTATTCATGGCGGCTACTGGCATTCGCAGCGCAAAGAGGAAGCCTGTTCGATGGCCGCCGCGTTTGCCCGCCGCGGCGTGGCGGTCGCCACACTGGAATACACGCTGGCGCCGGAAGCGACGCTGGCGGAGATCGTGCACGAGGTGCGCAGTGCCGTCGCCTGGCTTTATCATCACGGGGCGCCTTTCGGCATCGATCCGGCACGCATTTTCGTCAGCGGCAGTTCGGCCGGCGGCCACCTGTGCGGCATGCTGATCGCCGACGGCTGGCAACCACGCTATCGCCTGCCGCCCAACGCGATCAAAGGCGCGTTGGCGCTGAGCGGCCTCTACGATCTGCGCCCGCTGTGCGATATCTACATCAACGACTGGCTGCACCTGACGCCCGAGCAGGCGCAAACCCTCAGCCCGCTGTTTTTACTGCCGGCGAAGGAACATGCGCCGCAGATATTGCTCGACGTCGGCCAGCGGGAAACCCAAGGGTTTAAAAACCAGACGCAGGCTTATTATGACGCCTGCCTGGCGCGCGGCCTCGACGTCCAGCTGCTGGCCGATCGCCACTGTAACCACTTTACACTGGTCAACGAACTGGCCGATGCGGAAAGCGCGATGTTTCGGCAGGTGATGGCGATGATTGACGCAACCATTTTTTGACCGCCTGCGCCAGCGGCAGGCCGCTCGCCCGTTCAATAACCGCGCCCAACACATCGGTGGCGATGGAATAACGCCACTCCGCGCCGGGCGGTGCCAGCAACGGCGCGGAGGCAATGCGCCGCACATTTTCCGGCAGGCTGAGCGCCGCCTCATCCATCCCGTCGGAGACGCCCAATCGGGCGTAGCATCCGCCTTCCGGCTGAAAAAAACGGTAGCTTAACCCGGCGGTGTGGGTCATCAAATGGCGCAGCGTCAACAACGGGACGGTGCCGTCCGCCAGCCGCGGACGAAAATCCGGCAGCCAGCGGGTAACGGGATCGTCCAACCGCATGTCTCCTCGCGCCATCAGCGCCAGCGCCGCCGTGGACACGATCGGTTTGGACACCGAAGCTAACCTGAACAGCGTATTGCACGCCATCGGTTTGCCCGCTTCGCGATCTGCCATGCCCGCCGCGCGTCGATAAACGATCTCACCGCCCTGCGCCACCAAAACGACCGCGCCAACCAATCGTTTTTCGCGCAAAGCTTTCTCTATCGCGCCGTCGATCGCGTTGGCGGAGGATCCGTATTCACTCATCTTTATTGCTCCAGGTAGTCAGCCCATGCTGTCGCCACCGAGCATAGAGCGTGGCGATTAACGGAAAAACAGGCTAGATTTCCTTTCATAGCGGACAATTTCGTCCGCAATGAGGCAAGCAATGGATAATCTGTCTGGGGTGAGCGTCTTTGTGCAGGCCGCGGAGACGCTGAGTTTCGTTGAGGCCGGCCGCGTGCTCGGCATTTCTGCCTCCGCGGTGGGGAAAAGCATCGCCCGCCTGGAAAATCGGCTGGGTGCACGCCTGTTCCACCGCAGCACGCGCAGCATGACGTTGACCGCCGAAGGCCGGCTGTTTCTGCTCCGCTGCCAGCGTATTCTCGGGGAATTAGCGGCGGCGGAACGGGAAATCAGCGATACGCACAGCGCGCCGCGCGGCAAGCTGCGCGTCAGTTTGCCGTTAGTGGGCGGCCTGTTGAATCCGGTACTGGCGGAGTTCGTCCGGCGTTACCCGGAGATTGAGCTGGAAACCGATTTTTCCGACCGCCGGGTCGATGTCATCGAAGAAGGCTTTGATGCCGTAGTTCGCGTCGGCGAGACCGAGGACTCACGGCTGATGAGCCGCCAGCTGGGCACGTTTCAACTGCAGCTGGTGGCCTCGCCGGATTATTTGCGCCAGATGGGGATCCCGCATCAACCGGCGGAACTGCAAGGCCATGCCTGCCTGCTGTACAAATTTCCCTCGACCGGCAAAGTGGAACCCTGGCCGATCGCCGGATGGGAAAAGCTGCTCGCCGAGGGGATCAACACCCGGCTGGTCTGCAACACCGTCGATACCCTGATTTACCTGGCGGAAAGCGGCCAGGGCATCGCCTGTTTGCCGGATTTTGCCGTGAAGCGCGCACGGGAACAGGGGCGATTACAACAGATATTGCGCGAGCATAGTCACCACAGCGGCAGCTTTAAAGTCCTGTGGCCTTCCAGCAAGCACCTGACGCCGAAACTCAGGGTGTTCATCAATACGCTGAGCGCCCGACTTTTTCTGGAGTAGAGGGGTATTTACGCTATGACGCAGGGAGGGTGCAGGATAATTCGGGGGGAGCCGGAGGACGAGAACCGCCCCCTGGCGTGCCATCAGCCGTTTTTGCGGCCGATAGCGGAAAAGACGTTGAACACTTCACCCAGGCCGTAAATCGCGCCGAGCAAGACGGCCACCATTACCGGCACCAGGACCACCACGGTGGCCAAGCTTTCAATCATTTCTAACATCGTTCTCTCCTGGTTTATAAGCACAGCGAATCTGCGCCGGAAGAAAAGGTTTCCGGCCAATCGGTTGAGTATCGTGGGGAGGCAGTCTAAAACGTGAGCTACATCACACTTGATGCGAGCTAATGTAACTTACACAATTACATTAAAGCAATGCAAAAAATGCTCTGCGCGTAGCGGGAATTGGCGTGGGTTTTTATTGCGTATCCGCTTGATATTGCGGTGAACAAGGGACAAAAGGATAGCCTGCGCGCCGCTCGACCTGCCCGGCCATTTCGGCGATGCTGGTTTGCGCCAGGCTGGCTTCCAGCGCGTGACCGACGCGCGCGAACTCTTGCTCCAGCACCGGGGTAATCGCGTGGCCGATATAGCACGCATCGTTAGGCCGGGTACGGTGCAGCATGAAATACGGTTGATCCTCTACCGCGCGATACACGTCCAGCAACGAGATCGCTTCCGCCGGCCGCGCCAGCAGCGCCCCGCCGCCTTGCCCCATCTGTGAATAGGTCAGCCCGGCCTCCGCCAGCGCGCCGAGGATGCGCCGCACCACCGTCGGGTTGGTGTTGACGCTGCGCGCGATATCTTCGGAACGCACCGTCTGGCCGCGACACAGCGTGATGTTGGTCAGAATATGGATGGCAACGGCAAATCGCGTAGAGGTAGACACCTTGGCACCTGCTCAGAGTTTCGTTTATGTCGGATTAAAACATAAGGAAAGCGTATCAATTTCCGGTAATACACATAATGAGTAGGGACAATAAGAATGTCAACCTGCCCCCGCCCGATGGCGGCGGCTCATGCTTCGGTGCGGATCTCCGTCACTGTATCGGGATAAAATGCCAGATGATCCTTGATTGCCACCACGGCGTTGTAGGGCATTTCATAACTCCAGGCCACATTGGCCTCCTGCTCGCCGTTAAGCACAAGGGAGAAATAACTGCAGTCGCCCTTATAAGGGCAGTAGCTGACGTGCTCGTTTTTCTGCAACAGCGCCCGATTCACATCCTCACGCGGAAAGTAAAACACCGGCGGATAGGTGGCTTCCTGCAGGATGAGCACGTTGCGGCTGTCGGCCAGGATCTGACCGGCTGCACGCACGACAACCCGCGCCGGATGGCGGGTCAAGGTGATTGGGTGGTCCGGGCCGGGGATTTTCACCGGTTTGCCGGATGCGGAAACGAGATCGGACATGGCGGCCTCCAGAGTGTGCGCCCCGCACCCCGCGAGGCGTCTTTCCAGTATAGACCCACGATTTTACCGGCGGCCGCACATTCGGCGAGCAATCGCTTTTCACCGCCGCAAAATTAAGAATTTTTACCTGTTCGATTTTCTTACGGAGGAATACATTCATCCCAACTTCTACCGGCAGGTTAATCGGATTATTTTTAATCTATTAATCAGTCAAATTACCAGGAACTCATTATGAATATTAAACGTGCCGCAGGTGTGTTGGTGGTGGTGATGGCAACGCTTTCCGTTACCGCATGTGGGCATATGTCCAATCGCGATCGCAACACGGCGATCGGCGCGGGCGTGGGCGCCGTCGGCGGCGCGGTGCTGACCGACGGCAGCACGCTGGGCACCCTTGGCGGCGCAGCGCTCGGCGGCATTATCGGCCACCAGACCAGCCGTTAATCATCCCGTCAAAAATAATCTCTGCAGGCCGATGTTTTTTTAATCCATAAGCGTCGGCCTGCGCTTTTATTTAACCGCTGAACTTTCTCAGGGCACGAAAATAATAAATAACGTTAAGCGCAGCTTTATTATTCATTAACCTGCATCGGAAGTATTTATTGCGCCGGCAGCCTGAAACGCGCCATCGCTTTTTCCAACCGTTCCGACTCGCCCTGCAACAGCTGCGAGGCCTCGGTCACCGCGTTCACCACCGTGCCGGTTTGGCGCGCCACCTGATTCAGCGCCGAGATGCGCGCCGTCACGTCCTGAATGCTCTCCCCCTGATTGAGCGACGCCAGGGAAATGTCCCCCATCAGCGCACTGCATTTGTTCACCAGATCGATAATCTGGCGCAGGTTGCCCGTCAGTAGATCCACCGCCTGCGAACCTTGATCGATTTGCTGCAGCGAACGGTTGATCAACTGCTGAATATCGCGCGTCGAATGGCTGCTTTTTTGCGCCAGCAGCCCCACCTCTTTGGCCACGATGGCAAAGCCGCGGCCATGAACGCCGGCGTGCGCCGCCTCGATTGCCGCATTCAGCGCCAGAATATTGGTCTGGAACGCTACGCTGTCGATCAGCGCGACGATGCCGCGCATTTCGGCCGATTGGTTGACGATCCCTTGCATCGAAACATTGACGGTTTCCATCATCTGCTCACCAGCGCCGGCGCACTGCCGGGCCTGTTCGGTTCGTTGGCTGGCCTGCTGCGCATATTGGCCGTTTTCCTCCACCCGAGCCGCCAGCTGCTGCACGTGCTCAGTCGCCAACTGCAATTCGCCGTTCTGCTTCGCCGACTGCGCCGTCAACTGTCGATTGCCGTCCGCCAGCCGCCCGACGCCGTTCAGGATCCCGCTCGCCGCATCGCGCACCTCGCTGACCAGGCGCTGCAGGCCGCCCTGCATGTGGCCAATGCTGGTCTGCAGCTGGTGCATCTCGCGGTTGAATGCCCGCTCAGGCGGCAGCGGCCGCGAAAGATCGCCGGCGGCCAGCACGTTGAGGTGCGCGATTGCCCGCCACAGCGGTGCGATCACCCAGCGAGAGACGCCGACCCACACCCCCACGGCGATCAGCGCCAGCGCGGCCAGCGCGCCGAGCGCAAAGGTCCTGGCTTGCTCCAACGCCGCCAATTGCCGCACGTTGACGTCATCGCCACGCCGCTCGTTCAGCGCCTGATAAGCGAGGTACTTCTCGTTAAAATCCGCCTGAAACGCCTGGATCGGCACGGCGAAAAACGCATCGATGCTGCTGCCCTGCAACCCTTGCGCCTGCTCTTTCAGGCCGTCATAGAACAGACGGTAGCTGTCTTTCAGGGCGCCCGCCGCCTCGGGCGCCTCCGCGCTCAGGCGCTCGAACTGGGCGAAGGCCTGCTCTGAGGCCTGCAGCGCCGCCAACGACTCATCCAGCAGGCTGTGCCAACTGCCGTCGGAGCCGGTGGCTTTGTCCTGCAGGTAGTAAATGCCCGCACGGTTCAGACTGTCGCTGGCCGTCAGCAGCGACAGTCTAGCGCGATCCATCGTCGCCTGCTGGCGATGCAAGCCATCGCCCGCCACCAGGTTAGCCTTGGCGTCGCGCAGAATATTAGAAATAAATACGGTGGAAAACAGTTGCAGCAGAGAAAATAGCGCGATAACGCAAATTACGCCGCTTAATAAGCCCATGCTCTTGCCGAAGCCAAACGCGCGCGGCAGCGCCGCCGCAGATTTTACCCTGCGGCCCAGTGTCAGTTTTATGTTCATGATTTTTAGTCAGTAATACCAGGATGCCGCGAGTCTAACGGGCATTGATGACACTAATATTTCAGCCTGCTGTGTGCCGCCCCCGCCGACCAAGACAACCGAATAATCGGTATTGCCCGTCAACTCTCATTTTTATTTCTTGACTTGTTTAATACCGGATTTATAGTTTTCCCATTAAAAAAGAAACAAAGTTTCATATATTAACCGGCGCTAAATTTAATATATGAAACGCTCGATAAAATCGTCTCAAATATAAAACTGATGAGCGTAATCACCCTGTCCACAGGTGAAACTCGCTCGCCTTAATAAACAGTCTACTTTCTTCAGGGGCCTGGCATGCGCAAAATTTCGCTTTGTTTTTTCCTTGTTTCACCAGTGAGTTATGCAACCGTCGCCGCAATACCCAACGACGTTGCCGCCACCGCGGCACCGGTAAAAAAAAGCCGCCCGGCATTTCCGCATATTCATTGGCAAAGCGAGGATAATAAAAAGAATATTGATATCGGTGGCGCACTGCGCGCCAATTATCGCTATGAAGACTGGCACAGCAGCAATTATCGGAATCCTCCGCATTTACGCTTTGACGCCTTTCGCATCGATGCCGCCGGCCAGGTAAACGACGCGTTTTTCGATAGCGGATTCTGGTTTCAGGATCGGCGCAAATACGCCATCGACCGCGCCTATGTCGGCTACCACCTGTCTGAGCATTCCGCCGTGCAGCTCGGCGCGCCGTTCAAACCGTTCGGCCTGATGCCCTACCCGCAGTTCGGCTGGTCGTACGGCATTCCGTTTTACCTCGGCTTTGGCGTCAACACCGGGCTGGGCGCCAAATACCAATACCAGCATGACGATTGGGCCTTCGACGCCGCCTACTACCCGCGCATGATGCCGACCGGCGTGCGTTACGCCCCCGACGTCGCCAGCTACGACGATCTGAAAAACACCAACTACGCGTCACAGCACCTGCAGCGCAACGAAAAACGCGATCAGGTAAACCTGCGGCTGACGCGCGCTTTCCATCAGGGCGGCTGGAACAATGAGCTCGGCGGTTCTCTGGCGGCCTCGCGGCTCTACAACCAGGCGACCGGCGATAACGGCAGCTTCTGGGCGGCAGGCTTACATACGCTGGTGAATTACGATCCCTGGCATCTGTCCGGCCAGGTGATCCGCTACGGTTACGACGCCAAAGGCCCGGCCGGGGCCAACAATTCGGTGATCCTGATGGGGGGCAACGGCCTGACGCCGGCCTATCTGATCCCGTCGCAGGCCACCACCGCCGCCATCAACCTGGCGCGCGACGTCGACGTGCCCTGGGGGCCGGTGAAAAAGCTGCGGTTCTACAACGATTACAGCGTGCTCTGGAAGGACAGGCACGGCGGCTCCGACTCTAAAATGAACACGCTGGGGGTACAAGTGTTCGCCATGCCGGTGATGCTGTGGGTGGATCTGACCTGGGCGCAGAACGCCAACCCGTGGGGCGGCGTAGAAAATGCCACCGGTTGGACCGGCACCCAGTCCCCCGGCAGCAATAAATGGTATTTTCGCACCAACGTGAACATCGGTTACTACTTCTAAGCGCGCCGGGATCTACACTGAAGTATCGCCGCCAACCGGAGAAACCACGATGCTGAGCGCACAAACGCTGCATGTTACCATCAACCGCCCTTGTGACGAGGTGTATGCCTTTCTCAGCCAGCCGGAAAACTTCCCCTTGTGGGCCAAAGGGTTAGCGAACAGCTTGCGGCGAGAAGATGAAGACTGGGTGGCGGACACCCCGCAGGGGCGGATCCACATTCGCTTCAGCGCGCCAAATGCCTTCGGCGTGCTGGATCATTGGGTGACGCTGCCGGACGGCGGCGTAGTCTACGTGCCGCTGCGCGCGCTCGCCAACCGGCGCGGCACCGAGGTGATCTTCACCCTGTTCCGCCAGCCGGATATGGACGATGCGCTGTTCGCCCGCGACGCCGGGCTGGTGAACGCCGATCTGCAGGCGCTGAAGCGCCTGCTGGAATCTCACTCACCCTCGGTTACCCCTTGACCGACGACACCACGTTAAGCGGCTGGGCATCCGGCAGAATATTCATGTGCTCCAGCACCTGGGCCATGATCTTGCCGAACACCGGCCCGGCCACCGAACCGCCGAAGTGCTTGCCGGCTTTCGGGTTGTTGACCATCACCACCAGCGCCACCTGCGGATCGCTGGCCGGCGCCACGCCGGCGGTGTAGTTGATGTAGCCGCCGTCGTATTTGCCGCTCGGGCCCATTTTCTCGGCGGTACCGGTTTTGATCGCCAGCCGGTAACCCGGCACCGCGGCGCTCACCCCGCTGCCGCCCGGCAAGGCGTCGCTCTCCATCATATGCACCACGGATCGTACCGTATCCGCCGGCAGAATACGCTGCCCCATCACCGGCGGCGTCACCTTGGTGATCGACAGCGGCCGATAAATGCCGAAGGAACCGATAGCGGCGTACTCGCGCGCCATCTGCAGCGGCGTCACGCGCAGCCCATAGCCGAAGGAGAAGGTAGCGCGTTCGATATCGGCCCAGCGTTCACGATGCTGCGGCAGATAGCCGCTGCTCTCGTTGCCGATGCCAAGCTCGGTCGGCCGCCCCAGGCCAAAGCTGCGATAGACCGCAGGCAGCACCGTGGCCGGCAGCGCCAGCGCAATGTGCGATACCGCGATGTCGCTCGATTTTTGCAGCACGCCGGTGATGGTCAGCTTCGACCAGTGGCCGACATCTTTGATCAGGTGACCGTTCACCCGATACGGCGTGGTGTCCAGCACCGTATCCGGCCGGATCAGCTTATGCTCCAGCCCCACCATCACCACCACCGGTTTCACCGTCGAGCCCGGCTCGAAGCTGTCGCTGCTGCACACGTTGCGAATGTCTTTCGCCGGGGTGCTGCCATAGTTGTTCGGGTTGAACGACGGGTAGCTGGCCATGCCGAGGATTTCGCCGGTGTCGATCTTGACCAGCACCGCACAGCCGGAGTCGGCCTGGTTGGCCACCACGCCGTCGCGGATCTGCGCATAGAGCACATACTGAATAAATTTGTCGATGCTGAGCGTCACGTTCGGCGGCGGCACCGGATCCACGCTTTTTAGCACGCCGATCACCGCGCCGCTGCCGTCCTTCTGATAGACCCGCAGGCCGTTTTTGCCCTGCAACAGCGGGTTGAAGCCCAGCTCGATGCCCTCCAGCCCCTGATTGTCCTGGCCGACGATGCCGATCAGCCCGGCGGCGTCCTGGCCCATCGGATAAAAGCGGCTGAAATCCTGCTCGGTGCTGACGCCGGTCAGGTGCAGTTTGCTGATGTAGGCGGCGTTGTCGTCCTCCACTTTGCGCGCCAGATAGACGAAACGCTTATGCGCGTTGCTCTGGATCAGATGCTGCACGTCCGCCAGCGGGATCTTCAGCACGTTGGCCATGCTCTGCCAGCGTTCGTTGCCGGTGTCGGTCTGGGTATCGAGAATGTGTTTCGGATCCAGCACGATGTCTATGGACGACACGCTGACCGCCAGCGCCTCATCGTTGCGATCGGTGATCATGGCGCGGTTGGTCGGCACCACCTGGGTGCGGATCGAGCGCTGGTCGGCCTGATCCGCCAACTGCTGGTGTTCCAGCAGTTGCAGATAGCCGACCCTGAACGCCAACAGAAAAAAACAGACCAGCATGCCGGCGCAAATCCAGCCGAAACGAACTGTGGAATAGGTTTTACCGCTTTTTTTGGTCGATGGCGCCACTGTTGTGTTAACCCTGCGTTTTTATTCGGTTTATGGTGTTATTTCAGTCTACCTTGCCGGAAATGGTCAGGAGATTGCAGTTTGTAAGAAAGTAAAAACAAACCGCATCACCGTTGCACATCAGCACTGTCGTTTAACTGCGGTTTACTTTGCGCCGGATCGCCGGGCTGCGGCGCGTTGGCCGGGTCAAAAATATGGTCGAGGATCGCGCGGGCGGTCGGCCCCGCCACCACGCCGTCGCCGCCGCCGTTTTCCAGGATCAGCGCCATCGCCACCCGGGGGGTTTTGTAAGGCGCGAACAGCGTATAGAAGATGTGATCGCGCAGCCGCACCGGGATCATTTTGGCGTTGTAGGTCTGGTTTTGCTTCAGGCTGAACACCTGCGAGGTGCCGGATTTGGCGGCGATCTGATACGGCGCGGTGTGGAACAGCTTGTAACCGGTGCCGTTTGGCAAGTTGGCCATGCCGTACATGCCGTTGCGTACGATGCCCCAGTAAGGCGAGTGGGGATCGCCGATCTGCGCCGCTTGCGCTGGCGGCTGGTAGCGCGTCACCCGGTTGCCCTGCTGCAACGAATACAGCAGATGCGGCGTTTTCACCTGGCCGTTGTTGATCAGCGTGGTCAGCGCTTTTACCATCTGGATCGGCGTCGCCACCCAATACCCCTGGCCGATGCCCACCGAAACCGTATCCCCCTGATACCAGCCCTTTTTGTGCACCTTCAGCTTCCAGTCGCGGCTCGGCAGCACGCCGCGGTACTCTTCGTTCAGATCGATGCCGGTGGACTGGCCGTAGCCGAACTGGCTCAGCCAATGGTGGATACGATCGATGCCCATCTCATACGCCACCTGATAAAAGAAGGTGTCGGCGGACTCCTCGATCGCTTTGGTGACATTGAGCATGCCGTGGCCGGTTTTCAGCCAGTCGCGGTAGCGGCGTTCGGTGCCGGGCAGCGTCCAGGTCGGCGCGCCGAAAAAGGTGGTGGTGGGCGTGATCACCCCGGCGAACAGCGCCGAAACGGCCATGTAGGGCTTCACCGTCGACGCCGGCGGGTACAAGCCCTGAGTGACGCGGTTGATCAGCGGCAAATCCGGGTTGGTCAGCAAGGTCTTATAGGCCTGATAGCCGATGCCTTTGACGAAAGGATTGGGATCGTAACTGGGGCTGGAGACCATCGCCAGGATGCCGCCGTCGCGCGGATCTTCCACCACCACCGCGGCGCGCTGTCCCTTCAACACCGATTCGATGTACTGCTGCAGCGGTAAATCCAGCGTCAGGTAGATGTTCTTGCCGGCCTTCGGCGGCTGCTCCTTCAGCAGGCGGATCACCCGCCCGTGGTTATCCACCTCCACCTCCTGATAGCCGGTGGTGCCGTGCAGTTCGGACTCGTAATAGGCCTCGATGCCCTGTTTGCCAATGTTGCGGTCGGCGGCATAGTTCTCGCTCAGCCCGGCCTTGTCCAGGCGTTTGAGATCGTTGTCGTTGATCTTCGACACATAGCCCAGCACGTGCGCCAGCTGGGCGCCGTAAGGATATTCACGCTGTTGATAGGTATCGATCGTCACCCCGTCGAAACGGTATTGATTGACGGCAAAGCGCGCCACCTCGGTGTCGCTCAGCCCGGCTTTGAGCGTCACCGGTTTGTAGCGGCTGTTGTGTTGCATGTCGTCGCGAAACGCGCTGATGTCCTCCGGCGTCAAGTCGACGATCGGCGTCAGCGCCTGCAGCAGCGCCGCCATGTCGCTGATTTTGCTGGGCGTGACCTCGATACGATACAGTGTCACGTTTCGCACCAGCGGAATGCCGTTGCGATCGAAGATCAGCCCGCGGCTGGGGGCGATCGGCAGCATCTTGATGTCGTTCTGGTTGGAACGCGTCTGGTAAAAGCCGTGCTGGCGGATTTGCAGCCGGTAGAGATTGGCGATCAGCACGCCGAAACAGACCACCACCAGCGCCAGCGCTACGCCGGCCCGGCGGATAAACAGCCTCTCTTCCGCAGAGTGGTCGCGAATTTTTTCTTTTAACAGGGCCATGCGGTGCCGATACCTTTTGCGTCACATTTCCCCGCAAAATCAGGGAACTGAAAAGCCGGCAAGCATAGCGTTATCGGGCGCACCGCCCCATGAAAAGGTTGCTAATGAAATGGCATAACTGTTTCAGCATATTGGAATGTTACCGTCGGCGTTTTTTTCACCGCGCTTCCCATTGAGCCGCCGTTCGCCCCAATGCTACAATGTGATCTTAATCACACTATTCCCGATATTCCCCCGCATTCCCCTGTCGGCGCCCTGCCGGATGCGGCTTTTTGTTACAAAGGATCGAGTTCGATGAGTACCATTGCCACCGGTTTAGTCATGATGCGCTGGGAGTTGCTGAGCGCCGTGATGATGTTCTTCGCCAGCCAGTTAAACGTCGTTTGCCGTAAGACCAGCCGTAACGGCATGGCGTTCATGTTCAGCAGCCTGGGCCTGTTTACCGCCTGCTGGTTCGTGATGGGCCTGATGGGCATCCACCTTACCCTGGAAGCCTTCACCCAATTCTGGTCTTCGGCCTGGGATCGCTACGTGGACGTGGTCAGCACCATGCCGGTCGATTGGCCGATGCCGTAATCTCGCCGCAGGGGCGGCGCACCGGCCGCCCAGCGATTATTCCGTTTCCGTTGGCGGCGCCGCCGCCAGCCGCGCCATCAAGGCCCCCGCCTCAATCAACAGCGCCTGCTCCCGCTCCGTTAAACAGCTATCCATCGCCGCCAGCAGCCACGCCTCGCGTCGGCTGCGGCTTTGCTGCAGCAGGCCCAGCCCGGCGGGCGTCAGGCGCACTCGCACCCGGCGTTTGTCTTCGGCGTCCGGCGTGCGCACCAGCAAGTCATCGGCCTCCAGCTCACGCAACGCGGCCGCCAGGTTAGAGGAACGCATGCGCTCCGATTCCGCCAGCAGCGACGGCGTCGCCTCGCCGCCGTGGCGATCGATAGCCCCCAACAGCATCAGTTGGGCCCAGGATTTTTCGTCGCTGCGCGATTCGCGCCGTAAACGGCGCACCAGCGACATTAACTGCGTGCGCAGCAGCGTCACGTCTTCAGGATGATCTTTCTTCATTGGCATCAATCTAGCGTTCAGTTTATCCCTGCTTTCACACCGCCGGATCGCGCGGTGCCCTTCCTGGCTACCGCGCCGCTCTGGCTTAACCCAGTTACCTATGATAATATAGCTATTAATATATAGCAAAAAAGACACTGCATCGGCAGGGTTACGTTTGCTCACGCATTTGCCCCTCGCCGATTAATTTGCAGTGTTATTATTATTTTGCTTAATAAATCCCTCCTTATTCAACGTGGTACGGTAAGCCGATGGAAGCGTGGAAAGTCAATCTGATCTCGGTCTGGCTCGGGTGTTTCTTCACCGGGCTGGCGATGAGCCAAATCCTCCCTTTTCTGCCGCTGTACGTCGAACAGCTCGGCGTCAGCGATCACCAATCCCTCAGCCTGTGGTCCGGGCTGGTGTTCAGCGGCACCTTTTTGGTCTCGGCGGTAGTCTCACCGCTGTGGGGCAGCCTGGCCGACCGCAAAGGCCGCAAGCTGATGCTGCTGCGCGCCTCGCTGGGCATGGCGATCGTCATCGCGCTGCAGGGGCTGGCCACCAACGTCTGGCAGCTGTTCGCGCTGCGCGCCCTGATGGGGCTGACGTCCGGCTATATTCCCAACGCCATGGCGCTGGTCGCCTCGCAGGCGCCGCGCGATAAAAGCGGCTGGGCGCTGGGCACGCTCTCTACCGGGCAGATCTCCGGCGTGATCGCCGGGCCGCTCTTGGGCGGGCTGATGGCCGATCATCTGGGGCTGCGGGTGGTGTTTTTCGTCACCGCCGGGCTGATGTTCGTCAGCTTCCTGGTGACGCTGTTCCTGATTAAAGAGCGGCGCATCACGGTGAAAAAAGCGGATCAGCTGAGCGGCAAGGCGGTATTCCGTTCGCTGCCCTATCCGACGCTGATCGTCACCCTGTTCGTTTGTACCCTGATGATCCAGCTGGCCAACTCGTCCATCAGCCCGATCCTGACGCTGTTCATCCGCGAGCTGTCCGGCGACGTCAGCAATATTGCCTTTGTCAGCGGCATGATCGCCGCCGTGCCCGGCATTGCGGCGCTGATCTCGGCGCCGCGCCTCGGGCGCCTCGGCGATCGCATCGGCACCGCGCGCATCCTGATCGCCGCGCTGCTGTTCACCACCGGGCTGTTCGCCGTGATGGCCTGGGTCAATACGCCGCTGCAGCTGGGCATTCTGCGCTTCCTGCTCGGCTTCGCCGACGGGGCGCTGATGCCGGCGGTGCAGGCACTGCTGCTGAGGTATTCCTCCGATCAGGTAACCGGGCGCATCTTCGGCTATAACCAATCCTTTATGTACCTGGGCAACGTGGTTGGCCCGCTGCTGGGTTCGGGCATTTCGGCGATGATGGGGTTCCGCTGGGTGTTCGCGGTGACGGCGGTGTTGGTGCTTTGCAATGCGCTGCAGCTGCGCCATCAGTTCAAAAAAGTGGAGAGTCAACGCGCGGGATAACGGGAAATGCGGGGAAACGCCTCAAGCAGTGGCGGGACAATGACGCCCATCAACCGTGCCACCACTGCCAAAGGCGGCCGTAGCCTACTCGACGCGGCGGTCATTTAATATTTATGTAAGTAAATAAAGTGTTGCGGGCGTGTTGAGGGCCGCCGCAGCGGCCCTTGCGGATCAGAACATGGTATTGTCGTTGGCCGATTTTTCCGGCACATCCTGATTGACGTCCCAATGCTCGGTGATTTTCCCCTGATCGTTCACCCGATAAATATCCACGCTGGCGGTGCCGCGATCCTGCGGGTTATTTTGGTATTTGACGTGAACATAGACCAGATCGCCGTTGACCGCGCTGCGGTATATTTTGGCGCTGTACTGCGGATTGTCCTTAAAGGTCTGGCTGAAGAAATCCAGGAACGGCTTGATGCCGTCGCCGACGAACGGGTTATGCTGCTTGTAGTTTTCCACAATCAGCCTCTGCGCCACGCCGATGTCGTGGCGGTTGAAGAAGCCCGCGTACAGATCTTCCACCACCTTCAGCTTCTGCTGGGCATGATGATAACCGCCTTTGCCGGCCGATTTGTAAGACGCCGCCTGATCCGTTGACAGCGCCGGGTAACTCGCCAGCAAGCCGCCGACGATTGCACAGGTGATCAATGCCTTTTTCATAACTGCTCCTTATTTTCCTGAGTGACCTACGATTTTCAGCTGCCCTTTCAGATGGGTGAAGCTGCCGTCCTTGGCGGCGATGTTGGTGTACACCTCGCCGCGCTCAAAGTCCTCGATATGCGTCACGTTGTCGCCGGACTGCGGTTCGTGCCAATAAACCATGTAAACCTTCGGCCGAATCTCCACTGCGGTGTACTGCACCGTATCGGTGATGCCCTGCGACGCCTCGCCGATGCCGGTGAAGGTCATGGTCTTGTCATCGGTAAAATCCAGCTTGAAGGCGAAATCGCCGAAGGTCACCTGCACCACTTTACCGACCGCAATGAACTGCCCGTGTTTTTCCGTCATCGTCGCCGCCTTACTGTTTGTCAGGGAGGGTTGCGCCGCCGTAGCGGCGGGCAATGCCAGGGGGAAAGTCAGGGCTATCGCCAGCGCGATGCCCGTTCGCTTCACTGTTTTCATCGTTCCTTCTCCTTTCCGTGGTTGAAAACGAGAATCATTATTATTTCTTAAGGGTTGGCGGAAATATAAGAATAATCTCTATTCCCATCAGGCACCTGGCGGCAAAAAAAGACGGGGGAAAATCGCCGTAAAATGGCATGGCAATAGCGCGTTCTGGCCATTGGTTTTTACGCAATGAACGGAATTTCTGCTTACAGGAAGGGAAACCACTCGGGGATTTGATGGGTCTATAGCGCAGACCGCTTTAAGCTAATGCGTATTTGTTCTTAAGCCGCTCACCGCCGGCAGGCGGCGGCGAACGGCGTGGCGTTTACCGCAGCCAGGGCGTATAGGTGACGCCGACCAGCAACCCTTCCGGGCTGAGCAAACGGGTAACGCTCTGCCCCCACGGCTCTTCGCGGTTGGCGACCAACAGCCGATAACCGCGATCGACCAGCCCCTGGGTGGCGGCCGCCATGTCGGCCACGTCGAACTCGATCCACGCCTGCGGCACCGCGAGATCCGCCGGCCAGCGATCGTCGCCAAAGCAGGACTGCGCCGCCTGCGCCAGCGGCCACAGGGCGAAATGCTTCACCCCGTCCAGCGCGCCTTGCTCCGACAGCAGATAGGTTTCGTTGCCCGGCATCGGCTTGAGCGGCAGCCCCAGCGCCTCGACATAAAATGCCTTGCTCTCGTCGTTCTCACGCGTGATGGGCCCGAATCCGGCGACAAACAACACGCCCAGCCCGGCAAACTGTTGATCCATGCTGCACTCCCTTTCGGTTAGCGCCCCAGCCGCACCTGCAGCGGAGCAAATCCATAGGCCGCCTTGAAGCGGTTGCTGAAATGGCTGGCGGAACTGAAGCCGCACGCCAGCGCGATCTCGGTGATCGGCTGTTGGCTATGCCGCAACAGCTGTTCCGCCCGCTGCAGCCGGGCGCGCATCACGAACTGGTGCGGCGCCAGGCCGGTGGCGTGCTTGAACATGCGGGCGAAATGGTATTCGCTCAACCCGGCCTGCGCCGCCAGATCCGCCAACAGCAATGGCCGATCGAGGTGGCTTGCGATATATTCCCGCACCCGCCTGGCTACCGCAGGCGCCAGGCCGCCGCGCACCGGCGGCAGCTTCCACTGCAGCTGGCTGTAACGTTGGATCAGGTGTGACATCAGCAGGTTCGACGCGCTGCTGAGCGCCAGCAGATTGGCGCTGTCCCGCCAGTCGCAGTTGAGCAAAAACTGGCGGTACAGCAGCGTGATCTGCGGATCTTCGCCGAAGCTGCGCGGCTCCACGTTGATCGCCGCCGGGCTGCGATCCCAGGTCTGCTCCGCCAGCTGCCGCAGATGCCCATCGGTGCAATACAGGTGCACGAACGACAAATCGCTGCGCACATCCCAGGTGGAGGCGTATTGGCGCGGCATGATGCAGAACCGATCCGGCCCGCCGCCGTTGCGCCAGCCGCCCGGCACCTGCTGGTAGCACTCATAGCCGTCGGCGACGTACAGGCTCAGGGTATGGTGGTCGGCGCTTTCCTGCGTGACGCGATCGTTGCAGTTGGACCAGGCGGCCAGCTCCACGCCGGTGCCCAGCAGCACGCTGCCGTGCAGCCGCGCCTTGTGCTCACGCAGTGTTTCAAACGCCTGATAGTTGGACATCGCCGGCCCCGTTGTTCGACATGCCGACAGTGTAAAGAGTGGCGCCGCCGCATACCAGCCGCCGCCCCGCGCTTTTGGCAAAAAAAGCGCAAGAATATGCAACTGAGCGCAAAGCGCTGCAAGCGCCGCCGCGCGCCAAAGCGGATACTGCGCCATCGGTTTTTTCGGAGTAACAAATAGAATGAATGCGCTGTTGTACCTCGCCGTGGTGCTGATTTGGGGCACCACCTGGATTGCGATCACCCTGCAACAGGAAGGGCCGGTGGCCATTCCCGTATCGATCGCTTACCGCTTCGCCATTTCCGCCGCGGTGATGTTCGCCGTACTGCTGCTAACGCGCCGCCTGCGCCGCCTCGCTCCGCGCGATCATCTATTCTGCGTGCTGCAGGGCTGCTGCGTGTTCGGCTTCAACTTCTTCTGCTTCTACCATGCGGCGGCCTACATCAGCAGCGGGCTGGAATCGGTGATCTTCTCGATGGCGGTACTGTTCAACGCCCTCAACAGCCTGCTGTTTTTCCGCCAGCGCCCCAGCCCCAACCTGCTGCCGGCGGCGCTGCTGGGGTTGACCGGCATCGTGGCGCTGTTTTGGCAAGATCTGGCCGCCACCCGCATAGCGCCGGAGCTGCTCAAAGGCATCGGCCTGAGCGCGCTCGGCACCTACGGCTTCTCGCTGGGCAACATGATCAGCACGCGCCATCAGCGCCGCGGGCTGGATATCTTTTCCACCAACACCTACGCCATGACCTACGGCGCGCTGTTGATGGCGCTGATCGCCTTGGCGCAGGGCGCCTCGTTCCAGATGGAACACAGCAGCCGCTATATCGGCTCCCTGCTGTACCTGGCGATTTTCGGATCGGTGATCGCCTTCGCCGCTTACTTCAGCCTGCTCGGCCGCATCGGCGCCGGCGCGGCGGCCTACAGCACCCTGCTGTTCCCGCTGGTGGCGCTGACCATCTCAACGATCTACGAAGGCTATCAGTGGCACTTCAACGCCGTGCTGGGCCTGTGCCTGATCCTGCTGGGCAACCTGGTGATGTTCGCCAAGCCGGAGCTGAAATGGCGACGGGCGGGTATCTCAAATCAAAACTCAACCCTTTGAAGCCATTGGCGAATATCGTTATCATCAGGTTTTGTTGATAACGGATGATGGCCAATGCTCAGAAGTGATGATGTGACACCCCGCGCCTACAAACAGGTGGACGTGTTTACCCGTACGCCGCTGCAGGGCAACCCCGTGGCGGTGGTACTGGAGGCCGAGGGGCTGAGCACCGCGCAGATGCTGGCATTGGCCCGTTGGACCAACCTTTCGGAAACCACTTTTGTACTTAACCCGACGCACCCGGCGGCGGATTATAAGGTGCGCATTTTCACCACCGAAAAAGAGCTGCCCTTCGCCGGCCACCCAACGCTGGGCACCGCCCACGCCCTGCTGGAAGCCGGATTGACGCCTAAACGGCCTGGAACGGTGATGCAGGAATGCGGCGTCGGCCTGGTGGCGGTCAATATCCTGCCGGAAGGCACATTGGCGTTCGCCGCACCCGAAGTTGAGTTTCGCCCAATGGCGGCTGAGGAAACAGAACGGCTGATGGCCGCTTTACGGCCCGCGGTGATTGAAGGAGGCCCCCTGCCGGTGATTGCCGAGATGGGCATTCGCTGGCTGATGGTGCGCCTGCCGGACGCACAATCCTGCCTGGCGGCGACACCGGATCAGGCCACGATTAAACGGCTGCAAACGGCTTGCGATGTGGATGGCGTGGTGATCTATGGCGCCTGCACCACGGCCGAACCGGCCGATTACGAAATGCGCGCGTTTATGGTGGAATGCGGTGCCTTGATTGAAGATCCGGTGACCGGCAGCGCCAACGCCTGCCTGGCGCGCTTATTGAAGGCCAACCGCTTTCCCGACGGCGGCCAGACCGCACAGGGCTACCTGGTGCGCCAAGGCACCCAACTGAATCGAGATGGCCGCGTGAGCGTGCGTTTTATTGACGGCGAACCCTGGATCGGCGGGCACTGTCGCACCCTGATTGATGGCACATTGGGTATTTAGTTTGTCGGCGCTCGGCGCCAGCGGCAGGTGCGCGTCGATGTCGCTCTGCGGGCTGCGCTCGCCCAGCAGGTTATCCGCCAGATCGTACACCAGCCGCGCGCCCGGTTTGCCCTGATTAGGTTCGCGGTGTTGCAGCAGGCGGCCTGCCATATAATCTTAACTGTTTGATTTTATAATAATTTCTAAAGAGCTAAATATTAACTTTTCACGATTTATTTCACCGAAAATCAGCTGAGAATGGACTGATGTGAATTTCGCTGACACATCATCCAGATATTCCGTCACCCCATTCAAGCCACCCTTATACTTAGATGGCTCTCAATTGAATAATCTATTAGACATCATCATTTGAAAATTAAATAGCTAGCAATTTCCGCACGTGCATGTCATTACTAGGCATATATGGCGGATAATGTTCCGAGTCTTTATCAGAAACATTTTCACTATTCCCATACATATCTACTTTCTTTCTATTCCCTAAAGCGCCATACACAAAATAGGTATTTTCGAATTTTTTAACCTGCCCTTCCTGATGACCTATAATTCTCCACTCACCAGAGATTTTTTTATCAAACAGACTATATGCATCCAAAATTATTGGGTGTGACCCCACTTGGGCATTAGAGAACAAATCATCTGGCACCTTCGGCTCTTTAGAGAATGCATCAAATATTTCTGCCGAGTGACCAATGCTAACCTTAGATATAATCCGCCTAAAACGATACTTTTCATCTGTTAGCTTAAAGCAGAATACATCACCCGGCTTAATAAATCTGAGCATTGTCCTTGATTTCTTTTCCCAACCCCAAAGCTCGGGTTTACTCATCAACATTCACCTCCTAACCTTTTCTTATTTACACAAGCATCTTTAAATGCTACTGCGCGAGGATCTGTACGGCCATGAATGAATTGTATTTATTTCCTCTATTCACCGGAGATATTCCCTCACCTATAACACCAGTGCTTGTTTTATATTTTTCCATATAATACTGTTCATAACCACGGGCTTGGCCATACTTCACGGATTCGTAGTTTTAGCACGCTACCGCCCACGCCGTTATTGGTTTAACAGCTAATAGGTTACAGGTACCTACTCGATGGTGTTGAGACATCGAGTAGTCCTGCTTCGTGTGTTCTATCAATCCAAAGGTGTCGCGCAGCGACTGTTGTTGTTACTATGCCTCCTACCACTTCGATCTTTTTCTGCGACTCAAAACGCCCCGTTATTCATACAATATTTTAAAATTACCTGTAACATCGAAAACATGATCATAAGTACTTAACGCAACTCTTTTTTTTCCTGAACTGTATTCTTCCAGCAAATCAAAGCTTGACTCTGAATACCTCTCATAAGGGTAGTCATCAACTTTATAAATAGACATCCTTTCTATTTCACTAAAAAAGAACTCTATTTTCACATCTGCCTCATTCAAAATCTCTGGCTCGCATGCCGATAACGAAAGCAACGCTTTAACTTTAAATGTAAAAGGAGAAAAACTCATTTCATGTTCAGAAATAATCAAGGCATCTCGTCCTAGCATGATCCCATACTTAGTTTTTATTGCTTGTACATTCATTTTAAGCACATCCTCTAGTTCTAATTGACCTGCCTGAATTCTTAGTTGAAAAACGCCTATTAAGATTAATTTTCGACAATTCTTCCTGTGTTGCCCACCTAGAAGGGATTTTGGCTACACCAGCCTCTTTAGCTGCATAAAGACGCCGGTTATCAAGACTAAAGACAGAATCCTTATGTGCACCTTGGGAAATTAACCTTTCTTGTACATTTTCTGGTAAATCACGCATTCTTACTTTTCTAATAGGTTCTACTTGATTGATATATGACGGATCGTTTTTCAATCTATGAATTAACTCATTAACATTCCTGCCATCATCGAAGACAGGATTAATACTGTCTTGTGAGAAAAGAACAGTTTTTGGGCTTACTGGAGATAACCCCAACGGATCCACCCACATCAGCGGGTTCGGCGCATACTGATACAGGTTCAGCCCACCGCGCAGCCCTATCGGATCCTGCGTGGTGAAACGCCCCACCTCGGGTTCGTAGTAGCGGAACAGGTTGTAGTGCAGGCCGCTTT